>CAZEHQ010000042.1:0-23376 GCA_964512165.1 uncultured Gemmatimonadaceae bacterium | reverse complement strand
CCGCTGGCTGGCCGCCGCCTCGGCCCAAGGCCGGGTCCGTTCCTCCCCGGAGAGTCCCGTGTACCGCGCCGGCGAGCCCGCCGCGGTGGTGGCCGAGGTCTACGACCAGCTCAACGAACCCGTCGATTCGGCCCGCGTCACCATCCGCCTGGGGCCCGGCGGCCGGGAGTCGGCCATGGAGCCCGCCGGGGCCGGCCGCTTCCGCGCCGCCTGGACCGGTCTGGAGGCCGGAGAGTACACCTATGAGGTCGAGGCCTCCCACGGGGGGGCCGGCCTCGGCCGCTCCGGGGGGCGCTTCGTCGTCGAGAGCCACTCCGTGGAGGCCGTGGACCTGCGCGCCGACCCCGGCCTCCTGGCCGAGATCGCCGCCCTCAGCGGCGGCGAGTACCGGCCCCTGGAGGGCTGGCGGGACCTGCGCGCCCACCTGCGCCCGCCGCCGCGGGTGGTCCCCGAGGAGCGGCGTCTGGCCGTCGAGGTCGACCAGTACCTGTGGCTGTCGCTGGCCGCCCTTTTGCTTGCGGGGGAGTGGGTGATCCGCAAACGAGGAGGGATGCTGTGACCGCACGGGTTGTTTCAACGCGCCGGCTGGGCCGTGCGGCCGCCCCTCTCTTGGCCGATCCCGCCGGCAGCGAGCACCACGAGGAGTTCGTGGAGCTGCGCAACACCGGCGCCGAGTCCGTCGACCTGGCGGGTTGGCGCCTCGGCGACGCCCACGAGCTGGACGCCCTCGTCGACGCCGGGTCCGGCACCCGCCTGGCCCCGGGGGCCTTCGCCGTCGTCGTCGACGGCAGCTATCGCGGCAACTCCGCGGCCTACGACTCGGTGCAAAGGTGGGCAGGAATCCTTACTATTGAGGACAGGTCCTTCGGCCGCGCGGGTTGGTCCAACTCCGCTCCCGAGACGGTTCTCCTGCGCGATGCCCGCGGCGCCGTGGCCGACTCCTTCACCTACGATCCCTCCGCGGGGATCGCCGGCCACTCCTGGGAGCGCCAAGGCGGGGAGCCGCCCGCCTGGCGGGTCTCCTACCTCGCCGGCGGCACCCCCGGGCGGGCCAACAGCGTCGACCAGGCAGCGGCCGCCGGCGGCCTCATCCGGATCGAGGCCCGGCCCGACCCCTTCGGCGGCCGCCTGGAGTTCCTGTGCCGCCTCCCCGCGGCGCCGGCCCTGCTGGCGGTCACGCTCTTCGACGCCGAGGGACGCCGGGTAGCGCGGCTCTCCGACTGGCGCCCCGCCGCCATCGAGACGCGCCTGGCCTGGGACGGACTCGACGCCCGCGGGCGTCCCGCCGCCCCGGGGCTGTACGTGGTCTTGGCGCAGTCGAGCGCCGGTGGCCGCATCGCCGGCGGCAAGCGGGTTGTGGTCCGGCGCTGATGCACCTCGGGAGGTCCTCCCCCGGTCCTCCTTCCTTCCCCTGCCACCGGTCCCGTCCATCCGGGGCGAGCAAGCATCCACATGGCCGAACGCGCAGATCACCTCGTGGCCAGCAACAAGCGCTCCCACATCACCGGCGTGGTGCTCCTCGCGCTGGCCGCCTTCCTGCTTCTGAGCCTGGCCACCCATTCCCCCCAGGACCCGCCCAACTCGAGCCAGGACGGACAGCCGGCCATGAACCGCGCCGGGTGGCTCGGCGCCCACGTCTCCTACGGCCTGCTCACCGCCGTCGGCTACGCCGCCTACGCCCTGCCCCTCCTCGCCGTGCTGTGGTCCTGGAACCGCTTCCGCCGCCGCCCGTGGAAGTCGTACGCCGCCCGTTCCCTCGGCATCGGCGGCATCGCCCTCTTCCTCTGCGTCGGTTCCGGCCTTCCCGACTGGTCCCCGTACACCGCCTTCGAGTGGGGGGGGTGGCTGGGCACCTGGACCACCGCCGCCGTGCTCGTCCCCTTCACCGGCCGGATCGGCTCCGCCATCCTGCTCGCCGGCCTCCTAGGGGTCTCCCTGGTGCTGGCCACCGAGCTGGACCCGCGCCGCTGGGCGCAGGCCGTGGCCGAGTGGTGGCGCCGCCGCCCCCGCCGCCGCCGGCCCCGGCCCGAAGCGGAAGACGACCCCTGGGAGGAGGAGCCGCCGGAACCCCGCACGGCTCCCGGACGTCCCCCGGCTGCCGCTGAGAAGGAGCCGGGAGGGCCGTCGCCGATGGTGGCCCCGGGGGACGCGCCCGCGGGACCCGCTGCATCTTCGGCGCTCCCCGAGGAGCCGCCCGATCCGCAGGAGCCGCAGGAGCCGGAGGCGCCGGGGAGGCCCGTGGGGCTCATGGAGGAGGATCCCCTTCAGGAGGTCGTCCCTCGGGACACCCCCGCGCAGGAGCCGTCCCTGCCGGTGGTCGAGGAGCCTCCGCCGGCACGGGTCCGCAACGGGTCCGCCGGCAACGGCCGTTCCCGCACGGCCCCTCTCCCGGAGGACGAGTCTCCGGAGTCCGGGGGTTCCGCCTCCGCTGCCGCCGCCGCGAAGCCCCGGCCCCGGATCCGGCGCTACCGCCCGCCCGGGACCAGGCTGCTGGACCCGGTGCCGGCCGACCGCGGGCAGGTCGACCGCGATACCCTCCTCGAGAACGCCCGCGTCCTGCAGGAGGCGATGGCCAACTTCGACGTCATGGGGAAGGTCGTGGAGGTGAGCCCCGGTCCGGTGGTGACCCGCTACGAGGTCGAGCCCGCCGCCGGCGTCAAGGTGGGGCGCATCTCGGCCCTGGCCGACGATCTCGCGCGGGTCATGAGCGCCGAGGGGATCCGCATCCAGGCGCCGGTGCCCGGCAAGTCCATCGTCGGCGTGGAGATCGCCAACCAGAGCCGCGAGACCGTCTACCTGCGCGAGATCGTCGAGTCCCGCGCCTTCCGCGGCGACGATTCCGAGCTCGCCATGGCCCTCGGCAAGACCATCTCCGGCGAGACCTACGTCACCGACCTGGCGAAGATGCCCCACCTGCTGGTGGCCGGAGCCACCGGGTCGGGCAAGAGCGTCTGCATCAACACCCTGATCTGCAGCCTCCTGCTGCGCGCCTCGCCCGACGAGGTCCGCCTCCTGATGGTCGATCCCAAGGTCGTGGAGCTGACCATCTACAACGACATCCCCCACCTCCTGGTGCCGGTCATCACCGAGCCCAAGAAGGCCGCCGAGGCCCTGCGCTGGGCCGTCGCCGAGATGGAGGCCCGCTACCAGCTGCTGGCCCGCATGGCGGTGCGCAACCTCGCCGACTACAACGCCAAGGTGGAGCGCATTCTCGCCGGGGGGGACGGCGCCGAGGGTACCGCCGAGGGCGAGGAGGTGCGCAAGCTCCCCTACATCGTCATCGTCATCGACGAGTTCGCCGACCTCATGCTCACCGCTCCCGCCGACGTGGAAGCCTCCCTCATGGGCCTGGCCCAGAAGTCCCGGGCCGTGGGGATCCACATCATCCTCGCCACCCAGCGCCCCTCGGTGAACGTCATCACCGGCGTCATCAAGGCCAACTTCCCCTCGCGCATCGCCTTCCTCGTCGCCTCCAAGACCGACTCGCGCACGATCCTCGACATGAACGGCGCCGAGCGCCTCCTGGGCCGCGGCGACATGCTCTTCCTGCGCAGCGGCCATGGCGAGCCGATCCGCATCCACGGCGCCTTCATCTCCGGCGAGGAGACCGAGCGCCTCGTGGAGCAGATCCGCAACAGCGGCTACCAGGCCGAGGAGGTGCAGGTGTTCTCCGCCCGCGGCAGCTCGGGGGAGGACGCCGGCGACCGGGACGCGCTCTTCGACGAGGCCGTCGCCATCGTCCTGGAGTCCAAGCAGGCGAGCACCTCCTACCTGCAGCGGCGCATGAAGGTGGGCTACTCCCGGGCCGCCCGGCTCATGGACGAGCTGGAGCTCGCCGGCATCGTCGGGCCCGCCGAGGGCGCCAGGCCGAGGCGCATTCTCGCCGAGGGCGGAGACGACCCGGCCGACGAGGAGGCTTCGTGAGGGTAGCGCCCTTCCTGCTGGCCGTGGTCCTGGCCGCCCCGTGGCCGCCCTCGCCCGCCGCGGCCGTCACCGGCGGCGAGATCATGGAGCGGGTCCGCGACCGTTTCGCCAGGGCCCGCACCTACGAGGCCCGCTTCGAGAAGCGGTTCTACTGGGCCGTCCTCGACAAGCACGCCACCCGCCAGGGGAGGATCTACACCCACAGGCCGGGGCGTTTCCGCGTGCAGCTCGAGGGCGGCGACCTCGTCGTCGCCGACGGCAAGGCGATCTGGGCCTACAGCAAGACCAACGAGCAGGTCATCGTCTCGCCCTACGACGGGGGGGTGCTGCGGACGCCGTGGGAGGTCCTCGTCGAGTACGCGGACGGCTACCGTCCCGTCGCCGTGGAGCGCACCGACCTCGACGGCCGCGAGGTCTACATGCTGACCCTGCAGCCCACGGAGGATGTGCCTCCCGCCCTCCGGCTCAAGCGCATGCGCCTGTGGGTGGAGGAGAGAGGCTGGCGTCTGCTGCGCATCGAGCAGGTCGAGCCCAACGACGACGTGAGCACCTTCATCCTCAGCGGCCACCGCCGGGACGGCCGCCTCGACGACGACCTCTTCCGCTTCACCCCTCCCGAGGGCACCGAGATCATCGACCGCCGGACCGCGGTCGAACCCTGAGATGACCCTCCTCCGCCGGTCCCTCCTGGCCGCGGGCGCCGCCATTCTCCTCCTTCCCGCCTGCGCCGCCGCCGAGCCCCTCTGGGTGTTCTTCGCCGACAAGCCCGGGGGCCTCGGCGAAACCCTCGTCTGGCCGGCGCCCCGCCGCGTCCGCCCCGGACCCGCCCTCGACGCCGGTCTCGACCGCCGCTACACCGCCGCCGTCGAGTCCCTCGGCCTGAGGGTTCGCGCGCGTTCGCGCTGGTTCAATGCCGTGAGTGTCGACGCCGGCCCTGGTCAGGCGGAAACCCTGCGCGGCCTCTCCTTCGTGCGCGAGGTGCGCCCCGTGCGCCGCTGGCGCCGGCCCTCCCCGGCTTTGCCCCCGGAGCCTCCGCCCGGCCGCCTCGCTCCGCGCCCGGCCGACCTCGATTACGGTCCCTCCCTGGCGCAGGCGGCCGCCGTCGACGTCCCCCTCCTACACGCCCGCGGCCTCCTCGGCGAAGGCGTGCGCGTCGCCCTCATCGACGCCGGCTTCAACTGGACCGCCCACGCCGCCTTCGCCGGCCTGAGGGTGGCCGCCGCCCGCGACTTCATCAACGGCGACGACGAGGTCGGCGACGAGCCCGGGCAGCCGGTCACCGGGGATGAGGCCGCCCATGGCCAGAACGTCCACGGCACCGGCGTCCTCGGGATCATCGCCGGCAACGACCCCGGCCGCCTGATCGGGGTGGCGCCGGCCGCCGAGTACCTGCTGGCCAAGACCGAGGACATCACGCCCTCCGAGGGCGGCGTGGCGAGGGAGCTGCCCATCGAGGAGGACCGCTGGGTCGCCGCCATCGAGTGGGCCGACAGCCTCGGCGCCCGGGTCGTCAACGCCTCCGTCGGCTACACCCGCTTCGAGGACGGCACCGGCTACGACTGGGAGGACCTGGACGGGGCCACCGCCCTCACCAGCCGCGCCGCCGAGCTCGCCGTGGCCCGCGGGATCGTCGTCGTCGCCGCCGCCGGCAACGAGGCCCTCGGCGACTGGCGCTACGTCACCGTGCCCGCCGACGCCCCCGGGGTCATCGCCGTCGGTTCGGTGCACCCCTTGAGCGGGGAGATCGCCGCCACCAGCTCCCGCGGCCCCACGGCGGACGGCCGCATCAAGCCCGACGTCGTCGCCCCGGGTCAGGGGGTCTTCACCGTCTCCGGCCGCGGCGCCGCCGAGGGCTCGGAACCGTTCTCGGTGCGCGAGTACTCCCACGTCTCCGGCACTTCCTACGCCGCACCCATCGCCGCCGGCGTCTGCGCCCTGCTGCTGCAGCAGCACCCCGGCTGGACCCCCGGGGACGTGGCCTCCGCCCTGCGCTCAACCGCCGTCGACCTCGGCCCGGCGGGTCCCGACACCCTCTACGGCTGGGGCCGCGTCGACGCTGCCCGGGCCAGCGGCCTGGAGGCTCCGAGGCCGGCGGCCAGCGCCGCCTTCGCGCCCTTCCCCAACCCCGCCCGCGGCCTCTCTCCCACCGTCCACTTCCCCGTCGACCTGGCCGGGGCCGAGAGCCTCTCCCTGCGCCTCTTCGACGCCGCCGGCGCCCTGGTCCACGTCATCGACCGCCGCCGCCTGCCCGCCGGGAGCTATCACCTGCCGGGGCTCGCCCTGTCCTGGGAGGTAGGCGACTTGGCCTCCGGCGTCTACTACTTCCGCCTGGAGGGCGACTCCTTCCGCCGCACCGGCAAGATCGCCGTCCTGCGCGGGCTCTGAAGGGGCCTCTCGGTCCTTTGGCAGCCCTCGGGGCCGCGCCGTACCTTCTCCCGCCGTGAAGCAGCCCGCCGCGCCATCCCGCGACAGATCCCGCAGCCAACGGCGCCAGCGCTTCGCGCGGCGCATGCGCATGATCCGCTGGGGGGTGATCGCCGGCTGCGTGGTCGGCGGCGGCGGCGTCATGCTCTGGAAGCTCGCCAGTTTCACCGGCGGCTCGGTGGGCAAGCTCGAGGAACTCCCCGACCTGCTGGGCCGTCTCCAGAAGCCGATCCGGTGGAGCGTCCCCGAGGACGGCGGCGTCCGCTACCTGCGCTTCTTCCACGGCTATCCGGAGTCGGGCCGCAAGTTCGTCCTCGTGCGGGTCCACATGGAGGCGCGCCTCAAGATCGGTTACCCCGTCGTGCCCCGGTGCTTCGAGCTGGTCACCGACGACGGCGCGCGCTACTACCCGATGTCGCGCTCGCCCATGTTCATCCGCCTCGGGGACCGCTTCCACCTCGACCGCGACGAGACCATCGACGAGGAGCTGCTCTTCGAGATTCCAGAGGAGGCCCGGGCCGAAAGGCTCACCTTCGAACGCTACGACGAACCCGACGACTGAAGGAGCGAATCCATGGCCGCCAACGAAGAGATCCTGTTCGACTGCGCCGAACGGCTGGAACGGCTCCGGGGGTATCTTTGACCTCGACCAGCGCCGGCAGAGCCTGGCCGAGCTGGAGCGGCGAATGGGCCAGGGCGACTTCTGGAACGACCGCCGCGCCGCCGAGGAGGTCTCCCGCCAGGCCCGCGGGCTGAGGGACGTCATCGAGCCCTGGGACGGGCTCCGGTCCCGCCTTGACGACCTCCTCGAGCTGCGCGAGCTGGCCGCCGCCGAGGAGGATGCCGGGACCCTGGCCGAGGTCGAGGCCGAGGCCGCAACCCTCGGCGGGGAGCTGGACCGCCTCGAGTTCCAGGCCATGCTCTCCGACGAGGACGATCCCAAGGACGCCATCCTCGAGATCCACCCGGGCGCCGGCGGCACCGAGGCCGCCGACTGGGCCGGCATGCTCATGCGCCTCTACGGCCGCTGGATCGAGCGCCGCGGCTTCGAGTCCGACCTCATGGACCTGCAACCCGGCGACGAGGCCGGCGTCAAGAGCGTCACCCTCGAGGTCCGCGGCCCCTACGCCTACGGCCATCTCAAGGCCGAGGCCGGCGTCCACCGCCTCGTGCGCATCTCGCCCTTCGACGCCAACAAGCGCCGCCACACCTCCTTCGCCAGCGTCTTCGTCTACCCCGAGGTCGACGAGATCCCCGAGGTCGAGCTGCGCGATGAGGACCTGCAGATCGACACCTACAAGGCCGGCGGCGCCGGGGGGCAGCACGTCAACAAGACCTCCTCGGCGGTGCGCATCACCCACCTGCCCACGGGGATCACCGTGCAGTGCCAGAACGAGCGCTCCCAGATGAAGAACCGGAGCACCGCCATGAAGGTCCTCACGGCGCGCATCTACGACCGTCACAGGCAGGAGGAGCGCGAGAAGATGGAGGCCGTGGAGAGCACCAAGAAGGCCATCGACTTCGGCAGCCAGATCCGCTCCTACGTCTTCCAGCCCTACACCATGGTCAAGGACCACCGCACCGGCCACGAGTCGGCCAACGTGCAGGCCGTGATGGACGGCGACATCGACGGCTTCATCCAGGCCTTCCTCACCGCCGACCGGACGGCCTAGCGGCGTGGGCTACGAGCTCTTCGTCTCCCGGCGCTACCTGCAGTCCAAGCAGCGCCCGGGGTTCCTCTCCGTCATCGCCTTCATCGCCACCGGCGGCGTCGTCCTGGGGGTGGCCGCCCTCATCATCATGCTCTCCGTCACCAACGGCTTCACCGGCGAGGTGAAGGCCCGCCTCATCGGCATGAACGCCCACGTGAGCGTCTGGCGCTACCACGGCGACCCCATCGCCGCCGCCGACACCCTGGCCGGCCAGCTCGCCCGCCGTCCGGGGGTGGCGGCCACCGCCCCCATCGTCGAGAGCAAGCTCGTCCTCGCCAACGCCGAGGACGACATGGACGGCGTCGTCGTCTGGGGCGTCGACCCCGGCAGCTTCGCCGGCGTCTCCGACCTGCCCGCCCACCTGTACTACGGCGACGACGGCGAGATGCACTTCCAGCCGCGGCCGGAGGGCGGACCCCCGGGGATCATCCTCGGCCGCTCCCTGGCCAACCGCCTGCGCGTCGGTCTGGGAGACGTGGTCTTCCTCCTCTCCCTGCGGGAGCAGTCCCTCGAGGACGTCATGATCGGCGGCCTCACGCCCAAGGTGCGGTCCTTCGTCGTCAACAACCTCTTCGAGAGCGGCATGTTCCACTACGACGACAACTACGCCTTCATCTCCCTCGACCAGGCGCGCGGGATCCTCGGCGTCGAGGGCGCCACCAACATCCACCTCCGCCTCGACGACCTCGACACTGCCGTCGGCCTGCGCGAGGAGCTGGCCGAGCAGCTCGGCTACCCCTACAGGGTCTCCGACTGGACCCAGCAGTTCCCCGAGCTGTTCCAGTGGATGGAGCTGGAGAAATGGGTGATCTTCATCGCCCTGAGCCTGATCATCGTCGTCGCCGCCTTCAACATCACCTCCATCCTCACCATGTCGATCCTCATCAAGACCCCCGAGATCGGCATCCTCCGCGCCATGGGCGCCCGGGCCCGGGGCATCGGCCGCGTCTTCCTCTACCAGGGGCTCTTCATCGGCCTCGTGGGGACCCTTCTCGGTTGCCTCGTCGGCCTCGGCGTCTGCCTCGTCCAGGACCGCTTCCGCATCGTCTCCATCCCCAGCGACATCTACATCATCAGCTCCCTCCCCGTGGACATGCAGCCCCTCGACTTCGTCCTCGTCTCCGCCGTGAGCATCACCATCTGCCTGCTGGCGGCGGTGCTGCCGGCCCGCAAGGCCGCCTCCCTGCAGCCGGTGGAGGCGATCCGCTACATCGTGTGAGCGCCGTGGCGACCATGGCCGCCGGACATCCGGCCCCGGCCCCGGGCACCCCCGTCCTGAAGGCCCGCGAAATCCGCCGGGTCTACCCAGCGGGGACCGGGGCCCTGGCGGTGCTCAAGGGTGTGGACCTCGACCTCTTCGCCGGCCAGACCCTGGCCGTCACCGGGGCCTCCGGCGTCGGCAAGAGCACCCTCCTCCACATCCTCGGCACCCTCGACCGGCCCACCGCCGGCAGCCTGGAGATCACCGGCGTCGACGTCCTCTCCCTCGACGACCGCGGCCTCTCCGACTTCCGCAACCGCCACGTCGGCTTCGTCTTCCAGTTCCACAACCTGCTGCCCGAGTTCACCGCCCTCGAGAACGTGATGATGCCCGCCCTCGTCTCCCGCCTGGCCGGCGGCGGGCGGGAGCGCGCCGAGTCGCTGCTGGAGCAGGTCGGCCTCCGGGACCGCATGTCCCATCGCCCCGGCGAGCTGTCCGGCGGCGAGTGCCAGCGCGTCGCCGTGGCCCGGGCCCTGGTCATGTCCCCGCCCCTGGTGCTGGCCGACGAGCCTTCCGGCAACCTCGACCACGAGGCCAGCGCCGGCCTCCACGACTTGCTGCGCCACCTCGCCGCCACCCGCGGGCAGACCTTCCTGGTCATGACCCACGACCGCGACCTGGCGGCCAGTCTCGACCGCTCCGGCGAGCTCGTCGACGGCCGGCTGAGTCTCCATTGA
The DNA here is from genome assembly GCA_964512165.1 of uncultured Gemmatimonadaceae bacterium. Lineage (GTDB taxonomy): Bacteria > Latescibacterota > UBA2968 > UBA8231 > UBA8231 > UBA8231. The sequence continues at coordinate 13,378 of CAZEHQ010000042.1, read as the reverse complement.
CCATGCAGTGCGAGTCCTGCAGGAAGCGTGAGGCCGCCGTGGACCTCACCATCGTCACCGGCGACGGCAAGCACAGACTCAGGCTGTGCCCCCGCTGCGCCCGCCGCGAGAGCGGCGAGAAGCCGAAGGCCCCGGCCAAGGCGGTCACCAAGATCAACGTCGTCCTGGGTCATCTCGCCGTCGAGAGCCAGGACGCCGAGTGCCCCGACTGCGGTCTCACCTACGAGCGCTTCCGCAAGAGCGGCCGCCTCGGCTGCCCGGCCTGCTATGCCGCCTTCGGGGCGCCCATGCGCCGGCTCCTGCGGCGCATCCACGGCGCCGACTCCCACGAGGGCCGCGAGGCCCGCCCCTCGGGGGCTCCCGCCGACGCCGCCGCCGGGGACTCCGGCCGCGACGACCCCGGGCGGCTGGAGCAGCTGCGCCGGGAGTTGCGGCAGGCCGTCGAGGAGGAGGCCTACGAGAAGGCCGCCGAGCTGCGGGACCGCATCCGCCGGAGCGCGCCGTGAACCTCGATCCCCTGATCGGCGCGACCCCCAGCTGGATGGGCGGCGGGGACGACGCCGACGGCATGGTCGTCAGCAGCCGCGTGCGCCTTGCCCGCAACCTCGCCGGCTATCCCTTCCCCGGGCGCATCAAGGCCCGGCAGCAGCAGCAGGTGATCGAGCAGGTCCTGTCCGCGGCCCGGGGCAGCGCCTCCCTGGGCGACGCCACCTACTACCCCATGGGCCCCCTCGGCCACTCCGAGCGGCGGCTCCTCGTGGAGCGCCATCTCATCAGCCCCGCCCTGGCCGAGGACGACGGCGGCGGGGTCCTGTTCAACGGCGACGAGTCCCTCAGCGTGATGATCAACGAGGAGGACCACCTGCGCCTGCAGGCCATCCACCCGGGCACCAGGGGCCGCGAGGCCTGGGCCGCCGTCTCCTCCTTCGACGACGAGCTGCTGGGGGCCCTCTCCTGCGCCCACGATCCCGACCTCGGCTTCCTCACCGCCTGTCCGACCAACACCGGCACCGGACTGCGCATCTCCGTCCTCATCCACCTGCCGGCCCTCGTCCTCACCGAGGAGATGGAGCGCGTCCTGCAGGGGCTCGGCCAGCTCTCCTTCGCCGTCCGCGGGGTCTACGGCGAGGGCTCGAACGCCGCCGGCAACCTCTTCCAGGTGTCGAACCAGGCCACCCTCGGCGCCGACGAGGGCCGGATCGTGGACTCCCTCATCGCCATCACCACCAGGCTGATCGAGTGCGAGCGCGACGCCCAGGAGGCGCTCATGGAGGAGGCGCGGGCCCAGGTGGAGGACAAGGTCTGGCGCGCCTGGGCCCTCCTCGGCAGCGCCCGCGTCCTGTCGAGCCAGGAGCTGATGAGCCTGCTGTCGGCGGTGCGCCTGGGCCGCACCCTCGGCCTCGTCGGCGGCGTGACCTCCAGCTTCCTCAACCACCTGATGATCGCCACCCAGCCCTCCCACCTGCGGGCCGAGGCCGGCACCGACCTCGAGGCGGAGGAGCGCGACATGCGGCGCGCCGACCTCGTCCGCCGCCGGATGGCGGAGGCCGAAAAACCCTGACCCGGTGCCCCGGCCGGGGACCATTGACACCGATTGGACCCCTCCGTAGCTTGGCTTTCGACCGTCTGACAAACCCCGGAGGTTGTTGTAAATGAACAACATGTTCACCGATGGCGTGAAGCGGGTCATGCAGTTCGCCCGGGAGGAATCCGCGCGCCTCGGGCACAACTACATCGGGACCGAGCACCTCCTGCTGGGCATCATCAAGGAGGGCAAGGGGCGGGCGGTCACCGTCCTCACCAACCTGGGGCTCAACCTCGACACGGTGAAGCAGTCGGTGGAGGACTACGTGGCCACCTCCGGCGGCACCATGACCATCGGCGAGGTTCCCTTCACCCCGCGGGCCAAGCAGATCCTCGAGGTCGCGGCCAACGAGGCGAAGGAGATGAAGACCCAGTTCGTCGACGTCGAGCACCTCCTGCTGGCCCTGCTCAAGGACAAGGAGGGCGTCGCCGCCCAGATCCTCGCCGCCTTCGGCGTCGACTACAAGACGGCCATGGAAGAGACGGTGGCCGTCCTCGAGGGCAAGACCACGGGGCAGAGAGAGAAGGGCAAGAAGAGCAAGACGCCCTTCCTCGACCACTTCGGCCGCGACCTGACCCAGTTCGCCCGCGAGGGCAAGCTCGATCCCGTCATCGGCCGCGAGAAAGAGATCGAGCGGGTCACCCAGATCCTCTCCCGCCGCAAGAAGAACAACCCCATCCTCATCGGCGATCCCGGCGTCGGCAAGACCGCCATCGTCGAGGGTCTGGCGCAGCGCATCGTCGAGAAGCGCGTGCCCCAGATCCTCCTCGACAAGCGTCTGGTCACCCTCGACATGGGCGGCGTCGTGGCCGGCACCAAGTACCGGGGCCAGTTCGAGGAGCGCATCAAGGCCGTCCTCAACGAGCTCCAGCAAACCCCCGACGTGGTCATCTTCATCGACGAGCTGCACACCATCGTCGGCGCCGGCAGCGCCGAGGGCACCCTCGACGCCTCCAACATGTTCAAGCCGGCCCTGTCCCGGGGCGAGCTCCAGTGCATCGGCGCCACCACTCTCGACGAGTACCGCAAGTACATAGAGAAGGACGGCGCCCTCGAGCGCCGCTTCCAGTCGATCATGGTCGATCCGCCCTCGGTGGAGGACACCGTCGAGATCGTCAAGGGCCTGCGCTCCAACTACGAGAGCCACCACCACGTCACCTTCTCAGACGAGGTCGTCGCCTTCGCCGTGCGCCAGTCCGACCGCTACATATCCGACCGCTACCTGCCCGACAAGGCCATCGACATCATCGACGAGACCGGCTCCCGGGTCCACCTCTCCCGCCTCAGCCCCCCCGACGAGATCGGGCGCCTGGAGGCGAAGATCCAGGAGATCGACCGCAGCAAGATGGAGCACTCCGAGAAGCAGGAGTTCGAGGAGGCCGCCCGCCTGCGCGACAAGGCCCACAACCTGCGCGAGAGTCTCCAGCAGAAGCGGCGCGCCTGGGAGGAGGAGGTCCGCAACGAGGTCGTCGAGGTCAGCGAGGACGACATCGCCGAGGTCATCTCCTCGGTCAGCGGCGTGCCCATGCAGCGCCTCGCCGCCAGCGAGAGCGAGCGCCTTCTCACCATGGAGGCCGACCTGCGCAAGCAGGTGGTGGGGCAGGAGCAGGCCATCGCCACCGTCTCCCGCGCCATCCGCCGCAGCCGCGCCGGCCTGCAGGATCCCAAGCGGCCCATCGGCTCCTTCTTCTTCCTGGGCCCCACGGGCGTCGGCAAGACCTACCTGGCCGCCAAGCTCGCCGAGTTCCTCTTCGGCGACGAGGAGGCCCTCGTCACCGTCGACATGTCCGAGTACATGGAAAAGTTCTCCGTCTCCCGGCTCATCGGCGCCCCTCCCGGCTACGTCGGCTTCGACGAGGGCGGCCAGCTCACCGAGCGCGTGCGGCGGCGGCCCTACTCGGTGCTGCTCCTCGACGAGATCGAGAAGGCCCACCCCGACGTCTTCAACATCCTCCTGCAGATCCTCGACGAGGGCCGGCTCACCGACAGCACCGGGCGCAAGGTCGACTTCCGCAACACCGTGCTCATCATGACCTCCAACGTCGGCACCCGCGAGGTCGGCTCCGGCGGCGTCTTCGGCTTCCAGAAGTCCGACGAGGAGTCGATGCAGGCGCTCATGGAGGAGAAGATCAACGACTCCCTCAAGAAGACCTTCAACCCCGAGTTCATCAACCGCATCGACGATACCGTCATCTTCCACGCCCTCACGCGCGACGACATCGCCCAGATCATCGACATCTTCCTCGCCGAGTACAAAACGCGGCTGGCCGACCGCGACATCCAGTTGCGGGTCACGCCGGGAGCCAAGGGTCTCATCGCCGAGAACGGCTTCGATCAGACCTACGGCGCCCGCTACCTGCGGCGCACCGCGCAAAAGCTGCTCGAGGACCCCCTCGCCGAAGAGATCCTCCAGGGGCGTTTCGGAGAGGGCAGCCGCATCCGCGTCACCAAGAAGGGAGAGGCCCTCGTCTTCGACGAAGAGGGCGAGCTCGCCGAGGCGGCCGCCGCCAAGGCCGGGGAGAAGAAGTCCCAGGGAGCCGGCTGAGCGGCTGTCATCCCGCCGGCCTTCAGCCCCCGACCCACGGCCGCCCTGTCCGCCGACACCACGCAGACAGGGCGGTTTCGTCGAGGGTAACGACAATCACGGGCGGTGAGCGACCGGGGCCGCCGCCCCCTCGAGGGAGACCAACGATGGTCATGTCCCCGTTTGCCCGGATCCCCGATCCAGCCTCCGCCATCCGCCGCGCCGCCTTTCTCTGCGCCGCTTTCGTCCTGCCCGTCCTGGGCCAGCCCACGGTCGAGGAGATCGAGATCCAGGGCGGCCTGCGCCGCGTCGCCGAGTCCCTGGTCCTCACCACCATCGGCCTCGAGCCCGGCGTCCACCTCTCCCAGGACAACGTGCAGGAGGCCGTGCGCGCCCTCGACGCCCTGCAGGTCTTCTCCGACATCCAGCTCTGGGCCGAGCCCGGAACCACCCCCCAGGGGCTCAAGCTGATCGTCGTCGTCGAGGAGTACCCCACCCTCGAGGCCCTGCGCTTCCGCGGCCAGGACGAGATCGACGAGAAGGACATGGAGGAGGCCCTCGACCTCGTGGTGGGCCAGGTCGTGGCTCCCAAGGACGTCGCCCGGGGCCGCCAGCGCATCCTCGAGATGTACGGCGACAAGGGCTACCTGCGGGCCGAGGTGGAGGGCCAGCTCTTCGACGGCGACGAGGAGGGCTCGATGGTCCTCCAGTACGACATCGAGGAGGGCGACAAGGTCAAGATCGCCGCCATCGAGATCCTCGGGAACGAGGCCTTCGACGACGGCGAGGTCCGCAAGCAGATGGAGACCAAGCCCAAGCGCTGGTACCGCAAGGGCGAGTTCCAGGCCGAGGTCTTCGCCGAGGACAAGCAGCGCATCCTCGCCTTCTACCGCTCCGAGGGCTACCAGCAGGCCGTCATCCTGCGCGACAGCATCTACTACGACGACAGCCGGCGCCGACTCTACATCGACCTCGAGGTCGACGAGGGCCGCCAGTACTTCGTCCGCGATCTGGCGTGGGAGGGCAACGAGCTGTTCACCGACGACCAGCTGGCCGGCGAGATGAAGGTGGAGGAGGGCGACGTCTTCCGGTACTCCGCCACCGAGCTGGCCTTTCTCGCCAAGAGCGCCTACTACGAGCGCGGCTATCTCGACACCGAGGTCATCCCCCACGAGCAGATCCTCGGCGACAGCATCGACGTCACCTTCCAGGTCTTCGAGGGCGAGCCCTGGCGCATCCGCCGCATCGACTTCGCCGGCAACGTCAAGACCCGCGAGAAGGTCCTGCGCCGCGAGCTCGCCATGCGCCCCGGCGAGATCTTCAAGTCGAGCCAGCTCCAGGAGAGTCAGCGCCGTCTCTACATGCTCGGCTTCTTCAAGGACGTGCAGGTCCAGGACCAGGCCAGCGCCGCCGGCGACCAGAAGGAGATCGACCTGACCTTCAACGTCGAGGAGCAGCGCACCGGCGCCGCCTCCATGGGCGCCGGCTACAGCGACACCTACAAGCTCGTCGGCAACATCGGGCTGCAGATCCCCAACTTCCGCGGCCTCGGGCAGAGCCTCGACTTCAACTGGGAGTTCGGCACCCGGCGCAAGCAGTTCCTCATGGGCTTCACCGAGCCCTGGCTCTTCGACACGCCCACCAGCACCTCCGTGCGCGTCTACAGCCTCACCCAGCAGTACCTCGAGGCCTTCGACTTCCACCGCAACTCGATCAGCGTCCGTCTCGGCCGCCGCCTCAAGAAACCGGCCTTCGCCTCCGTCACCCTGGGCTATCAGCTCCGCGACCAGAAGTACAGCGACTTCGCCCCCGACTTCGACTCGGACCTGCCCCAGTACGAGGCCCAGACCACATCCAGCTTCGAGCTCGTCTTCCGCAGGGACACGCGCGACCTGCCCGACTTCCCCACCCGCGGCTCGGTGATCAGCTACACGCCCGAGCTGGCCTCCTCCCTCATCGCCGGCGACGTCGACTTCCACCGCCACGAGCTCACCGCCAACATCTACCGGCCCAGCTTCTGGCGTTTCGTCATCGCCCTGGAAACCCGGTTCGCCCTCATCGACGGGTTCTCGGCCTGGGACGACGCCCACATCACCTTCTGGGACAAGTTCACGCCCGGCGGCGTCGACTTGTGGGACGGCCAGGTGCGCGGCTATCCCGACGCCTCCCTCGGCCCGCGCGACGCCCTCGGCCGGCCCCTCGGCGGCCGCTCGATGATGACCATGAACCTGGAGTACCGCTTCCCCATCACCGAACGCCAGGTGGTGGGCCTGGCCTTCGCCGACGCCGGCAACGCCTGGGCCGGCATCCGCGGCTTCAACCCCCTCGACGTCCGGCGGTCCGTCGGCGTCGGCTTCCGCGTGCTCACCCCCATGCTCGGCATGATCGGCTTCGACTTCGCCTACGGCTTCGACCGCCGCAAGGTCGACGGCCGGGCGCCCGGCATGAGCACTCACTTCCAGTTCGGTCCGCGCTTCTTCTAGCCCGGACCCTCCCCCGACCGAGTCAAATCGAATGATGCGATTCCGCGGCCTCCCGGCCCTTCTCGCCGCCGGCCTCGTCCTGGCGGCCCAGCCTTCCAGCGCCGAGATCAAGATCGGCTACATCGACTCCGAGGTCCTGCGCGAGCGCATGGACGAGTTCAAGGACATCCAGCGCCAGCTCGACCGGCTCACCCAGGGCTACCAGCAGGAGGCCATGGACCGCGAGAGCCAGCTGGTCAAGATGCGGGAAGACTTCCGCAAGCAGGAGCTGCTCATGAGCGAGGCCCGCAAGGCCGAGCTCGCGGCCGAGTTCGAGCAGGCGGTGCAGGACCTGCAGCAGTTCACGCAACAGAAGCTGGGCCCGGACGGCGAGGTCTTCCAGAAGAACATCGAGCTCTCGGCGCCGATCTTCGAGAGGGTCAACGAGGCCCTCAAGAAGCTGGCCGAGGAGGAGGGCTTCGACTTCATCTTCGACGTCGCCGGCGGCGGCGGCATCGTCTACGCCGACCCGGACCGTTACAACCTCACCGAGCAGCTCCTGGCCCTTCTCGCCGAGGAGCGCGAGGAGGAGAGCAGTCCTTGAGCGATCCCCTGGATCTGCAGGGTATCAGAAAGGCGATCCCCCACCGCTACCCCTTTCTGCTCGTCGACCGCATCCTCGAGCTCGACCCGGGCCAGCGCATCCTGGGCCTCAAGAACGTCACCGCAGGCGAGCCCTACTTCGCCGGCCACTTCCCCGACTTTCCCGTCATGCCCGGGGTTCTCATCGTCGAGGGCCTCGCCCAGACCGGCGCCGTCCTCATGATGCGCGAAGCCGGGCCCGGGCAACTCCCCTTCTTCGGCGGCATCGACAAGGCGAGGTTCCGCCGCCAGGTCGTTCCCGGCGACCAGCTCCTTCTGGAGGTGACGGTCCTGCAGCGGCGCACCGGGACCTGCCGGCTGCGCGGCATCGCCCGCGTCGGCCAGCAAGTGGCCGCCCAGGCCGACATCCTCGCCGTGGTTGGTCCCGCACCGCCGGGAGCCTCTTGACCGACTCTGCCGGCTCCGCCCTGGCCGCCGGCCATGGCACCCGGGAACAAGGCGGGCCCCTGCCCGTCCTCCGGCATATCGTCGAGGCGCAGCAGTTCGACCGCGCCTCCATGGCGCGGATCTTCGCCGTCGCCCGCGAGATGGAGCAGGTGGTCCAGCACTACGGCTCCAACATCCTCAATCGCCGGGTCATGGCCACCCTGTTCTACGAGCCCAGCACGCGCACGCGCCTCTCCTTCGAGTCCGCCATGCGCCGCCTCGGCGGCGAGGTGATCACCACCGAGAGCGCCCAGGAGTTCTCCTCCGCCGCCAAGGGCGAGACCCTGGAGGACACGATCCGCATCGTCGGCGGCTATGCCGACATCATCGTCCTGCGCCACTTCGAAAGCGACGCCAGCCGCAGGGCCGCCGCCGTCTCTTCGGTGCCCGTCATCAGCGCCGGAGACGGCCCCGGCCAGCACCCGACCCAGGCCCTCCTCGACGTCTACACCATCGAGCGCGAGATCGGCCGCCTCGACGGCATCTCCATCGCCCTCGTGGGCGATCTGGCCAACGGCCGCACGGTCCGGTCCCTCTGCTACCTGCTGGCCAAGTTCGATTCCCCCCGGATCTGGTTCGTGGCTCCCGAGGTCGTGCGCATGCGCGGCGACATCAAGGACTACCTCGACCGCCACGGAATCCACTGGGAGGAGTCGGCCGACCTGGCCTCGGTGGCCGCCGAGGTGGACGTCATCTATCAGACCAGGATCCAGCGCGAGCGCTTCGGCGACCGTGTGCAGGAGTACCAGCAGGCCCGGGGCCGCTACATCGTCGACCCCTCCATCCTCGAGCGCATGTCCAGCGGCGCCATCGTCATGCACCCCCTGCCCCGCGTCGACGAGATCACCCCCGACGTGGACCAGGATCCCAGGGCCGCCTACTTCCGGCAGGCTCACAACGGGCTCTATGTCCGCATGGCCCTGCTGCGCATGATTCTCGCCGGCCCCTGATCCGCCTTGCCCCTCCGCCGGGCGGGGGGGTATACTAGTCGCCGCCAGGACCCAACCGACCCCATCCAGCGAGACAACATGTCATCCAGCAAGGGCAGGGAGCGCGAGAAGGAGCTGAAGCGGCGCCGCCACCGGCGCCGGGAACGGATCAAGCAGAGGATCCGCGAGGCCAAGGCGGGCAAGAAGGCCTGAGCCTCCGCGGCAGCCGAACCATGACCCGGGCCCTGCGCGTCGCCGTTGCCGGAGCCAGCGGCATCGGCCGGCACCATGCCAACTGGCATGCGCAGGTCGGGGGCGAAGTCGCCGCCATCCTCGGCAGCCGCCCCGACCGCTGCCGGCAGACCCGGGACCAGCTGCGGGAAGTCTTCGGGTTCGAGGGGCGGGCCTATACCGATCTGACCGAGCTCCTGCGGGCCGAGGCCCCGGACGTGGTCGATGTCTGCACCCCCAACGAGATGCACTACGACTGCGTGGCCCGGTCCCTCGCCGCCGGCAGTCACGTTTTCTGCGAGAAGCCCCTGGTGTGGGACACGGCCCTGCCCGCCGACCGCCTGCGCGCCCAGGCCCGCGAGCTCTGCGAGCAGGCCCGCGACTGCGGTCGCCATCTCGGGCTGTGCACCCAGTACGCCTTCGCCGTCGACCACTACCGCCGCCTCGAGCCAGGGACCGACCCCGACCGCGCGACCCGCTTCGAGGCCGAGCTGGAAACCCTCGCCCGCGGCTCCCGCCGAAACGCTGCCACCGTGTGGATCGACATGGGTTCCCATCCCCTGAGTCTGATCCTGGCGGTCATGCCTCGGGGCGAAGTCGACGGATCCTCCCTTCGGGCGCGCTTCCGCGGGCGCGAGGCGGAGGCGGAGTTCACCCTCCGGCAGGACGGCCGCACCTGCGACTGCCGCGTCGTCGTGCGCGACCGCGACGAGGGGCCGCCGGTCCGGCGCTTCGGTTTCGACGGCAGGATGGCCGACTTCCTCGGCCGCCCCGGACAGGACGGCCTGTACCGCGCCGTGCTCACCGCCGGCGGCCGGGAAGATGTCGCCCGGGACTACATGCACCGGCTCATCGGCCAGTTCCACGACGCCGCCGCCGGCCGGGCCGCGGCGCCTCTCGTTCCCGCCGAGGTGGCCGTGCGCAACCTCGATCTGCAGCTGCGCATCCTCGAAGCGGCCTGACAGGTCGGCGGTGCGGGTTACCGCCCCGTCGTGGGCCCTGGGCGCCGTCCTGGCCGCCGGACTGGCCCTTCGGGTGTGGGGGATCGGCTTCGGACTGCCCCACACCGGGGCGCGCCCGGACGAGAGCCTCCTCGTCCATCGGGCCCTCGCCGTCGCCGGCGGCGAGCTGAATCCGGGCTTCTTCAACTATCCCAGTCTCCACATTCATCTCCTGGCCGTCCTGTACGGCCTCTACTACCTCCTTTTGCGGCTGCTCGGAGAAGTGAGCGGCGCCCAGGACTTCCTCTTCCGCTTCTTCCGCGACCCCGGCGGGGTCTATCTCCTGGGGCGCGCCCTGACCGCGGCCATGGGCACGGCCACCCTGTTCTGGGTCTACCGGACGGCCCGATCGATCGACGGCAAGGCGGCGGGTCTGGGGGCGGCGGTCCTCGCGGCGGGAGCTTTCCTCCACGTCCGCGACTCCCACTTCCTCACTGTCGACGTACCCGCCACCTTCTGGGCCGCCGGATCCTTCGCCCTGGCTGTCGGGCATCTGGAGGACGGCCGCCGGCGGACCCTGGTGGCCGCCGCTGTGCTGGCGGGGCTGTCCGCCTCGACGAAGTACAGCACCGCCCTCTTTCTGCCGGCCCTGCTCCTGGCGGCGCGCTTCTCTCCCCTTCCCTGGCCCCGCTGGCGTGCGCTTGCGGCGGTCCTGTCCGCCTGGGGGATCGCCTTCGCCGCCGGGTCCCCCTATGTCGTTCTCGATCCCCACGCCTTCTGGCGCGATCTCGCCTTCGAGTGGGATCACTTCGGCCGCGGCCATGGCCTCGATCTGGGCAACGGCTGGCTCTATCACCTGACCTTCAGCCTGCGCCACGGCCTCGGATGGCCGCTGCTGGCCGCCTCCTTGGGCGGGCTCTGCTGGTTCGCCGTCCGCCGCCGGTCCGCCGATCTCGTCATCCTCGCCGCGGTGGCGGGGTATTTTCTCGTGGCCGGGATGGGCGCCAGCCTCTTCGTGCGCTACGTGGTCCCCCTGGTGCCGCTGGCCTGTGTGGCCGCCGCCTGCGGCCTCTCGCGGGCGCTGCGAGGGAAGGTGCCGGCCACGGTCGCGGCCTGCCTGCTTCTGGCGGCGCCCACCGCCGCCGTCTCCCTGGCCCACGATCGCCTCCTGTCCCGCACCGATACCCGGGTCCTGGCCGCGTCCTGGCTCGAGCGGCATGCCGCTGACGGGTCCAGGGTGGCCTTCACCGGAAGCTCGTACGGCCACCCCCGGCTGCGGCCAGCCAAGGCCTGGATCGAGCGCCGCCTGGCAGAGGTCCGGAGGGCCGGGGGCCGCGGTCTCCGCCTGGAGCTCGAACTGCGCAATCCCTTCGGGCCTCCCGCCCCCGCCTACGACCTCGTGGAGCTGCGGCCGGACAACCCGCGGCGGCTCTCCTCCATCTGGGAGCCCGCTCCGCCCTCGGAGCTGCGCGCCCGCGGCGTGGACTGGCTCGTGGTGCAGAGCCACCCCCTGGGCTACGCGGCCCTTGCGCGGGCGCTGGCGGTGGAGCTGTCCGGCCTTGAGCCGGCGGTCGAGTTCGACCCCTTCCTCGCCGCGGCCGGGATCCCCGTGTACGACCCGCTCGACGCGTACTATGTCCCCCTGAGCGGCCACGCCGCCGTTCTTCGGCCGGGGCCGGGCCTGCGCATCTACCGGCTGGCGGATTGACAGGGGCTGCAGAAGACCTAGATAGACTCGGCGAAGGGAGGCATCCCATGAGCACCGGTTCCACGGCCGCCTACGCTCGCCTGGCGGAGGATCTGCACGGGCGGGGAGTGGATCTCCAGGATCTGGAGTCGCGGCTGCGCGCCCAGCGGATCGAAACCCCCTCCTGGGGGTACGGCAACTCCGGAACGCGTTTCGCCGTGTTCAAGCAGCCCGGTGCCGCGCGCGACGTTCACGAGCGCCTCGCCGACGCCGCCCAGGTCCACGCCGCCACCGGCGTCTGTCCCTCCGTCGCTCTCCACATCCCCTGGGACAAGGTGGACGACTACGATGCCCTCAAGGCGGAAGCCGCCGACCTCGGGGTGGAGATCGGCGCCATCAACCCCAATGTCTTTCAGGATCCCGCCTACCAGTTCGGCTCCTTCGGCCACCGGGACGCCGCCGTGCGCCGGAAGGCGCTGGACCACATGGCCGAATGCGTCGAGATCATGGAGGCCACCGGGTCCCGGCTGCTCTCCCTGTGGTTCGCCGACGGCACGAACTACGCGGGCCAGGCGGACCTCGTCTCCCGCAAGCGGAACTTCGAGGAGTGCCTCTCCAGAACGCATGGCATGCTCCCCGCCGGGGCCCGCATGCTGGTGGAGTACAAGCTCTTCGAACCCGGCTTCTACCACACCGATATCGCCGACTGGGGCATGGCCCTCCACTTCGCCCGCGCCTCGGGGGAGCGCGCCCAGGTCCTCGTCGACCTCGGTCACCACGCCCTGGGGGTGAACATCGAGCACATCGTCGCCTTCCTTCTCGACGAGGAGAGGCTCGGCGGGTTCCACTTCAACAACCGCAAGTACGCCGACGACGACCTCACCACCGGCTCGGTCAACCTCTACGAGGTCTTCCTCATCTACCACGAGATCGAGAACGCCCGGCTCCGGCGGCCGGGGGGCGGGGCCTCTCAGATCGCCTACATGATCGACCAGAGCCACATCGTCAAGCCCAAGGTGGAGGCAATGATCCAGTCGGTCCTCAACATCCAGACGGCCTGTGCCCGGGCCCTCCTGGTCGATCGCCGGGCCCTGGCCGCTGCCCAGGAGGAGGGCGACCCGGTCATGGCCGAGGAGATCCTGCGGTTGGCCTGGGACACCGATGTGCGCCCGCTGCTGGCCAAGGTTCGCACCGATCTGGGGGCCGAGGCCGATCCCCTCGCCGCGTACCGGTCCAGCGGCTACGGGCGGCGCATCGCCGCCGACCGGCAGGGCGACCTCGAAGGGGCGGCGAGCTGGGGCTGAGGTCGAGCCCGCCGATGCGGGCGGGGGGCCAGTCTCCCGTTGACAGCCTGGGAAAGGTTCCGTAAATTGGAATTCTTGCGCTTGGCCTGACGGGCCGGGCCTATTGCCCGCTCTTTGAGAATCGAATAACGCGCGTAGAGTCCCTGACCTGCGGGACAGTTCCGGCGCAATCCGGATCTGTTCGCCTCTTGCAGGGCCGCTTCGGCGGCTGTGCGGGGGGCACCTATTTCCAGAAAAAGGATCCCCGCGGGCCTGCGGCGCCTCAGGGCGCGGCGGGTTCAGCGGGAACCAACTCTTTTTCTCACACGGAGAGTTTGATCCTGGCTCAGAACTAACGCTAGTGGCGTGTCTTAGTCATGCGAGTCGAGCGCGAAAGCCCCCTTCGGGGGGTGAGTAGAGCGGCGAACGGGTGAGTAACGCGTGGGTAATCTACCTCCGAGTTGGGGATAACACTCCCAACGGGGTGCTAATACCGAATTCGATGCGGTGGTTTCGGCTGCCGCATGAAAGATGGCCTCTGCTTGCATGCTGTCGCTCGGAGATGAGCCAGCGTCCTATTAGCTTGTTGGTGGGGTAATGGCCTACCAAGGCGACGATGGGTAGCCGGCCTGAGAGGGTGAACGGCC
>CAZEHQ010000041.1:0-23639 GCA_964512165.1 uncultured Gemmatimonadaceae bacterium | reverse complement strand
GCACAAGACCTTCTGCATCCCCCACGGCGGCGGAGGTCCGGGGATGGGACCGATCGCGGTGGCCGGGCACCTGGTGCCATTCCTGCCCGGGCATCCGCTGGCCGCCGGACTGCCGCCGGACGGAGACCCGGGATCGGATGGCCGGGGGGCGGTGTCGGCATCGGCCTACGGCAGCGCCGTGATCCTGCTGATCTCCTGGGCCTACCTGCGCCTGATGGGAGGGACAGGGCTGCGGCGGGCCACGGCGGTGGCGATCCTCAACGCCAACTACATCGCCCATCGCCTGGACGAGCACTTCCCGGTGCTCTACAGCGGCCGGGCAGGGCGGGTCGCCCACGAGGCGATCTGCGATCTGCGGAACTACCGCAAGACCACCGGCGTCGAGGTCGACGACGTGGCCAAGCGCCTGATGGACTACGGTTTCCACGCCCCCACCGTGCACTTCCCGGTGCCGGGAACGGTCATGATCGAGCCCACGGAGAGCGAGTCCCTGGGCGAGCTCGACCGCTTCTGCGAGGCCATGATCTCCATCCGGCGCGAGATCGCCGAGATCGAGGACGGGACCGTCGGCGGGGCCGCCAGCCCCCTGACCCGTGCCCCGCACACCATGGACGACGTGATGGCCGAGGGCTGGGACCGACCCTACAGCCGGGAGAGGGCCGCGCGCCCGGCTCCCTGGCTGCACGAGCACAAGTACTGGCCCGCCGTCGGCCGCATCGACAACGCCTTCGGCGACCGCCAGCTCGTCTGCACCTGTCCGACGCACCAGGCTCTTGCCGACGGGGGGGAGGGGGAGAATGGCTGACCGCCGCGCGCTCGTTACGGGGATCACCGGCCAGGACGGTTCCTACCTCGCCGAGTTCCTGCTGGAGAAGGGCTACGACGTCTACGGACTGATCCGCCGCTCCAGCACCGTCAACTTCGAGCGTATCCGCCACATACAGCACGACGTCCACCTGCTGTCGGGAGACCTCCTCGACCAGAACTCGCTGATGTTCGCCATTCAGGAGGCCCGCCCCCACGAAGTCTACAACCTCGGCGCCCAGTCCTTCGTGCCGGCTTCCTGGGCCCAGCCCCTGCTCACGGGAGAGATCACCGCTCTCGGCGTGGCCCGCCTCCTCGAGGCGATCCGTTCCACCGACGCGGGGATCCGCTTCTACCAGGCCTCCACGTCGGAGCTCTTCGGCAAGGTCCGGGAGTCGCCGCAGACGGAGACCACACCGTTCTACCCGCGCAGCCCCTACGGCGTCTCCAAGGTCTACGGACACTGGATCACCATCAACTACCGCGAGTCGTACGACATGTACGCCTGCGCGGGGATCCTCTTCAACCACGAGTCTCCTCGCCGGGGTCTGGAATTCGTCAGCCGCAAGATCACCAACGGGGTGGCGCGCATTAAGCACGGCAGGGACAGCCGGCTCCTGCTGGGCAACCTCGACGCCCGCCGGGACTGGGGCTACGCGGGGGACTTCGTGCGCGCCATGCCGATGATGCTGCAGCAGGAGACCCCCGACGACTTCGTCATCGCCACCGGCCGCGACCGCACGATCCGCCAGTTCTGCGAGGCCGCCTTCGGCTCCGTGGGCCTCGACTGGGAGGAGCACGTCCAGATCGACGAGCGCTTCCTGCGGCCGGCCGAGGTCGAGGTCCTGCGCGGCGATCCCTCGAAGGCGCGCCGGGTCCTGGGATGGGAGCCGGAGGTCTCCTTCGAGGAGATGGTGGCGATGATGGTGGAGCGGGACATGGAGCTGGTGGCCCTCGAGAAGTGAGCCGCCGGAGGCGCGGGTGGGCGGCGCTGGCCCTGCTGGTCATCGGCTCCGGCTGCGGCGCCGCCCCCGAAGCCGAGACCCGGATCCGCAAGGCCCTGCACCTGGCCCACAGGCCCTCCGTTCCGCTCTCGGCGCAAGTGGACACCTCCTGGCGCCGCCGCGACGCCGTCGTCGAACGGGTCCGCTTCGACGGTTACCACGGCCGCACGATACCCGCCCTGGTGAGCTGGTCCGAGCTGCCGAGGGCGCGGCCCCTGCCCGTCCTCCTGCTCATGCCGGGCAGTCCCAACCGCAAGGAGGACCTGCTGCGGCCCCGGGCCCTGCTGCCCCTGTGGGCCCAGGCCGGGTTCTTCGTCCTCACCATCGACAGGCGCTACCACGGAGAGCGCCCGGGGGACCCGGCGGCAGCCATCCGCGCCAAGGGCCTGCCGCGGGTCCTCGGCGAGTACGTCCTGGACCTGCAGCGCGCCCTGGACTACGCCGCCGCGCGGCCGGAGGCCGATGCCGGACGTATCGGCATGATGGGGCTGAGCATGGGCGGCATGGAGGCGCTGCTGCTGGCCTCGGTCGATCCGCGGGTCGACTGCGTCGTTTCCGTTGCCGGCCAGCTGTGCTGGGCGGAGGTCTTCGGCACCGACGCCTGGCGGCGGCTGTTCCGGGGACTGCCGCTGACCGAACGCCTGATCCGGGACGGGGCTTCTCCGGCCCGGGTCCGGGAGGCCTTTCTCGGCTGGATGCCGGAGCTGGCCGTCCTCGACGCGCCGCGCCTGGCGGCCTCCCTGGCCCCCCGGCCGCTGCTGTTGATGACTGGAGAGCTGGACCCCTACATCACCCCGGCGGCGGCGCGCCGGACCTTTGCGGCCGCCGCTCCGGCCTATGCCGACAGCGCCGCGGACAGGCTGGAGCTCTGGATCGAGGAGGATGTAGGGCACGGGTTCTCGAGGCCGATGGAGAGCCGCGTCCTGGCCTGGTTCCGGCGCTGGCTCGAACCGGTGCCGGACTCACACTGAAGGCTCGTCCGGGCCGTGCCGGAGCCGGCGGGCGAACTTGCCGACCTGTCCCGCCAGGCGGTGCAGCACGGCCGCGTCCCGCCTTTCGAGGGGTGCCCGTCCCAGGAACCGGCGGAGCACTCGCTCGAAGTTCGCCGGGTCCTCGTTCCGGGGCCGGAACCCGATGGTGAGCATCGCCTCCAGCAGGTGGTCCACGACCCGGTCGATCTGGGCGGCCGTGGCCAGCGGCGCGGCGGGGGCCCTCCGCGGCGGATCCCCGAGGCGGCGGAACAGCTCGTAAGCCACCAGGAGCACGGCGTGGGACAGGTTGAAGGAGGGGTGGGGGACGGCCGACGGGATGCGGATGAGGCGCTGGCAGCGCACCAGTTCCGACCGCGAGAGACCGTCCTTCTCGCGGCCGAAGAGGACGGCGATGCGCCGGCCCGCGGCGGCCTGCGCCGAGGTCTCGGCAAGGGATGCGCGGTAGTCGTCGTCCACGACCCGAAACCTGCCCACGCGGTGCGTGGTCCCGATGACGATCTGGCAGTCCGTGACCGCCTCCTCCAGATCCTCCACGACACGGGCCTCGTCGAGGACGTCCGCCGAGCCGTGGGCCATCCATTCGCACTCGGGGGTGCGCCAGTCGCCGGGGCGGACGAGGACGAGGCGGCTCAGCCCCGTGTTGCGCATGACCCGTGCCACGGAGCCGATGTTTCCGGGAACCGCAGGCTCCACCAGCACGATGGAGATCAGATCCAGAGAGGCGCTCATTTCCTTTTCCCGGAGGCAGGTTGCACCATCATCGCCTACCCGCAGCCGCCGGGCAAGCCCCGGGGATCGGATCGGCGGCTCGGATCATCGGCGGGGCCGTACGCTTTGCCCTGGAGCCGGGGTTCGCCGATCTTGGATCCTCTGACACCCGCGGGCCCGCCAAGGGCCCGCCCCGGACTCTACCGCCAACCACGCACCAATCCTCGCTCTCGCCGTGGCCCCGGAGCGCGACTCGGACTTCGACAGCCTCCTCCTGCGCCCCGGGCTGCGCCTCCACGTGCGCCGTTCTCGGCGTTTCAAGTCGGTGTGGATCGATCTCTTCCTTCCGCGTCTGCTCCGGCCCTTGGCGGCGACGCGGTTGGCCCTGGTGGGGCGCCTGCTGGAACGCGGCACCGCCAGCCTCCCCGGGATCCGGGAGTTGACGCGCCACACCGACGATCTCTACGGAGCCGTCTTCTCCTCCCAGACCGAAGGCATGGGACCCTTCCAGGTCCTGCACCTGCACTACGAGGCCGCGGAAGGCGCGTACCTCCCCGGCCGCCCCGACCTGCTGGCCCCCGGCCTGGAGCTGCTGGGTCAGGCGTTGCGAGAGCCGTACCTGGAGGGGGGGGTCTTTCCGGAGGCCCGGGTCGAGCAGGAGAAGGAGTCCCTGCGCCGCAGCGTCGAGGCGATGTACTCCGATCGGACCGCCCTCGCCCAGAGGCGCTGTCTCGAGATCATGTGCGCGGGGGAGGCCTATGGACTGGCGGCGCACGGCGACCCGTCGGAGATGTGCGGCCTCACCGGCTCCGACCTTGTGGCCGAGCTGGCCGGGCTCCGGGCTTCGGCGGCCCTCGATCTCTACATCTGCGGCGATGTCGACATCGACCGTGCGGCGACCCTGGCGGAGGCGGCCCTCGGCTGGCCGCGCCCCGACCTGGAGGCGACACCCCTGCCTCCCGTCCACCTGGCGGGCGAGGGGATGAGAAGGGTGACCGAGCGGGACAGGGTGGCCCAGGGCCGGATGATGCTTGGGTACCGCACCGATGTCACCGTGGGCGGCGGGGAGCGCTGCGGCTACCCGGCCCTGGCCCTCCTGGACCTGATTTTTGCGGCCGATCAGCACTCCCGCCTCTGCCGGGTGGTCCGCGAGGAGTCGGGGATGTGCTACTACATCACCTCCTACGGAGAGGCCATGGGAGGGATGCTCTTCGTCGAGGCCGGGGTCGAGGCCGGAGACCGGGAGGCCGTTGTCCGCCTGGTGCGGGAGCAGCTGCGGGAACTCGCCGATGCCGGCCCCGGCGGCGGCGAGCTCGAGCGCTCGCGGGCCCTCGCCCTGAACCGGCTCGACGGCTTCGACGACGCCCGGGACCGCCTCGTCCGTTTCGACTACTACCGCCGGCTGGCGGGAGCCGACACCTCGCGCACGCGCCTGCGCCAGGCCCTGGCCGGGGTGGACGCGGCGGAGATCCGCGCCGCGGCGGCGCGCCTGGAACTGGAGACCGACTACTTTCTGGCGCCGTGGTGAACCGGAGAGGGCATCCCCAGCTGCGCGAGGAGGTATGGACCGCCGCCGCCCCCGGTGGCGGAAGGGTGTGGGCCGTGCCCGGCCCGGGCCGCCGCTGTCACGCGGTCCTCCTGGTGGACTTCGGTTCCATCGACGCCGGAGCCCCTGGAGGACCGGCTCTGCCGGAGGGCACCGCCCACTTCCTGGAGCACCGGCTCTTCGAGAAGCCCGAGGGGGACATCACCGACCGGTTCACGAGTCTGGGAGCCGACGTCGAGGCCCAGACCGGGCTCACGGGCACCTCTTTCTCCTTCACCGCCAGCGCCGAGGCCTTCGAGGACTGCCTGCCCCTGCTCTTCGAGCTCGCGGGTCGGGGCCACTTCCCCGAGCCAGGCATCGAGCGGGAACGAGAGATCATCGCCCGCGAGATCCAGCTCTTCGATGACAGCGTCGAGTGGGTGGCCTTCCAGACCGCCCTGCGCGCCCTGTACGGCGAACACAGGATCGCCGTGGACATCGCCGGAACCCCGGAGAGCCTGCGCCGGATCGACGCCGGGGTGCTGAGCCGGTGCCACCAGCAGTACTACCACCCGGGCGCCCTGCAGCTGATCGTCTGCGGCGCCGCGGAGGGGGACGCCGTCTGCCGGCGCGGGGTGGAGCTGCTGGAGGCATGGCCGGCGGCGGCCGCCGGGAGGGTCCGCGGACCGAGGATCGAAGCGAGGCCGCAGGACACGGAGGTCCGGAGAGCCGTGGCCAAGGCCCGACACTTGCTGCTCTTCCCGGATCCGGTCCCGGCTGCAGGGCTGGAGCTGCTGCGGCGCGAGTTGAGCCTGGAGATGGCCCTCGACATCCTCTTCGGCGCTTCGGGACGCTTCTTCGAGGAGGCCTACGAGTCCGGCCTGATCGACGGTGAGAGCTTCGGCGGTGAGGTCCACCTCGACGGGCTCTACGGTTTCTGCCTGCTCGGGGGAGACACGGACCACCCCGAAACGCTGCGCCACGCCATCGTCGAGGAGCTGGAGACCGGTGCGCGGATCGAGGAGGGCTTCGAGCGGGCCCGGCGCCGGGTCTTCGGCGAGATGGTCTGCCGGTGGGAGGACGCGGAGGAGTGCGCCGACCTCGTCGGATGCGCCGTGCGCCGCGGCTGCCATCCCTTCGATCTCGTGGACCTCCATCTCGGCGACGACGCCCTGGACGCGGCGGCAGTGGCGGCCTGCGCCGCCGAGTGCCTGACCCCGGACGGCCCGGCCACCGCCACCGTCCTCCCCACGGGCTGAACCGGCGTGTCCGCCCCCGCGAGCCTGACGGAGTTCGTCATCACCTGCATCGGCGGCCTCGAGGAAGTCGCCGCCGAGGAGATGCGGGTCCGCCTGGGCTCCGCGGCGTCCGCCGTGCGCCCCGAGAGAGGCGCCGTGGGGCGGGTCTTCTTCCGCTACCGCGCCAGTCCCCGCCGGCTCCTCGAGTTGCGCTGCCCCACCCGCCTGCAGGCGATCGCCGCGCAGGCCCACGATGTCACCGTCGGCAGGCCTGGCCTGGAGCGGACCCTGAGATGCCTCCGTCAGCTGCCGCTGGAGAGCGTGCAGCGTATCGCCCGCGCCTGCGACCCGGGCGTCGATGGGGGCCGGTTCCACCTGGATGTCAGCCTTCTCGGGAACCATCGCTTCGAGACCGGCGAGCTGCGCGCCGGGGCCGAGTCGCTGCTGAGGGCCGAACTCGGGCTGCAGCCCGGCAGCGGCAGCGGCTCGCCGATGCGTCTGAGCCTGCAGGTGCGGCGCCGGCGTGTCCTGGTCTGCGTCCAGCTCGGTCCCGGGCGGCCCGGGGGAGATCCCCGCCGGGAGGGCTGGCCCGGGCCGGCGGCCAGCTCCGTGGCGCGACTCCTCGACCTCGATGATCAGGATCTCCTCGTGGCGGTTCCCCACAAGGGGAGGGCGGGAGCCTGGGTCGGCCGCGGCGACGGCAGCGGCCTGGGCCTGGGCGCCGACGGCCGGCGCCTGCCGGTGGCCGACGAGACGGCCGCGGCGGTCCTGGTGGTCCCCCGGGCCGGGGCGCATGGCCTGGAGGAGCAGATGGCCGAGCCCGCCCGGGTCGTCGTGCCGGGAGGGGTCGTGGCCATGCTGGCGCCGCCGAGTCCGGAGTTGGGGACGCGGCTTCGCCGTTCCGGCCTGCCGCTGGAAGCCCTTGCCTCCTTGCCGTACCATGTGAATCGGAAGAAGTGGGGGTTGTTCCTCCTCGAACGGCTCGAGGGCGGTCCTGACCTCCGAGCGCCCCCCGAAGATCCGAGACCATGAGAGAATCCCGTTCATCCATCCGGCTCCACGTCCCGGCCCTGCCCTGCCTCGCCTGCCTCTCCCTGGCCTTGGGCGCATGCGCCGGGGACGGCTCCGACCCCGGAGGGAAGGCGCCGGGGACGCGCACCGAGATCGTCTACGTCCTGGAGGACAGCCAGCAGGTCCGCACCGCCGAGCTGTCGGACATTCCGCCGAGGGTTGAGGAAACCCGGGAAGAGCCCGCCCCGACCGCGGCCACCCCCTCTGGCGCGGAGGATGACGGTCCCTTCGCTCCCGACGGGGAGTACACGGTGCAGATCGGGATGTTCGCGGACGCCGCCCGGGCCCGCGAGCGGCTCCGGAAGCTCGAGGCCCTGGGCTACCCGGCCTATCTGCTCCCATCGGACCAGGGGATTCGCCTGCGCATCGGCTACTTCGCCCGGCGCGAGGAGGCCGACAGCTTCGGACAGCGCTTCAGCCGCGAGCAGGGCGGACAGTTCTGGGTGGACCGCCGATCGAAGGAGAGAGAGGGCCGCTAGTGGGGGCGGGGCGGCGGGTCATGTGCTGCGGCACCTTCGACCACTTCCACCCGGGCCACGACTCCTTCCTCAGGCAGGCCGCTCGTCTCGGGGACGAGCTCTTCGTGGTCGTGGCGCGGGACTCCAACGTCCTGCGCATCAAGGGCAAGGGCCCGGACCAGGCGGAGGACGAACGCCTGCGGCGGGTCTCGGAGCACGACGCCGTGGACGACGCTCGGCTCGGGTATGCAGGCTCCGACTTCCTCCGGGTGGTGGCCGACATCGGGCCCGGGGTAATCGCCCTGGGCTATGACCAGAAGGCGCCGCCAAGGCTCGCCCGGGCCTTCCCGGGGTGCCGCATCGTCACTCTCGAGGCCTTCGAGCCGGAGCGCTACAAGTCCTCCCTGATGCGGCGGGGGACCCCGGCGCCGGGAGCTCCGGAACCTCCGGACCGAGGCGGAGCCTAGTCCAGGTAGCCGAGGGCCCGCAGCCTTCGGCGCAGTTCCCTGCCCCCGTCCACGTCCGAGACCGGCCCCGCGCTCGCGCCCCACCTGGATCTCCGGCGCATCTCCAGCCGGGCCCTCCGGTAGGGCTCGGCCAGGTCGGATACGTCCTCGCCGGAGGCCGGCAGCTCCGACCAGGTGTCGACCAGCTCCCAGCCATTCTCTCCGCCGAGGAGCTTGTGGCGGCGGTCCAGAACGCACCAGCGGAGGCCGGCCTCCGGGTGGGCCGGACCTTGCGCCGCATCGTCGTCGCCCCCCGGTCGGACCTCGGCCAGGCAGTACCGGGCCTCCCCGCAGGAGCGGGTCAGATCCCGCCCGAAGCCGGGCTCCATCCCCTCCAGTCCGCAGGTGGCCCCCACGGTCTCGTGCAAGTCGATCAGGCTCACCACCTCCCCGGCGGTCCCGATCCCCCGACAGCCGCCGGGGACATGCATCCACAGGGGCACCCTCAGGACGGAGTTGCCCAGGGTCTTGCCGTGGTACGGCTCCTCCGGGGTCCAGCTCTCCCCGTGGTCGCCGAAGATCACGATCGACCACGCGCCGAGGTCGATCTCCTCCAGGAGGGGCGCGATGCCCCCCTCGAAGAGGCTCTCCACCGCCGCCCGGTAGCGGTCGCGGACGACCTCGAGCCGCCCCCCGCGCAGGAGCCGCAGGGTCTCTCCCATGGCCAGACCGTCGGCGGCTCCATAGGGGGTGTGGGTGCTCCAGTAGTGGACGAAGAGGCAGCGCCGCGATGCGGCTGCCGACTCCGCCAGCCAGGCGCGCAGGCGCGCGAGACCGGCCCCCGGCTGCGGGTCGAGGTCCTGGACGGGGGCGCCGAAGTCGAGGCCGTGAAAGATCGAGGCCGCCTCGGAGAACAGGCCGACACGGCAGCCGGCCTCCCGGAGGCGGGCGAAGAGCCGGGGTGTCCCTGGGCGCAGCCGCTGATCGTGCTGGCCCTGGACCCCGTGCTCGAAGGGGTAGAGGCCGGTCACCAGGGTGGCGTGGACGGGACGTGTGGCGGAGGAGACGGAGAAGCAGGACTCGGTGAAGGCGAAGCCGCGTGTGAGGGCGTCGAAGCGCGGCGTCCGCACACGGGCCCCGGAGGCCCTCGCCGCGTGATCGAGGCGCAGGCTGTCGACCGAGACCAGGAGCAGGTTCACGAGGCCGTCAGGTGAGGGCTCCCCGGCCGAGGATGTCCCACTGGCACTCGACGCGCCCCTGGCGAACCCCGAGAAAGGCGTCGTGGAGGACGGTCGTCGAGTCGCCGTACCCCGGCAGCAGGTGGATGCGCTCTCCGAGGGCGGGGCCGGCGTGGCCCGGGCGGATGTCGAAGACGCCGTGCTCGGCGGAGAGGTAGCGGAACTCGAGGTCGTCGCGGCCGAAGGCGCGGGGAGGGTGATGGAAGGCCGACAAGGTCTTGAACCCCGAGTCGAGGACGATGTGGCCGTCGTGGCGCCCGGTGACGCTGGCCAGCACGGTCAGGGCGTAACCGAGTTCTTCGCCCACATGACACTTCTCGCGGTACATGGCGTCCATGAAGATCCCGCCTCCGGCCTGGATCTCCGTGACCCCCTCCCAGGCGGCGGTGAGGGCGTACGACCCGGTGCCTCCCGCCGAGACGATCTCACCGGGGAGGCCGTCGGTCAGCAGCTCGTCCCGAGCCCGCCCGAGATGGGCGAGGGCCTCGTGGCAGGCCCGTTCCTTGACCTCGGGCGGATGCTCGGAGAGGACGTGGCCCTCGTATCCCATCACTCCGAGGAGCCGGGTGCCGGGCGCCTCGGCGATCATGCGCGCCAAGGGAAGCACCGCCTCCGGCGGCACCCCGGTACGGTGCATTCCGATGTCGACGTCGACGAGCAGCGGAATCGGCAGGCCCGTCTCCACGCCGGCAGCCGATGCGGCGTGCACCGCTTCGGAGGCGTCGACGATGCCGATGACCCGCGCCCGCTCCTGAAGCAGGGACAGCCGGCGCAGCTTGGAATGGGAGATGACCTGGTTGGCCAGCAGGACCTCGTCGATCCCGTGGTCGGCCATGATCTGCGCCTCGCTGAGCTTGGCGCAGGTGACACCGATGGCGCCGGCGGCGCGCTCGATGGCGGCGATCTCCGGGCTCTTGTGGCACTTGCTGTGAGGGCGCCAGGCGACACCGTGGTCCCGGCAGTACCCGGCCAGGTGGGCGACGTTGGCTTCGAAGCGATCCAGGTCGACGAGCAGAGCGGGCGTGTCGAGTTCGTCCACCGCCACACCGATCAACGGAGATGTATCCGGCATCAGTTCGGGCCTTCCGGGAGCGGGTTCCAGGTTCCGGGGTTGAGCAGACTCTCGTCCTCGACGTGGATTCGGCGCAACTCGGCCACCGCGTCGGAGGGGAGAGGCCCTGCCGCGAGGGCGCGCAGATTGGCGTCGAGCTCATCCGGGTGAGCCGTGCCGACGAGGGTTACGTGGGCTCGAGACTCGTGAAAGGCGAAGCGCAAGGCGAGATCGGGCAGGTCGATCCCGAGGCCGTCGGCGACCCGGGCGGCCGCGTCGGCGGCTCGCCGCAGCGGCTCGAGGCGGCGCCCGAGGCGCCGCCGCCTCGTCGAGAGCACGCCCTGCAGGAAGACGGAGCGCACCACGAGGCCCACGTCCCGCTCGCGGCAGCGGGGCAGGATCTCCTCCTCGAGGGTACGGTCGAGAAGGCTGTAGGCCACCTGCAGCACGTGGACGGACCGCCTGTGGCGCAGCGCCTCCCGGGGCGCCAGCCGGCCGTAGGTGGACACGCCCCAGTGGCGCACGTGTCCCGCCTCGACCTGCTCGGACATGGCCGCCAGCAGCGCCTCGCTCAGATCGCCTCGGCCGAGGTTGTGGATCTGCAGCAGGTCGAGGGTTTCCACGGAGAGTCTGCGGCGGCTGCGGTCGACCGAGTCGCCTATCGCCCGGGACAGGCGCTGCGGCGGCAGGAGGCCGCCGGCCTCATCGCGGAGGGAGACCTTGGTGGCCACCACGACACCCCGGGCACCGGGGAAGGCGCGGCCCACGAGTTCCTCGCTGCGTCCGTAGGCCGGGGCCGTATCGATGTAGGTCACGCCCCGGTCGCGCGCCCGGTGGAGCAGCCGCAGGCAGAGGCGGTCGTCCGGGGGCGGCGGTGTGCCGATCCCGTAGGGGATACCCAGCTCCACCGTGCCCAGGCCCAGGGCGGAGACTCGCAGGTCCGTCGAGCCGAGAGTGCGGGTCTGCACTCATCGGCCCCCGGCGCCGGCGACGGCGCCTTTCACGTGCCCGCCGCTGGCCGCCAGCAACCTCCGGGCGTGGGCGGCGTCGACGCCGCAGGTCTCCATCACCAGGGCCAGCTTCAGGTCCCAGCCGGCGGTCTCCAGTTGGCGGTGAGCCCCCTGGGGGTCGATCCCCGTAAGGGCCGCCAGGATCCGGCAACTGCGGTCTCGCAGCTTCGCGTTCGTCGGCCGCAGATCGACCATGAGGTTGCCGAAGGTCTTGCCCAGACGGACCATGGCCGCGGTGGTCAGGGTGTTGAGGACCAGCTTGGTCGCCGTGCCCGCCTTGAGGCGGGTGGACCCGGTGACGACCTCTGGGCCGACTTCGGGCACGATCTTCACGTCCGCCTCCACCGCGGCGGCGGCCGATGCGCTGCAGGTAACCAGGATCGTCGTGCAACCCAGGGAACGAGCGTGGGCCAGGGCGCCGAGGACCCAGGGGGTGACGCCGCTGGCGGCGATGCCGGTGACGATGTCCGGCGGGCGCAGGCCGCGGGCTTCGAGGTCCGGCACGGCGCCCCGAGGGTTGTCCTCGGCCCCCTCCACGGCCCGGAACACGGCGCCCTCGCCCCCGGCGATCAGGCCCTGCACCAAGTCGGGGTCGGTGCCGAACGTGGGCGGACACTCCGAGGCGTCGAGGATCCCCAGCCGCCCGCTGGTCCCGGCGCCGGCGTAGAGCAGGCGGCCCCCCGCCCGGATCGCCTCGACCACGCGGTCGACGGCCGCGGCCAGTTCGGGCGCCACTCGCCCGACCGCCGAGGGCACGCACGAGTCCTCCCGGTTGATCAGGCGCACGAGGTCGAGGGTTCCCAGCTCGTCCATCCCCGCGCTGGCCGGATTGCGCTGTTCCGTCGACAGGGAAGACCAGTCGGTCATCGGCTCACGGCTTCGAATCGGCTGGGGCGAAGCGGGTTGATACGGTTGCGGCCGGGCAAGTATAGAAGCCCCTCCCGAGGACCGCAAAGCCCATCCCCCAACCCCTTTCGATGGCTCCTGAGGATTGTCATTCTCAACCTGCCCTCCTATATTGAACTGCTTATCCGACACGCGGTTACAGCATTCAACGAAGTCATCCTCCGAGATCGAAATGAGCGGCGAACTGCCCAAGCGATACGACCCCGAGCGCTGCGAGCGGAGCTGGTACGGGCGCTGGGAGTCGGCGGGCTGGTTCGGCGCCCGTCCGAACCCGGACCGCACCCC
This sequence comes from uncultured Gemmatimonadaceae bacterium, assembly GCA_964512165.1. Taxonomy (GTDB): domain Bacteria; phylum Latescibacterota; class UBA2968; order UBA8231; family UBA8231; genus UBA8231. Next base: position 10,903 of record CAZEHQ010000041.1, on the reverse strand, counting down.
CTACTGCATCACCATTCCGCCACCCAACGTCACCGGCGAGCTGCACATGGGCCACGCCGTGCAGCACGCGATCCACGACAACGTCATCCGCCGCAAGCGCATGCAGGGGTACGAGGCGCTGGTGCTGCCCGGCACCGACCACGCCGGCATCGCCACCCAGATGAAGGTGGAGGAGCAGTTGCACCAGGAGGAGGGCCGGACCCGCCACGACCTCGGGCGGGAGGGCCTGGTGGAGCGCATCCGGGCCTGGCGCGAGACCTACGGCGAGGCGATCTACGACCAGATGCGCAAGCTGGGCTGCAGCTACGACTGGGAGCGCAGCCGCTTCACCCTGGACGACGGTTACATCGCCGCCGTCCTCGAGGCTTTCCGGAGGTTCCACGAGAAGGGCTGGATCTACCGCGGTACCCGGATGATCAACTGGTGCCCCCGATGCGGCAGCGTCATCTCCGACCTGGAGACCGAGGAGATCCCGACCCAGGGGCGGCTCTGGCACATCCGCTATCCCGGCCTCGACGGCGGCCCCGACGTGGTGGTGGCCACCACCCGGCCCGAGACCATGCTCGGGGACACGGGCGTCGCCGTCCATCCCGGCGACGAGCGCTGGAAGGCCGCCCTCGGGGGGCAGGTGATGCTGCCCCTCATGGACCGGCCGATCCCGATCGTCGCCGACGAACATGCGGACCCGGAGATGGGCTCGGGGGCGGTGAAGGTGACGCCCGCCCACGACCCCAACGACTACGAGATCGGCTCCCGCCACGGACTGGAGCAGATCCCCGTGATCGGTTTCGACGCGGTGATGACCTCGCGAGCCGGCGCCTATGCCGGTCAGGACCGCTACGAGTGCCGCAAGAACGTGGTGGCCGCCCTGGAGTCGGCGGGCCTGCTGGTGACCACGGAGGACTACGAGCACGCCGTGCCGCACCACGACAAGTGCGGGACGGTGATCGAGCCCCTGCCCATGGAGCAGTGGTTCATGGACATGAAGCCGCTGGCCGAGAAGGTGCGGCCCCATCTCGACGGCAGGGCCGCGGCGCAGGTGTCCTACCTGCCCGACCGCTACCGGGGCTATGCCCTGGAGTGGCTGGACGACATCCGCGACTGGGCCCTTTCCCGGCAGATCTGGTGGGGCCACCGGATCCCCGCCTGGTACTGCGCCGACTGCTCGGGCGAAGGCCTGGAGCCGGTGAGCGGGTACGGGCGGGACGAGGCCCTGGCTGCCGGCGCCTTCCGCGTCTCGGTGGAGGGCGGCGCCCGGCCGCTGGTCGCCGTCGAGGCGCCGGCCGCCTGCCCGGAGTGCGGGGGCCGGCGCATCGTGCAGGATCCCGACGTGCTCGACACGTGGTTCTCCTCGGCCCTGTGGCCCTTCGCCACCCTGGGATGGCCCGATACCACCGAGGATCTGGAGTACTTCCACCCCACGGACCTCATGATCACCGACCGTCAGATCCTCTACCTCTGGGTCCTGCGTATGGCGATGACCGCCCTCGAGTTCGTCGGCCAGATCCCCTTCCGCACGGTTCTCGTGCACCCCACGGTGTTCACCCGCGACGGTCGGCGGATGAGCAAGAGTCTCGGCACCGGCCTGAATCCCCTCGACCTGGTGCGCCTCTACGGCGCCGACGCCACCCGCTGGAGCCTGCTCGCGCAGTGCGGCTCCACCCAGGACATGCGCTTCGACGCCGACGTGGCCGACAACGAGGTCAAGGAGAGCCTCAGCGCCGAGTCGGGGCGGCGGTTCTGCAACAAGCTGTGGAACTCCGCCCGTTACGTGCTGATGAATCTCGACGGCCAGGGGGCGCCGTCCACCGATGCTCCCCTCGAGGATCTCGCCGACCGCTGGATCTGCAGCCGGCTGGCGCGCACGGTGCAGCTCGTCGACCAGGCCCAGGAGTCCTGCCGCTTCGGCGAGGCCACCCGGGCGCTCCACGACTTTCTCTGGCGGGACTACTGCGACTGGTACATCGAGCTGGCCAAGCCCCGCCTCCTGGCCGGGTCGCCGTCCGAGCGCGGGCAGGTACGGGGCGTGCTGGTCTCCGTCCTCGAGCAGGCCCTGCGCCTGATGCACCCGATCATGCCCTTCGTCACCGAGGAGCTGTGGCAGCAACTGCCGGTGGAAGACAAGGCCGAGAGCCTGATGATCGCCTCCTGGCCGGTGGCCGAGGAGGGGGATCTGGACGACGACGCCGAGCGGGAGATGGCCTTTCTGCAGGAGGTGATCTCGGCGGCGCGCACGATCCGCAGCGAGCTCAACGTGCCTCGGGGGCGCCAGGTGGCCCTCGTGATCTCCACCACCGGCCCGGAGAGCGCCTCCATCCTCGATCGCCGCCGGGCCTACCTGCAGGCCCTGGTCGGTGCGGAGTCGATCGAGGTGGGCGTCGGCCTGCCGCAGCCCCCTTCTTCCGGCAGCGCCGTGGTGGGGGAGGTGCAGGTCTTCATCCCCCTCGAGGGGCTGATCGACGTCGATGCCGAGACGCGCCGGCTGCGCAAGGAGATCGACAAGCTGCAGGGCCTGGCGCAGGGCCTGCAGCGCAAGCTCGGCAACGAGGCCTTCCTGTCCAAGGCGCCGGCGTCGGTGGTCGAGAAGGAGCGCCTGCGCCAGGAGGAGTGCCGCGCCAGCCTCGCCAGGCTGTCCTCGAGCCTGGAGATGCTCGGCAACTGAGCGGCGGCTCCGATTCCGGCGGCGACCGAGGATCCCCGAACCATGCTCCTCGACAGGATCACGCTCCAGCTGCTATCCGAGGAATTGCACGCGGCCTGGAGCGGCCGCCGCCTGCGGCTGGCCGCCGCCGACGCCGAGGGGATGTCCCTCGAGGCGCAGGGGGCCACGGAGCACTCGCTGCAGGTCCGTTTCGGTCCCCCGGGCGGCATTGGTCTGGGACCGTCGCCGGAGCGCCAGGAGCGGGGAGACCGCTCCCTGCGGTACCTTCTCGGGGCGCGTGTGGGGGAGGTTTCCTGCGCCGATGGCGATCGCGTCCTGCGGGTCCGCCTGCAGCGCAGGGACGCTGCAGGGGACCCGACGTACGGCGTCCTCCACATCGTGGTGGTCCCGCCCCGGTACCGGCTCTGCCTCGTGGGGGAGCGCCACGGCCGGGTCCTCGGGACCTGGTCGGCCGGGGGCGATCGGCGGGCGCCGCGCACGGGTGACCCGCATCGGCCTCCGGGCCTCTCCGGCCGCCTCGACCCCGCCTCCATCGAGATGACGGACTGGGAGGCGGTGCTCGCGGGGGAGGGGACTCTGGAAGAGGCCCTGCGCCGGTCGCTGGCCGGCCTGGACCGCCACGTCATCGCCCGATGGTGTGCTGAGGCGGGAACGGAGCCGTCGCGGCCGGTGATCGATTGCGGACCGGCGGTGGCCCAGGGGCTGCACGAGGCGGGCCGGCGGCTGCACCTCGGCGGCCACCGTCAGGTGTTCCGGTGGGCCGCGGGCGGGGGATGGGTGCGGGTCTCCGTGCTGAAGCCCGTGGCCGGTGCGGAGGTGGAGCGTTTCGGCTCCGTGAGCGATGCCCTCCGGGCTCCCCTGGCCGAGGCCGCTGCTTCCGCCGGCGCCGGCCAGCGCTCGCGGCTGAGCCGGGCCGCCGGCCGGCTCGAGCGCCGCAGGGCGGCGTTGGTCTCCGATCTCGAGGACGCCCGCCAGGTGGACCATCTCGAGCGGTCCGCCCATTCCCTGATGGCCGCCGGCGACCCGGGCGCCAGGGGTCCGGGCCGTCTCGAGGTGACCGACGTCCACGACCCGTCGGCGGCGCCCATCGTCGTCGAGCTGGAGCCGGGGCGGTCGCCGGTGGGCCAGGCCGGCCGCATGCTCAAGCGGGCGCGGCGCCTGCGGCGCAGGCTGGAGGCGCTGCCCCCGCGCCTGCAGCGGGTGGAGGAGCAGTTGGAGCAGACCCGCGTTCTCCTGATGAGGCTCGGGGAGAACGGAGACGGCCAGTTGACGGAGAAGGAGATGGAGCGCTGGGAGCAGGACCTGGGCCTGCACAGGCCTGGCGGAGGAGCGGCCTCGGCCGGAGGGCAGGACCCGCCTGCGCACCCGCGCCGCTACCGAACCTCCTCGGGCTGGTCGGTGTGGGCCGGACGCAACAACCAGGAGAACGACCGGCTCTCCCACCGCCTGGCTTCCCAGAACGACTTCTGGTTCCACGCCCGGGGCTACTCCGGCTCCCACGTGATCCTGCGCCGCGAGGGGCGCAAGGACGAGCCGTCGCGGAAGACCCTCGAGGAGGCGGCGGCGGTGGCCGCCTGGTGGAGCAAGGGCCGCACGGCCGGCAAGGTCCCCGTCATCTATACCCTCGCCAAGTACGTCTCCAGGCCCAGGGGTGGACCGCCGGGTCTGGCCTCTGTGAGGCGGGAGAAGACCCTGATGGTCCGCCCGGGCCTGTTGCCGGCGGAGGAGGCGGGATGAGCCTCTCCGTCGGGATCGTCGGTCTTCCCAACGTCGGCAAGTCGACCTTGTTCAACGCCCTGAGCCGGGGCTCGGCCGCCGCCTCCAGCTATCCCTTCTGCACGATCGAGCCGAACGTGGCCGTCGCCGACGTTCCCGATGAACGCCTGCGCCGGCTCGAAGCGGCGCTGCAGCCGGCCAGCTGCACGCCCGCGGCCATCCGGATCACCGACATCGCGGGTCTGGTGCGCGGCGCCAGCCGGGGAGAGGGGAGGGGGAACCAGTTCCTCGCCGACGTACGCCAGACCGACGCCCTGCTTCACGTGGTGCGCTGCTTCGAGGCCGAGACGGTCTCCCACGTGGAGGGGGACCTCGACCCGCTGAGGGACGCCGACACGGTGGATACCGAGCTGATCCTCGCGGATCTGGAGGTGGCCGAACGCAACTTGCCCCAGCTCGACAAGGTGGTGCGATCCGATCCGAAGTCCGGCCGGCAGACCGAGCTGGGAGCCCTGAGGGCGGCCCACGGGATCCTGTCGGAGGGGGTTCCCTTGGGGCAGGGGGACCTCTCCCCGGAGTACTTCGCGGCCCTGCGGGGATATGACTTCCTCACCGGCAAGCCGGTGCTCGTCGTGGCCAACGTGTCGGAGGAGGACGGGGTGGAGGCGCGCTCCGCCGGCGCCCTCCGCGACCGCTACGGACCGCGGTGGGTCCTGGGGATCTCCGCCGGCATCGAGGCCGAGCTCGCCCAACTGGGGGAGGAGGAGAGGGCGGAGTTCATCGCCACCCTGGGTCTGCTGGAGAGCGGTGTCGACCGCCTGCTCAGGGAAGCGCGCGACCTGCTCGGGTTGATCACCTTCTACACCCTGGCCAACGACAAGCTGCAGGCCTGGCAGGTGCCGTCGGGGACCAAGGCAGCCGCCGCGGCCGGCCGCATCCACTCCGACATGGAGGCCGGCTTCATCCGCGCCGAGGTGACCAACGTCGCCGACGTGCTGTCTGTGGACGGGGACGCGGCGCGGCTTCGGGACACGGGCCGGCTGCGTTCCGAGGGCCGGGATCACGTGGTCGCGGACGGCGAGGTGATCACCTTCCTGTTCCGCTGAGCGGGCGTCCCCGGGGGCACCGACCGGCCCCCGGACGCCTTGACCGATGCCGGGGGCGGCGCGATTATTGCCCGGTTGCTCCGTAGAACGTGCAAGTCCTTTTCTCCGAGAATGTTATCCACCATGGGCGATGCCCTCGGGATGATCGAGACCCGCGGTCTGGTGGCCCTTGTCGAGGCCAGCGACGCCATGGTCAAGGCGGCTGACGTGGAACTCCTCGGCTGGCACCCCGTCGGCGGGGGGCTGATCACCGCCATGGTCCGCGGAGACGTGGCCGCCGTGCGCGCCGCCACCGAGGCCGGCGGGCGGGCGGCGCGCGCCGTGGGGGAGGTCGTCGCCGTCCACCTGATTCCCCGGCCGCACCCATCCCTCGAGCCGTTGCTGGATTCCCCCTCCGGGGCCGGACCCGGCTCGTGATGGGGCGGCTGGCCCCGCCCTTCGCGAGAGTCGCCGTCGGCCTCGGCCTCCTGGCCCTCGTCGTCGGCCTGACCACGTCGCCGCAGGCCTTGCTGCGCACGGCGGCCGGGCTGGACCCGCGTTTCGCCGGGGCCGCGGTGGCTCTCCTGCCGGTCGGTCTTGTCCTGCAGTGGTGGAAGTGGAGGGTCCTGCTGCGCGCCGCGGCTCCCGAGGTCTCGGGCGCCGACGCCCTGCGCTCACTGCTGGCCGGCTTCGGGCTGGGTCTCATCACCCCCGGGCGGGTAGGGGAGCTCGGCCGCGGCCTGATCCTGCCGGGACGGCGGATGGCCGCCGCCCAACTGGCCGCGGCGGACCGCACGACGTCCGCTGGAGTGACGCTGCTGGCGGGCGCCCTCTCGGCATCCGTCCTCCCCGGGATCGGGGGTGGCTGGTTCCTCGGCGCCGCGGCGGCGGCAGCCGGGATGGGCGGGGCTGGCTGGTATCTCCTTCGCCGGTATAGACATCGCCGCGGATGGCTCGAGGTGCTGGGCGCGGTTCCCGCTCGCGGCTGGGCCGCCAATATCTGCGGTTCCGCGGTCTTCAACCTGGTCTTCTTCGTCCAGTTCCATCTCCTGCTGCTGGCTGCCGGTCCCTTGCCCTCCTCCGTCTTCTGGAGCGTGCCCGCCGTCTTCGCCCTGAAGACCCTGCTGCCGATCAGCTTTCTCGACCTCGGCGTTCGCGAGTTCGCCGCGGTCTCCGTCCTCGGGTTGGCCGGAGTGCAGCCGGCGGTGGCCCTGCAGGCCGCGCTCCTGCTCTGCGCCGTCAACCTCGTGGCGCCGGGTCTGGCCGGCCTGATCGTCCTCGGTCAGGGGCGCTGGTCGCCGGTTCCGGTCCTCGGCCCGGCCCATGCCCGCTGATCCCGTGGCCACCGCTTCCTCCGCCTTCGCCGCCCGCCGCGAGATCTGCGAGATGGGGCGCCGCATCTACCAACTCGGATTCGTCGCCGCCAACGACGGCAACCTCTCGGCCCGGATCGGCGACGACCGGGTGCTGTGCACGCCCACCGGCGTCAGCAAGGGGTTCCTCACCGAGGAGATGCTGGCCATCTGCGACATGGACGGGACCCAGGTCTCGGGGCCGATGAAGATCTCCTCGGAGATCCGCATGCACCTGGAGGCATACCGGCTGCGCGCCGACGTGGCCGCCGTCGTCCACGCCCATCCGGCCACGGCCACCGGCTTTGCCGTGGCCGGCCTCGACCTGACCGAGTGCGTCCTGCCGGAGGTGGTCGTGCTCCTCGGCGGGGTTCCTCTGGCACCCTACGGCACGCCGGGGGGCCCCGACATCTTCGAGCCGATGCGCCCCCTGCTCGAGAAGTACGATGCCGTGCTGATGGCCAATCACGGCGCCGTAACCCTCGGGAAGTCGGTGCAGGAGGCCCACTTCAAGATGGAGACGGTGGAGCATTTCGCGCGGATCGTCCTCGTCTCCCGGCAGCTCGGGGCCACCAACACCCTCGACGGCGATCAGGTCGGGGAGTTGATCGAACTGCGCAAGAGATTCGGGATCAGGGGCCGGCCCGGGTGCGATCCCCAGCAGGGGAGCCCGGCAGACGACCTCGTGGAGCGGATCACCCGGGAAGTCGTGCAGAGGCTGCGGTCAGAGGAGCGCTGAGATGGCGAGCCGGGTGCACAGCGCTTCCGCGGCTCGAAGGCTGCCCTTCCTCCTCCTGTTCGCCGGGCTCGCCCTGGCGGCTCCGGGTACGTCGGCGCAGGATCCGCCGGACCCGGAGCCCAGGCTGGTGACCCTGGTGCGGGAGGCCGAAGGCCTCGCCCGCCGCGGCCAGCTCGACCAGTCGCTGCTGCGCTACGAGCAGGCCCTCACCGAGGGAGCCGGCAGCGCCCAGGTGCTGAACCGCATCGCCGAGCTCTACCTCATCCAGGGAAACGGCAGCCGCGCGGTGCAGCTCTTGCAACGGTCGCTGGGCGAGCGCCCGGCCCAGCTTCCCGTCTATTCCATGCTCAACGACGCCTTCCTCGCCGTGGGCCGCCTCGACTCCGCCCTGCACTACGTGCACCGGGCCATGGAGCTGGCCCCGGGGAACTCCGGTGTGCGCACCCAGCTCGCCTTCCTGCACCTGCAGGCCGGAGACCTGGCCGCCTCCCGCGCCGAGCTCGACGCCGCCCTCGCCCTCGATGACCGCAACGCCCACGCCCACCGCCTGCTGGCCTTGCACTACACGCGCACGGGGAAGCCGGACAGCGCCCTGCTGCGTTACCACACGGTCATCGAGTTTCTCCCCGACGACGTGGAGTCGCACAACAACATCGCCTACCTGCTGGCCGCCGGGAAGCGCTATGCCGAGGCCCTCGAGTGGTACGACCGGACCAAGGCGATCGCCCGGGATCCGGGACTCCTGCATGCCATCAACGTCAACATGGAGGGCATCCGGGCGATAGTCGACGGCAAGATGCGGGCCCGCTTCATCCTCGTTCCGACGGAGTCGCAGGCCCTCGACATCCTCGAGAGGCTGGAGGCCGGCGGAGACTTCGGGGAGCTGGCGGCCAGGTTCTCCCAGGCGCCCAACGCCAGGGACGGCGGCGATCTCGGGTTCTTCGGGCCCGGGGAGATGCTCCCCGAGGTCGAGAGCAATGTGCTGAAACTGAAGGTGGGAGGGGTCAGCGGCCCGGTTCGCATCCAGCGGGGGTACATGCTCCTGCAGCGGTTGAACTGAGGCCGGGGCCAGCCGAGGCCCCCGGCGGCAGAACGAGGTGCGGCCGAGGGCGTGAAACGCCCCCGGCCGCCAGGGAGGTGCGAGCCAAGACCGGGATGGCCCGCACTGGTTGGACGCCTCTCGGGCCGGCGGGTTCCTCCTCGTTTCCCCCTGTACGGAAAGGCGCTACGTGAGGACTGGCACCGCCGCGGAGACCGCCGTCGCCATCGCCCTGGCGGCCGTCCTCAGCCTGATTCGCGTCAAGCTGCCCCATCTGGCATACGGCGGTTCGGTGAGCCTGCACACCCTGCCCATCCTCTTTCTCTCGTTGCGCCGGGGGCCCCGCGCCGGGATGCTGGCCGGGGCCGCGTACGGGGTCGTCAACTTCGTCATGACGCCCTATTTCGTGCACCCGGTGCAGCTGGTTCTGGACTACCCCGCGGCTTTCGCCAGTCTGGGCCTCGCCGGCCTGGCGGCCTCCGCCGGAAGCGGGCCCTGGACCATCGCCGCGGCCGCGGCGGGCGCCAGCCTGGCAAGGCTGGGGAGCCACGTCCTCTCCGGGGTCGTCTACTTCGCCCACCTGGCTCCCGAGGGGACGCCGGTGTGGAAATACTCCCTCATCTACAACGCCAGCTACATGGTGCCCGAAACCCTCATCGCAGCGGCCGCGATCCCATGGCTCGTGCGGCGCGTACCAGCCTGATCCGGCGTCCCGTTTCCTTGCCGATGTACGGCCCCCGGGGTAGATTTCCCGCCGTATAAACCCTTCTCCCGCAAACCGCTCCAACCGCTCGGTGATCGATGGAATACCAGGCCTGGTTCGAGTGCATCCGCTGCGGCAGTCGCCACGATCTCGACCAGGTGCTCTACGAGTGCGGGTGCGGCGGGCTCTTCGAGGTCGTCCATGACATGGAGGCCCTGGGCCGGCGGCCGGGGACCGAGTGGCGGCGTCTCTTCGATCAGCGCTACATGGGGACGGTCTGGCCCTACGGCAGCGGCGTGTGGGGCAAGAAGGAGATGGTCTGCCCCGCCGTGGATGACGGCAACGTGGTCTCCATCTACGAGGGCGGCAGCAACCTGTTCTGGGCGGACCGCCTCGGCGACGAGATGGGCGTCGGGGAGTTGTGGATCAAGCAGTGCGGCCACAGCCACACGGGGTCTTTCAAGGACCTCGGCATGACGGTGCTCGTCTCCATGGTCAAGCAGATGCGGGCCGACGGACAGGCGATCCCGGCCATCGCCTGTGCCTCCACGGGGGACACGTCGGCCTCCCTCGCCGCCTACGGGGCGGCGGCCGGGATCCCCGTGATCGTCCTGCTGCCCAAGGACAAGATCTCCGTGTCGCAGCTGATCCAGCCCATCGCCAACGGCGCCCTGACGTTGTCGATCCGTACCGACTTCGACGGCTGCATGCGCCTGGTTCGCGGTCTCGTGAAGAGCGAGAACGTCTATCTGGCCAACTCGATGAACTCCCTCAGGATCGAGGGGCAGAAGACGGTCGGCATCGAGCTGCTGCAGCAGTTCGACTGGGTCGTCCCCGACTGGATCGTGATCCCGGGGGGCAACCTGGGGAACGTGAGCGCCCTCGGGAAGGGTTTTCTGGAGATGCGCCAGATGGGCATGATCGACCGGTTGCCGCGGCTGGCGGTGGCCCAGGCCCGGAACGCCGATCCTCTATATCGCAGCTATCGGACGGGCTTCGAGTCCTTCGAACCGGTCGAGGCATCCGACACCCTGGCCTCCGCCATCCGCATCGGCGACCCGGTCAGTTGGGAGCGGGCGATCCGGGTCATGCGCCGTCTCGACGGCGTCGTGGAGGAGGCCACCGAGGCCGAGTTGGCCGACGCCTGCGCGCGCGCCGATCGCAGCGGCCTGTTCACCTGTCCCCACACCGGGGTGGCCCTGGCGGCGCTGGAGAAGCTCATCGCCTGCGGGACCATCCGGCCGGACAGCCGCGTCGTGGTGATCTCCACCGCCCTGGGGTTGAAGTTCCCGGAGTTCAAGGTGGGATACCACGAGGACCGTCTCGGCGAGTTCGAGGTCTCACCGAGCCATGCCAACCGGCCCGTGGAAGTCGACGCCGACCTCGAGCAGGTGCGGCGGGCCGTTCTCGAAACCGTGGACAGCGTCTACGCCTGAACATGCCGATGAGCGAAGAAGACTCCTCCACCGCCGCCGCGGGCGGCCCCTCCACCTGGGCGGTCCACGGCGGCGAGGAGCGCCGCAAGCACGCCAAGTCGGTGACCACGCCGATCGCCCAGACAGCGACCTACGTATTCGACAGCCTCGACGAGTTCGAGGAGTACAAGC
>CAZEHQ010000040.1:8226-24097 GCA_964512165.1 uncultured Gemmatimonadaceae bacterium | reverse complement strand
ACCACGCTCCCCGAGGACTCGCCCTTCGCCTCGGGCTGCCCGATCAACAACCTGATCCCGGAGTGGAACGACCTCGTCTACCGCGGCATGTGGCAGGAGGCCCTCGAGCGCCTGCACAAGACCAACAACTTCCCCGAGTTCACCGGGCGGGTCTGTCCCGCGCCCTGCGAGGGATCGTGCGTGCTGGGGATCAACGAGCCGGCGGTGACGATCAAGAACATCGAGGTCTCCATCATCGACAAAGCCTGGGACGAGGGCTGGGTCGTCCCGGAGCCGCCCGAGCGACGCACGGGAAAGCGGGTGGCCGTGGTCGGCTCCGGGCCGGCGGGGCTCTCCTGCGCCATGCAGCTGAACCGGGCCGGCCACCGCGTCACCGTGTACGAGCGCTCCGACCGGGCCGGCGGGCTGCTGATGTACGGCATCCCCAACATGAAGCTGGACAAGCGCCTCGTGCAGCGGCGCATCGACCAGATGGCGGCCGAAGGCGTCGTCTTCGTGACCAACACCGAGGTCGGCGTCGACGTGGAGGCGCGGCAGCTCGTGGACGGCTTCGACGCCGTGGTGCTGTGCACCGGGGCGCTGAAGCCGCGCGATCTGGACGTGCCCGGCCGCGGGCTCACGGGCGTGCACCAGGCCCTGGACTTCCTGCACGTCAACACCAAGTCCCTCCTCGACTCGGGTCTGGAAGACGGGGAGTACATCTCGGCGAAGGACAAGAACGTGATCGTCCTCGGGGGCGGGGACACCGGGACGGACTGTGTCGGCACCTCCCTGCGCCACGGCTGCCGGAGCCTCTTCCAGTTCGACATCATCCCGGCGCCCCCGGACGAGCGCACCGCCGGCAACCCCTGGCCGGAGTGGCCGAAGGTCTACAACCTCGACTACGGCCAGGAGGAGGCCGCCGCCCTCTTCGGCGACGACCCCCGGAAGTACCTGCTGAGCACGGTGGAGCTCCTCGACGACGGCGCCGGCAACCTCCGCGGCCTGATGACCCGTGACGTCGAGTGGGTGCCGGACAACGGCCGCCCCTTCCGCGAGGTCCCCGGCAGCGAGAAGGAGTGGCCGGCGGAACTGGTGCTGCTCTCCATGGGCTGGCTGGGGCCCCAGGACACCCTGCCCGACGCCCTGTCCCTGGAGCGGGACCCGCGCTCCAACGTCAAGGCCGAGGAGGGCCGGTACGCCACCAGCGTCCCCGGCGTCTTCGCCGCCGGCGACGTGCGCCGCGGCATGAGCCTGGTGGTGTGGGCCTTCAAGGAGGGCCGCGAGGCTGCCCGCGAGTGCGACCGTTACCTGATGGGCGCCACCAGCCTGCCCTGACGGCACGCCGGGGCAAGGCCTCTCTCCGAAGACATGTCCAGGCTCACCGACGAGGTCGGCGCCTTCGCCGGCTCGCAGCACTTCCTCCTGCTTGACGACGATCTGAAGGACGGCGCCGAGCCACTGCTGGCGCACTGGTGCGAGCAGGTGGGGGACGTGGTCTCCGAGGAGGCCATGGAACGCGCCCTGAAGAGCGTCGCCCGGCTCGACGCCCCCCTGGCGCAGCGGCGCGCCTTCCCGCGCCTGCTCAGGGAGTTCCTCGAGTACCTGCCGATCACGGGCAGGTTCCCCCTGGGCGGGGAGTGGGCGCAGCGGGTGGCGTCCATGGAGGCGGGATACCTGGCCTCCTTTCGCGCCGACGGCAGCGTCCGGGGCGAGACCGTGCGCCGGCGCCCGGGTGCCGTCACCGGCCGCAACGAGCCCTGCCCCTGCGGCAGCGGCCGCAAGTACAAGAAGTGCTGCATGGCCCTCCTCGGATCCTGAGGCCCGCCCCCTCCGACATCCACTGAACACGTTTAACTGGAAGTTCCCCAACCCTGTTGACACTGTTGGGAACCGTCAGTTAACATCGTTTACCCATGGACCGAACGGATATCCTCACGAGAGCCTGCGAGCTGTACCTGGAGGGCGGCGCCGAGGCCGTCTCCATGCGCCGGCTGGCCCGCGACCTGGGGGTCACGGCGCCGGCCCTCTACCGTCACTACGACAGCCGCGAGGCGATGCTCCTCGACGTCGTCGCCGAGGCCTACCGGCGGCTGAGCGAGCGGCTCTACGGCGCCCTTTCGGGCCGCACCCCCGCCGAGCGCCTCTACCTGGCGGGCCAGGCCTACCTCGACTTCGCCCTCGATCAGCCGAAGTACTACGAGATGCTCTACACCCCCGCCCACCCCCTCGGCGTGGAGGAGTTCCCCGAGCAGGTGACGGAGCAGGTCGCCAGCGTCGGCCGGTTCTTCAACGACCGCGTGCGCGAGTGCATCGACGCCGGCCTCTTCCAGCCCCTCGACCCCGCCGATGTCTCCCGCACCTTGTGGGCCCACGCCCACGGCCTGATCTCCATCTACCTGCGCGGCTGCCTCGAGATGGACGCCGGGGAGTTCCGCCGCCACTACCGGGCCTCCAGCCGGCGGGCGATAACCGGCATGGCCACCCCCGCCTACGAGGTGGAGATGGACCGCGCCATGGCGGATCTCTCGCAGTCGGAGGCGGCAGCCGCGGCCGGCGGCAAGGGCCGGCTGCGCGCCCGGGCCTCGTCCGTGCTGACCTGGCTCCTGATGGGCTGGGGGGCGCCCGTGGCCGCGCAGGCCGGCGGCGACCTGGTGCTGAGCATCGACGAGGTGGTGGAGCTGGCCCTCGACCGGGGCCGCGAGATGACGGAGGCGCGGCTGCTCGTGACCGAGGCCGAGGAGCGGGCCTCCGAAGCCTGGGGAGAGGTCTGGCCCCGCGTCGACTTCTCGGCCCGCTACGCGCGCAACATCTCGCCGCCCGTCTCCTTCGTGCCGGCGAGATTCTTCAATCCCGCGGCCGCTGAAGGGGAGTTCATCTCCCTGGAGTTCGGCGCCGACAACAGCTGGCAGAGCGCCGTGACTCTGCGGCAGCCCCTGTTCGACCCGAGAGCCCTCGTCGGCCTCGGAGCGGCCGGCGACTACCTGCGGCTGCGCACGGAGATGGTGCGCGGCCAGTCGCAGCAGGTGGCGACGCGGGTGCGCCTGCTCTGCTACGACCTGCTGCTGCGCGGCGAGGAGGTGCGCCTCACCGAGCGGTCCCTGGACCGCCTGCGGCAGGCCGTCGACGAGACCCGCGCCCGGGCCCGGGCCGGCCTGGCCTCCGAATACGACGTGCTGCGCCTGGAGGTCGAGCTGGCCAACCTCGAGCCGGAACTGCTGAAGGCCCGCAACGCCAGGGACTCGGCGCGCCGCCGGCTGGGCCTGGAGCTGGCCCTCGACGACCCCGGCCGGCTGCGGTTGTCCGGGAGCGCCACCCTCACCACCGCCGACCCCGGCCGGGAGCTGCCGGACGGGGACCTGGTGCAGACGGCGCTGGCCCATCGCTCGGACGTGCGCCAGCTCGAGCAGACCGCCGAGCTGAGCCGCAAGCAGGTGCGGCTCGAGCAGGTGGAGTACCTGCCCAACATATCCGCCTTCGCCACCTGGGACGTGCAGGCGCAGCAGGACGGCAGACCCGACTTCTTCGGCAGCGCCCGCAACCGCGCCACCAGCAAGATGGCCGGCCTCTCCGTGGAGCTGCCCCTGTTCAGCGGCCTGCAGCGGGACGCGCGCATCGACCAGAGGCAGGCCGCCCTGCGCCAGGCCCAGGTCCGTACCCAGATGGCCCGCGATCAGGCGGCGGTCCAGGTCCAGGACCTGGAGGCGGCGGTGGCCGAGGCCGCCCGGCGCGAGGAGGCCCAGGGCCTCGCCGTGGTCCAGGCCCGGCGGGGCTTCGAGATCGCCAGCGCCCGTTTCCGCGAGGGCCTCGGCAGCCAGCTCGAGGTGACCGACGCCGAGGTCGCCCTGCGGCGCAGCGAGTTCAACATGGCCCAGGCGGCCCACGACCGGCTCGCCAGGCGGGCCCAGTTGGGCCTCGCCATCGGGCGGGTTCCCCCCGTCGACGGCGAGCCCGCAACCGACCCGGAGGAGATGGAGTGAGAGATCCCCTGCCCTTGGGGCGCCGCGTCCGGGGCGCCCTTCCGCCGGCCGCCATCACGGCCCTGCTCGCCCTCGGAGGCTGCGGGGACGCGCCCGCCGACGACGAGTCCACCGCTCTCGAGGGGTCCGCTCCCCCCGAGCCGGCAACCCCCCGCCGCGTCATCAACGTCGAAGTCGAGACCCTGGCCGCGCGGCCCTTCACCGACATGATCCGCCTCACCGGCACCGTCGGCGCCGACCGGGAGGTGACGGTCGCCGCCGAGGAGGGCGGCACGGTGGCCGCGATCCTGGCCGACAAGGGAGAGCAGGTGCGCCGCGGCCAGGCGCTGGTCCGGCTCGACGACGAGCTGTTGCGCGCCCAGCGCGGCGAGGCGGAGGCCCAGTCGGCCCTCGCCGCCGACCGGTGGGTGCGCAAGAAGCAGCTCTTCGAGGAGGAGCGCATCGGCACCGAAGGGGAGTACGTCGAGGCCCGCCTCGCCGCCGAGCAGACCCGGGCGCGGCTGGAGCTGATCGAGGCGCGCCTCCGCCGCACCGTGGTGCGCGCCCCCTTCGACGGGCTCCTCGACCGGCGCCTCGTGGAGGTCGGCTCGGTCGTCGCCCCGGGCCGGGCGGTGGCCCACATCCTCGACCTGGACCCGCTCAGGGTGACCGCCGGCGTCCCGGAGCGCTACGCCGCGGACGTGAGCATCGGCGACCGGGCGACGGCCGCCTTCGCCGACCTCGGAGACACCTGCGCGGCCACGGTGACCTACGTGGGAGCCGCGGTCGACGGCCGCCACCGAACCTTCCCCGTCGAGCTCGCCCTCGAGCGCGCCGTGTCCGGGGCCAAGCCGGCCATGGTCGCCGAGGTGATGCTCGTGCTGGAGGTCCACCCCGGGGCCATCGTGGTGCCGAACCAGGCCCTGGTCCGCACCGAGGAGGGCTTCACCGCCTTCATCGCCGCCGACGGCGGTGAAGGCCCCGTCGCCCGGGCCCGCCCCGTCACCCTCGGCGCCTCGGGCGGCGACGAGGTGATGGCCACCTCCGGCCTGTCCCCGGAGGACCGCCTGATCGTGGTCGGCCAGCAGCAGGTGGCCGACGGCGACCGCCTGCGCATCGTCCCCCGCCACGGCCTCTGAGCAGGCCCCGATGACCGATCACCCCGGCGGCCCCGACACCTTCGACGAACTGCCCCTCACCTCCTGGGCGGTGCGCCACGGCACCAGCGTGCTCATGCTCTTCGCCATCATCGCCCTGGCCGGCGTCGTGGCCTACCGCACCGTCCCCAAGGAGGCCTTCCCCCAGATCGAGATCCCCGTCATCGCGGTGAACACCGTCTACCCGGGGGTGTCGCCGAAGGACATGGAGTCCCTGGTGACGCGGGAGCTGGAGCTGGAGCTGAAGACGATTCCGGACCTGAAGGAGCTGACCTCGACCTCCGTCGAGGGCTACTCCAGCGTGGTGGCCGAGTTCAGCACCGAAGTCGATCTCCACGAGGCCATGCGGCTGGTGCGCGAGAAGGTCGATCTGGCCAAGGGCGACCTCCCCGCCGACGCCGAGGAGCCCCGCATCTACGAGTTCGACTTCGAGGACGTGCCGATCCTGCAGGTGAACCTGTCCGGGGAGTACGGCCTGGTCCGTCTCAAGCAGCTGGGGGAGGAGCTGCAGGACCACCTGGAGCAGATCCCCTCGGTGCTGCGCGTCGACCTGCGCGGAGGCCGTGAGCGCGAGGTGCAGGTCGACGTCTCGCTGCCGCGGCTGCTCTACTACGGTCTGACCCTGAAGGACGTGGTCGAGACGGTGCGCGACGAGAACGTCAACATCCCGGGCGGCTCCATCGACGTGGGGGAGCTGAAGTTCCTGGTCCGCGTCGACGGCGAGATCGACGACCCCCGGTCGATCGGCGACCTCGTGGTGGCGGCCCCCGACGGCCGGCCGGTTTACGTACGCGACCTGGCGGATGTCGACTTCGGCTTCGCCGAGCGCCGGAGCTACGCCCGCCTCGACGGCCGCTCGGTGGTCACCCTCGACGTGATCAAGCGGACGGGGGAGAACATCATCGAGACGGCCGACGCCGTGCGCGACGTCATCGCCGGAATGGAGGCGGAGTTCCCGCCCTCGACGGTGGTCAAGACGACTTCCGACCTGTCCCGCGACATCCGCATGATGGTCAGCAGCCTGGAGAACAACATCCTCTCCGGCCTGCTGCTGATCGTCGGGGTGCTGCTGTTCTTCCTCGGCGTGCGCACCTCGGTCTTCGTGGGCGTCGCCATCCCCACGTCGATGCTGCTCTCCTTCCTCGTCCTCGGGCTCCTCGGCGTGACCATGAACATGGTGGTCCTGTTCTCGCTGATCCTCGCTCTCGGCATGCTCGTGGACAACGCCATCGTCATCGTCGAGAACACCTACCGCTACGTCGAGGAGGGCTGGGACCGGGCAGAGGCCGCGCGCAAGGCCACGGGCGAGGTGGCCCTGCCCGTCATCGCCTCGACGTTGACGACCCTGGCCGCCTTCAGTCCGCTCCTGTTCTGGACGGGCACGGTCGGGGAGTTCATGAAGTACCTCCCCATGACGCTCATCGTCACCCTCTCCAGCTCCCTCTTCGTGGCCCTCGTCATCGTGCCGGTGCTTTGCAGCCGGTGGCTGCAGCTGGAGGGAGAACGCGCTCCCGGGATGCCGTGGTCAGGGCGCCTGGCGCTGATCGGTCTCGCCGTTCTGGCCGCCGCGGGGCTGGCCGCGGTCAACGCCCTGACCGTGGCCCTGCTGGCCGCCACCGCCGTCGCCGCCATCCTCGCCCATCGCCTGATCCTCGGTCCCCTGGCGCGGCGCTTCCAGGGGGCGGACCTGCCGTGGCTGATCGACCGTTACGAGGGGGTCCTGGGCTGGGCCCTCGGCCACCGCCTCGTCGTCGTCGCCGGGTCCCTCGCGGTGCTCGTGGTCATGGTCGCCGCCTTCGGCCGCTTCAACAGCGGCATCGTGTTCTTCCCGGAGGACATCCCGCCCAGGCAGGTCTGGGTCGATGCCCAGGCGCCGGTGGGCACCCGCGTCGAGTACCTCGACAGCATCGCCCGCGAGCTGGAGCTGCAGGTGCGCGGCGTCCAGGGCTTCGAGGACGCCGAGTCGGCGGTGACCACCGTGGGCGCCGGGGGCAGCCCGCTGATAGGCGGCACCCAGGGAGCCAACGACGCGCGCGTCATGGTGAACTTCACCGAGTACCACGAGCGCCGCTTCGACAGCTTCGAGACCCTGGCGCGCATGCAGGAGAGGGTCGGGCGCGAGATCGCCGGCGCCGAGATCTCGGTGGACAAGCCGGTGGACGGGCCTCCGCAGGGGGCGCCCGTGAACATCGAGATCGTCGGCAAGGACCCCCGGGTGCTCAAGGACCTCTCCGACCGCGTGCTGCAGATCCTGAGAAGCTCCCCCGTGGCGCCGAAGCTCAGCGGCCTCGAGAGCGACCTCGACGAGGCCCGCCCGGAGCTGGCGGTGCACGTCGACCGCGAGAGGGCCGCCATGTACGGGCTGTCCACGGCGAAGGTGGCCGGCGTCGTGCGCACCGCCGTGCAGGGCACGGAGGCGAGCCGCTACCGCACCGGCAACGACGAGTACGACGTGGTCGTGCGCCTCGCCGAGCCCTGGCGGCAGGACCTGGAGTCGCTGCGCGACCTGGTCGTGGAGAACGGTCCGGGCGAGCCGATCCCCCTGGTCTCCGTGGCCAGCTGGACGGTGGGAGAGGGGCTCGGCTCGATCCGCCGCAAGGACATGGACCGCATGGCCACGATCGGCTCGGACGTGCGCGCCGGCCTCAACAAGAACGCCGTCTTCTTCGAGGTGCAGGAAATCCTCGCGCCCTTCGTCGCGAGTGAGCTGCCCCCGGGCTACACGGTGCGCTACACCGGCCAGCAGGAGGAGCAGGGCGAGGCCATGGAGTTCCTGGCCACCGCCTTCCTCGCGGCCCTGGGCCTGATCGCCTTCATCCTCGTGACCCAGTTCAACTCGGTGATCAAGCCGGTCATCATCCTCACCTCCGTGATCATGTCCACCGCCGGCGTCCTGCTCGGGCTCATGGTCTTCCGCATGCCCTTCGGGATCATCATGACCGGCGTCGGCGTCATCTCCCTGGCGGGCATCGTCGTCAACAACGCCATCGTCCTCGTCCACTACATCGACATCCTGCGCCGCCGCGACGGACTCGACCGCCAGGCCGCCCTCATCCGCGCCGGCCGCACCCGTCTGCGCCCCGTCATCCTGACGGCGGTCACCACCGCCCTCGGCCTCGTACCGCTGGCCATCGGCCTCAACTTCGACTTCTTCGGCTTGTTCGGCAGCCTCGACCCCAACCTCTACTGGGGCGGCGAGCAGGCCGCCTGGTGGGGCCCCATGGCGATCGCCGTCATCGTCGGCATCCTCTTCGCCACCTTCCTGACCCTGATCCTCGTGCCGGTCATGTACTCCCTGACCGACGACATGGGGCGGTTCCTGAGCCGCCACTTCTCGCCAGGCGGGGGGGAGGCAGAGACGCCGGACAGGGGCGTCCCGGTTCCGGGTGGTTGACAGGGGCTCTGGGCGCCAGTGGGGATCGTCATCGCCGGGGGCGCCATGCTCATTGGGGTGATCCTCGTCGACGTGGTCCTGTTCCGGCTGGCGACGTGGATCCTCTCAAGGGTGTGGGATTGACGGGACCGCCCGTCCGACTGTTCTAGAAGGGCAGCATCCACCCGGCCGCGAGCTACTCGCAACCGGGCTCAACCAATTCCCGAAGAGGAGGCCACTGATGGTGGCCGCCAGTGCAGCCTCCCTTGTCTGATCGCGTCAACTCCCTTGAAGCCGCCGAGGCCCGCCGAGAGAAGAGGAGACGGTTGAGATGACAATCAATGCCGAGACCCCCAGTAGAGTTGCCGCCATCGTCAGGAATTTGCTGACCGAGCGATTCCAGGACGAGTTCGTGTTCGATCCGATCATCGTGGAACCCGAAGTAGACCACGACGGTGACGAATACCTGAAGATCTACGTCGTATTCGACGGCGACCAGAAAAGCCTGGATCCCGGTTGGACCCTGGGCCTCTCCCGTCGCATCAGGCCGGAGTTACTTGAGATGGGCGTTCCCGGTGTCCCCGGCTTCTCTTTCGTCGAGAAATCCGAATGGGAAGAACTGTTCGCCGGGAAACAGGGTGAGTCCTGACGATCTGATAGGAATCGCCCGCAGTCTGGCTGCCGGCAAGGCAGGTGGACGAGGACGCCCCAAGCAGGCCGAACTGCGTCGCGCTGTCAGCACTGCCTACTACGCTCTATTTCACGCCCTCGCCCGCTGTTGTGCGGACAAGCTGGTCGGTTCATCTCCTACAAAGAGGAGGCAGTCAGCTTGGCATCTCGCCTATCGTGCCTTGGAACACGGTCGGGCCAAGAGCCAGTGCGAAAGACAGGAAATGCAGCTGTTTCCTGCCGGAATCCAGGACTTCGGCGAGTGGTTTGTCGAAATGCAACGATCCCGACATCGAGCCGACTATGCGCCGGATGCAACGTTCTCACGTTCTCAGGTGCTGCAACAAATCGATGAATCCGAAAAGGCCATGACCGGCTTTCGCAATACAGCCACTATAGACCAGCGCGCTTTCTCCGTTCACGTCTTGTTCAGATCGCGCAACGACTGACGCCAGCTCCTCCTCCGACCCGATGTTCCCGAGCAGCTCGAACGCTCCTATCGCATGGCGAGCCATCTGTCTGACCGCGTCACTCGCGGGCGGCGCGGCCCCCGCTGTAACCGCCACAACCGCAGCGGGCGCAGATCTGCCATACAGCGAACCATGAGGACAACTTTCCGGCGGACGCCCGCGCCAGGGCCCGCGCGCTCATCGCTGAAGCCCTCGAGGCAGACCGGAAGGCGGTCGCTCATATCGAGGAAGCACTGGCCATACTGGATGCATCGGAACAGGGACGGCCATGAGACTCGGTGACTTCGTCGAGGATCAGGTGCTATCGCCTGCGCTCGTCGCCGACGCGCTGCGCACCACCAGGTCGGAGATCGCCGACACGTTGGGCCTCGGAGAGGACGCACTCACGCGCGCATCACGGGTCAAGGCCCGGAAGACACAGATCCGTCTGCGCCAGATGCTGGAGATTCTGAACCGCGTCGAAGACGCTTCCGGGTCCCCGCTTGCCGCCTACGCCTGGTTCCGCGCCGAGCCACTGCCCGGCTTCGGGGGCGCAACCCCGGACCAGATGCTGCGCGAAGGCAAGGCGGATCAGGTGCATGCCTGTCTCGACCGGATCATGGCCGGGGGCTATGCCTGAGTTCCTGCTCTCCTGAATGCGGTTCCGGGGGCTGGTCTTCCGGGCTCACAATCCGCAGTTCCTGGAGCCCCTTGTCCGGAGAGGGCGCGCGCCGCTACGGCGGGCGTTTCAATCGGCTTGGACTTCCCGCGCAACGCCTCGCTGCCACTGCTGAACCTTGCACCCGGTGACCCTCTGCGCCTGTGAGGTCGATGCCGAGCCGGTCTTCGATTCCCTATCCGGCACCGACGATCTCAACCTCGTGGTGTGGAGGTGGGCCCCCACCGTCCAGACCGCGTCGTCCTGATTTGACGACGAAGGCCGTCTCTCCGGGGATCCGGTCCGATCGCCGGGCGGCCAGGCGGCCGGACCGCGACGGGCAGACTCGCTGCTGCGGCTGCTCTGCAGCCTACGGCGAGGACTCCCGGGTTCCGGAAGCGAAACGGTCTTGAAATGAGATGGAAACGAGAAATCCATCGACCTGCGTCTTGACCCGGTAAAACAATGACTTAGGTTGAGATCGATCTCGAAACGGGACGGAAATGAGCCGCGAATGGAACCCCGGGCCATCAGCCGCTACGCAATACCACGGCAGTGGATCCGCTACGACCCCACGGCCGTCTTCGAGTCGCTGGTTCAGGCCAAGTCCGCCGCCGGAGTCCTGAGTCGAATGCCGTACCTGCCCCAGTGGATCGAGCAGGTCCACGAGGAACAACTGCGGCTGGAGGCCGCCGGCACCTCGCGCATCGAAGGCGCCGAGTTCACACAGCGTGAGCAGGAAGAAGCCCTCGCCCCGGACCCTCCCGCACACACCGGCCTGACCCATTCCCAGCGGCAACTGCGCGCCGCCGACGCCACCTACCGCTGGATGCGCTCACAGCCGGCCGACCGGTGGGTCACCACCGACTTCGTCCTGGAGACCCACCGGCGCATCGTGACGGGCTGTGACGACCATCACTGCGAGCCCGGAGCACTGCGTCCCCAGGGCTGGAACGTCACCTTCGGCACACCGCCCTGCCGGGGGGCCGACGGAGGCAGCGAGTGCCGCACTGCCTTCGACTCCCTCTGCGCCGCCATCGCCGGCGAGTTCCGGCAACACGACCGGATCGTTCAGGCCATCGCCACCCACTACCACGTGGGATCGATGCATCCCTTCGGCGACGGCAACGGCCGTACCGCACGCGCACTGGAGGCATTCATGCTGCGGCAGGCCGGGGTCAACGACATGGTGATGGTCAGCCTCTCCAACTACTACTACGAGCACAAGGAGGAGTACCTGGCGGCGCTGTTCGCCTCCCGGCGCGAGGGACACGACCTGACCCCGTTCCTGCGGTTCGCCCTCGGGGCGGTCACCGAGCGGTGCAACGCAGTGGCGGAGGCCATCGCCGTCAATCACCAGCGCACCCTGTTCCGGGAATTCGCCAGGTCCTTGTTCGGGCAGCTCCGCAGTCCCCGCCGACGGGTCCTTGCGGACAGGCAGTTGAGAGTTCTGGAGGTACTGCTGGATGGCGGGTCCATCGGCCTGCATGAACTGGCTGACAGAGTCTGGGCCGATTACCGGGCCCTCAAGTTCCCTGATCGCGCCCTCGCGCGGGATCTGGTCGGGCTGCTCGAGTTGTCCGCGATCACGCTCGACGACGACCGGGTCGCCGCCAACCTGGACTGGCCGAGGCAGTCTTCGGAGTCGGAACTGCTGCAACTGCTGGAGAGCATGCCCGCCGCCGCATCGGCCAGGCATCCGGCCATGGCGAAGTTGTCCCGGCTGTTGGGCCGGGATAGCGGCATGCCCAGCTGAGGGCCCGGCCTATTCCCCCTCCAGCGCCTTCAGCTCGGCCACCGCCCGTTCGTGGACGAACCCGCCGTAGACATCTCCCACCGGCAGGCCCACCGCCTTCTTCAGCAGCCCCTTCGCCCGCTCCAGGCCCTTCTTGCCGGCGAGCTTCGGCAGCCTGAGGGCATAGTCCACCAGCACCACCTTCGACTCCGGGGCCAGCTCCAGGGCGCGCTCGAAGTAGGCGGCCGCCTTCTTGCGGGTGGCACCGTACATGACCCTGGCCATCATGCGCCCGGCGCGGCTGACGATGTCGGCGTTCCAGCCGCCGAGAGCCAGATGGGCCAGGGCGTGGTCCGGGTCGCGGGCGAGGGTGGCCTCGAACATCTTGCGGGTCTTGCCCCCGATGCCCTTCCGGAGCGCCTTCATGGTGCCGATGCTCTGCGCGTAGCGGCCGAGGGCGTGGCCGGACTGGAAGTACCCCTCGGGGTTGGCCGTGTCCGCGCGCACCGCCTCCTCGCCCAACTGCAGAGCGCGCTCGAACAACTCCTTCCTCTCTTCCTCGGGAGCCGCATAGTGCCCGTACACGGCGAGCGAGCGAGCCGCCAGGGCATAGCCCTCGGACGTCCCGGCCGCTTCGGCGATACCGGCTGCATCGACGAACCGCCCCTCCGCGAAGGCGGCCTTCGCATCCTCCATCGATTCCGCGTTGGCGGCGGCCGCGGCGAGCACGAAGCCCGCAACCGCGGCGAGCCGGGCGACTCGGGAATGGTCCATTGTCAGCCTCCGTTGTCCAGCGGTTCAGCGCGGTCTCACGCCCCCGGCATGCCGGCCCACCCGGCCGCCGAGGCTTGCCCGGTCCGGTGCGGGAGCTGCCGACCCGAGGCTTGGCTGCCCGCGGGAAGATAAGCGATACGGACCGGGGCCCCCGACGGACGCCTGGGCCGCTCCCGCCCTCCGACCGGGCAATAGCACTGAGCAGGGGCGTCTCCTGCCCTTTGTCTGGCGCGAGGAACGCCCGCCCGTGCTTGCCTCTATCGGCGGGCCCCCTCGAAGGGAGACGGCCGCGACAGGGTATCCAGGAGCACCTCCGCCGGCGGCGTGAGCCACTCGGCCCGCCCGGCGCTGAGGACGGCGGTCAGCCGGGCCCGGGTATTGCGCGCGTAGCGCTCCCCCGCGGCGGCGGCTCCCCCGACCTCCAGCACGTCGCGCACGCCCTCCTCGTCGGTCAGCTCCACCCGGGCGGCGCCGAAGCCGTAGCCGGCCGAAGCCGCCGGGTCGACGAGGCGCTCCACCCGCACCTGGCGCAGGTAGGTCAGGTAGGCGTAGACGCTGGCGTCGACGCAGCTGTCCACGCCCGACTCCCGCTGCAGCAGCCAGCGGTAGCGATCGCGGTCTCCGACGGGAAGGGGCAGGGCCGGCGCATCCCCGGGAAGCGGCGCCAGCACGCGGCGCAGGCGGTAGGTCTCTTCCGGCGAACTGACCAGCACCTCCACCGCGGAACCGCCACGCTCATCGCGGGGCATCAGGTGGGGGTCGAGCATGGGAGGGTGCGCGCCGCCCACGACGAGCAGGGGGTTGGCGTGCAGGTGAAGGACGCTGTCCGAGCCAGCCCTGCGCACGTAGCTCTCGCCGCCGGCCGGCCCCGGGATCCCATTGCCGATCCGGATCTCGCCGAGGGACTCGCCGGCGTTGCCGGCCAGGATCAGGCGCACGGCCTGCTGTTCGGAGAGGCCGAGTTCGTCGAAGTCGTCCTCGTCGGTGGTGACCAGAGTGCCGGAGGCGCCGAGCACCCCATGGAGCAGCCGGTCCACGCGTCCGGAGTGGGCGTAGGCGCCGAAGTAAGCCGGGAAGCGCCAGGTGCCGCCCCGGCGTTCGTAGACCCACGGAGACGAGCCGGGGGCCTGCAGGGAGAGGGTGCGGACGCGGTCGGGCTCGACCTGCCGGGAGGGCGGAAGCACCGCCCGCAGCACCCCGGCCTCGGCGCGGCGGCTGTCCCGGGCCTGGCGCAGCCAGCCGTCTGCCGCGGCGACCGCGGCCAGGACGATGGCCAGCAGCAGCAAGTGGCGGATCACGGGTGCCGCTCCAGGCGGAGGGGCCGCCGCTGGCGCGAGAGTCCCACCAGGCCGAGGGCCAGCGGAACACCGCCGATCACGGGTGCGGCTCCCGGCCCCCGGGGGCGCCATGGACCCACCAGGGCGAGGGCCGGCGGAGCGCCGCCCGACACGGCTGTCGCCTTTGGCGGAGGGGCCGCTGCCCGCCCCAAAGCCGCCAGCGCAACGCCGCCCATCACGGCCGCGGCCTCCGGTGGAGACGCCTCCAGCGCCAGAGCCCCACGAGCGCGAGAGCCAGCGGAGCCCCGCCGATCACCGCCAGGCGCCAGGCGGCGCGCGCCCCCGAACCCTGGACCGGAAAACCCCTCGCCGGCGCACTGGCGCGCCCCTGCAACTCCGCCATCCGCGGTCCGAGAGCGGCCATGGCCGCGGCGTTCAGCAGCAGCTGGTCGTGGGCGAAGCCGGGGCTGAAGAGGCGGTGGTTCTTGAACATCTCCGAGGAGCCGAGGAGCAGCATCCAGCCCTCCCGGGCACCATCGACCGGCAGCAACTCCAGGCGGGTGCCGCCGCCCTCGGTCTCCTCCGCCTCCACGGCGGGGAATCGCCCCTCCAGGGTAACCGCCAGGCTCTGGCGGCCGGGCAGGTAGCCGGCGGTTTCGCGCAGGGTCTCCGCCTTCAGGAAGCCGCCGCTCCAGTCGTAGGACCAGGCGCGTTCCGTCGTCGTGGCCAGGACCCGCGCCCCCAGGCCGGCCTCTTCCACGGCGCCGGCGTCCACGCGGAAGCGGTTGCCCCAGATGAACAGCAGGTCGCCGAGCCGGCCGGTCACCGGCGAGGAGCGGGAGTGGTTGCTGCCGAGGGCCCGGATCAGGAAGGGCAGGGCCACCCGCTGGGGGTCGTACTCGCGCACGGCGGTGCGGTTCACCTGGGTGTCCAGCTCCAGGTGGTGGCGGCTGCGGTCCATGAGCACCTCGCGCATCTGCTCGACGCCGAAGAGCTGCAGGTAGCGGTCGAAGTCCTGGAACTGCGGCTGCGGCCAGTACATGGTCTCGAAGCCGGTGCCGCGGTACTGGCGCTGCTGGATGTTGAAGTGCTGCATGGCGACCACGGCCCGCCCGCCGCCCGCCAGGTGCCGGCTCAGCCACGTCAGGACCGGCGTCGAGTCCCGCCGCGGCTGGAACCAGATCACGGCTCCCGGCCGCTCCGGGAAGACGGGCTCGCGCAGCGGCACGTGGCGCACCTCGTATCCGTACTCCCTCAGCAGCTCCTTGGCGCGGGCGTACACGTCCACCCCCTGGGGAGCGCTCAGGCCCTTCTTCTGGTAGTCCTCGTGCGCCTCGGCCGGCGACAGGCGGGGCAGGTCCGAGACCACCGTGACCACGGGGGCCCGCCCCTCGTCGAGCCGCTTCAGGGCCGCGGCGAGGAGGAAGTCCAGGTGAGCCCCGGTGTGCCGGTCGAGGCGGGGGATCGTCGTCGAGCGGCCGCCCTGGCGCAGCACCAGCCCGCTGTGGATCTCGGTGGTGACGCTCGTGTCCTGCCGGACCCGCTCCACCTCGAAGGCGGGCACTCCGGGGTCCCGGCCCTCCTTTGGACGGCGGACCTCCACCTCGACGCCGGCGCCGGACAGCACCGCCCGCAGGCGGCCGGCCACGGCCCGCACCTCCGGCGGCAGCTGCGACCGCGGCGACAGCACCATCTCGGCCTTCAGGTTCCCCGCCCGGCCTCGCAGATCGGAGACGACCGACTCGTCCGGGGTGTGGACGCCGGCGGCGGTCAGGTCCCAGTGCAGGCCGGACACGGGTCCGCGCAGCGCCAGGAACACCACGGCCACCGCTGCCACCGCC
>CAZEHQ010000040.1:4277-8126 GCA_964512165.1 uncultured Gemmatimonadaceae bacterium | reverse complement strand
GCCAGGTCGCGGACGAAGACAGCGTGGCCGTAGCCGGCCTGCTCGAGGATCTCGTCGCGGAAGGGGCTGGCCGAGGCCAGCACCAGCAGCTGGCCCGCCCACGGGTCCTCCGGGGTGAGCAGGACCATCAGGTTCTGCTTGGGCACGCGCAGGCCCCCGGACAGGTCCTCCAGGCCGAACCCGCCCCGGGGCAGGGGCCGCACCCAGGCGTGCTCGGTGGTGGTGGCGGCCACGTGGGCCTGGTACCCTGCCGCGGCCACCCGTCGCGGATCGACGCGCAGGGGGCTGGCGGCGGTGAAGCTCAGGCCTCCCCGGGCCGGCGTCCGGAAGGGGCGGAAGTCGCGGAAGGCGGGCAGGTTCCGCAGGTGGAAGGGGGCCTCCACCTCGCCCTCCACCCCGTCCACCGGGACCGTCACCGAACCGGCGTTGCGGTCCATGAGCAGGTCGGCCACCGGCTCCAGGCCGAAGGGCTCCAGGAGCCGCTCCCAGGCGCCGCCCATCCCCTCGACGCGGAAGCGGACCTCGCCCTCCTCGCCGGCGGAGTAACCGACGCGGTAGGCGCTGCCCGCCAGGACGGCGGTCCGTCCCGAGGCCAGGAAGCGGCGCAACTCGGCGATGTGGTGCCGCGTCACCCGCCGCGGCTCCAGCCAGAACAGGACGTCCACGTCGCGGGGGATGAACCCGCCGCCGTCGACGTCGATCTCGACGACGGGGCCGTGCTGGCTCAGGTAGCGGGGGAACTTCCCGTACCCCGGCGGCGCCGACAGGGCGAAGGAGGCCTGGGGCGCCGACTCGCCCGCCGACAGGCGCGCCGCCACCAAGCGGGCCAGGTGCGGCAGATGGGCGTTCTCGATCCCCTGGATGAGGACGTCCTCCCGCCGCGGCCTCCCCTCCCGGGAGAACACCAGGGACGACCAGATCTCCGCCTGGCTCTCGGCGTCGTCGACCACCCGCCGCACGCGGATCGGACTCGCCCGGCGCGAGGCGGCGTAGCGGGCGCCCGCCGGCCCGGAGAGGCCGGGATCGATGACCCGGTAGCTGAAGCGCCCCCCGGCGGCGTCCTCCATCTCCTCGAGCAGGGCCCTGGCCGTCTCCTCCACCTCCCGCAGGTGGGAGGGCATGCGCTCGCGACCGTTGACGAAGAGAGTGGCCGCCAGCTCGCCGTCGAGGCCGCGCAGGAGTCGGCGAAGCTCGGCCGGCACCGTGGCCGGGTGGCGGCCCCCCAGATCGATGCGGGCGGCCGACCCCGCGGCGCCCAGCAGCCGGCCGGCGCAGACCACAATCCCGAAGAGCAGGACGGCGCCGAGGAGGGCCTGGAGCAGGAAGGTCCGCTTCAACGCGACTCCTTCAGTACTTGAGGCGCTGCAGGCCGATCCGCGTCATCCACAGGAAGAAGGCGCAGAGGAGGACGAAGTAGAGGAGGTGGTCCAGCCCCACCAGACCGCCGGCGAAGGCCTGGTAGTGGGGCAGGCAGGAGACGGACTCGGCCAGCCAGGTCCCCGGCTGCCAGGCCGGGGCGAGGCCGTCGAGGATCTCCACCACCTGCGGATGGCCGCTGAAGACGAGGAGGAAGGCGGTCATGGCGGCGAGGACGAAGGCGACGATCTGGTTGTGGGTGAGGCTGGAAAGGAACTGGCCCGAGGCGAGGAACAGGGCGCCGAGGAGCAGGGCGCCCAGGTACCCGGACAGGATCATGCCGAGGTCAGGCTCCCCCAGCCACACCAGCATGACCACGATCGGCAGCGACCCGGCGATGACCACGAGGAGATAGAGGAGGGCGGCGGCGTACTTGCCGGCCACCACCTGCAGCGGCTCCAGGGGCAGGGTCAGAAGCAGCTCCACCGTCCCCTGGGCGTGCTCCTCCGACCAGGAGCGCATGGTGATGGCGGGCACGAAGGGGATCAGCAGGAAGGGCAGGACCTCGAACCAGGGGGACATGTCGACGACGCCCTCGAGGAAGAAGGCGTTCATGAAGGTGGTCCCAGACAGGACCAGGAAGACAGCGGCGTAGATGTAGGCGATGGGAGAATCGAAGATGGCGCGCAGCTCGCGGCCGGCGACCAGTCCCGCGCCGGAGGCGAAGTCGCGGAGCCGGCGCGCCCGCCCGGCGGTCTCAGCGTCCGAGGCCATGATCGTCGCCGGAGGCGGAGACGAGGTGGGCGAAGAGCTCCTCGAGGCCGGCCCCGGGAAGTCCGGCGGCTTCGGCCTGCGCCGCCAGGGGGCCGTCGCCGAGGAGGCGGCCCTGGTGGATGATGAGGACGCGGTCGCTCACGGCCTCCACGTCGGGGATGATGTGGGTGGAGAACAGGATCGCCCGGTCCTGCTTGAGACCGGCGAGCTGCTCGCGGAAGGCCATCACCTGCAGCGGGTCGAAGCCGTGGGTCGGCTCGTCGAGCAGCAGCACCGGCGGATCGTGGACCAGGGCGATGGACAGGCCCACGCGCTGGCGGAACCCCGTGGAGCACTGGCGTACCCGCAGGCTCCGCACGGGGCCGATGCCGCACAGGCCGACGGTGCGCTCCACCGCCTCCTCGAGGCGGTCCCCGCCCAAGCCGTGGGCTCGCGCCGCGAAACGCAGCAGGTCCTCCACCACCATGTCGCCGTAGAGGGGCGTGTCCCCCGGCAGGTAGCCGATGGCGCGGCGCACCTCCAGGGGGTCCTCGGCGGCGTCGTGCCCGGCGACGGAGATGCTCCCCGAGGTGGGCAGCAGGTAGGTGGCCAGCATTTTGAGCATCGTCGACTTGCCGGCGCCGTTGGGCCCCACGAAGCCGACGATCTCCCCCCGCTCCACGTGGAAGGAGACGTCGTCCACGGCGGTGATGGCGCCGGCGCCGGAGCCGAAGACGCGGGTGACCGCCTCCACCGCGATCACGCGGAAACCTCCTCCGGGTGGCGCACCCGCAAGGTGCGCAGCCGGTTGAGGGCGGCAGCCAGCTCGAAGCGGCGGAAGCCGGCGAGATCCCCCGAGGGCCGGGAGGAGAGGGTGTCCAGCCCGCCGGCGGCGACATCGGCCATCAGTTGGTCGAGGATCTCCGCCAGGCTGCGGCGGCCGTCGATGTAGCGCTCCCGCCCCCGAAGGATGGCCTCGGCGATGGCCCGTGTCTGTCCCGCGTCGACCAGCTGCGCCACGGCGGAGAGGTCGATCTCCTCCTCCCCGAAACGCAGATCGAAGGGCCCCCTCGCCTTCCAGCTCACCTCGCGGCGCCCGCGCCTCGGGTCGATGCTCTCGGCCAGGGGCACGCGCGAGGCTCCCGCCGCCACCGGGCCCGTCGTCTCCCGGGTGCGGTCCCCCGCGTGGGCGCGGGCGATGGCATGGGCGCGGCCGGTCACGTCGCGCGGCTCGTAGCGCTCCATGGCGATCACCGTGTCCGCCTCGCCGAAGTAGTCGCCCGTCCCGCCCATGACCAGGACCGTGGAGACGCCCGCCTCCTCGTGGAGCTGGCGCACCCGGTCGATGAAGGGCCGCACCGGCTCCTGCTCCCGGGCCACCAGCTGCTGCATGCGGCCGTCGCGGATCATGAAGTTGGTCGCCGCCGTGTCCTCGTCGACCAGCAGGCACCGGGTCCCGGCTTCCAGGGCCTCGACGATCGCCGCCGCCTGCGACGTGGACCCCGAAGCGTGGCCGGTGCAGAAGAAGGCGTTGTCGTGCTCGAAGGGCAGGTCGCCGATGAACGGGCTCAGGTCGACGCCGGCGGTGCTGCGGCCGTCCTCGGCGCGCACCGCCACCGCCGTCGGGTCGGTGACCACCCGCTCGCGCCCGTCCCCGGGCCGATGATCGTAAACGCCGCGAGCCAGAGCCGAGAGCAGCGTCGACTTGCCGTGGAACCCGCCCCCGACGATCAGGGTCAC
>CAZEHQ010000040.1:0-4177 GCA_964512165.1 uncultured Gemmatimonadaceae bacterium | reverse complement strand
GCAGGGCGCGGGCGACGATCCCGGGCAGGCGGCGGCAGAGCAGGTCGGCGGCGGCCCGTCCCAGGATGCGGCGGCCGGCGGCGGGAAGCCCGGCGACGAAGCGGGCCTCCACCGAACCCTCGTCGCCGATGAGGACGCAGGTCCGCTCCAGCACCTGCTGTCCCGGGCGGTCGATGGCGATCCGCCCCGAGTGGCCCGATCCGGCGCCCCTGGGCGAATCACCGGCCTCGTCCGAGAACCGCAGGGCCAGGTACGAGCACAGGGCGCGCCGCCGGGGTCCCGCGGTGAAGGTGCGGGCGGGAAAGCCGGCCACCGCCGGGTCGAGGCGGACGCGCATGCGGCTCGGGGCGGCGAAGGGGTCGGCCTGCACGTGATCGACGTACAGCCGGAAGGGGACCTCGGCCTCGCCGAAGTCCCAGGCCCCGCGCAGGTCGCGGTAGGCCCGGTAGCCGGAACCGTCGATTCCCTCCAGCAGGGCGGCCAGGCGCCCGGCGTCGCTCGTATCGCTACTCTCAGGCACGGTTATATTCTACCCATGGCTGACGACGAAAGCAGGGACGGCGGCAAGCTCAGCGGCCTGAAGTGGCTGTCGCAGGAGCGCCCCGAGGCGATGGGCCACCTCCTCGCCTTCTTCCGCGAGTCGGGGCGGCACCTCGACCCCAAGACCCGCTTCCTGATCTCCATCGTCACCAAGGTCGTGCGCCTGTCGCCGCGCGGATTGCGCCAGTACATCCCGCGGGCCATGCGCGAAGGCGCCACCCGCGACGAGGTCCTCGACGCCATCCTCTGCGCCTACCCCGCCGCGGGGCTGACCAACGTGATCGAGGCGGTGCAGATCCTGCGCTCCCTCGACCTTCCCGCCGGCCCTGCCGAGGAGCCCGCCGAGCCCGCCGGCGACCCCGAGTGGACGACGGTGGCCCGGACCGGCGACCTGCCACCGGGCGGCGCCGCCGTCGTCGAGGCCCGGGGCCGCTCCATCGCTCTCTTCAACGTCGACGGCACCTTCCACGCCACCTCCAACACCTGCCTCCACGAGGGAAGCGAGCTGGGCTGCGGCTCCCTGGATGGCCGAGTCGTCACCTGCTACCGCCACGGCTGGACCTTCGACGTCACCAACGGCGCCTGCCTCACCCGCCCCGGGCGCAGCGTCGCCAGCTACCCGGTGCGCGTCGAGGACGGCGAGGTGCACGTCCTGGCCTGACGCAGCCCCCGGCAATCGCGTCGGCCCCGCCCTCGAGGCGCCGCGACGCAGCCGGGATCACTCGGCCCGCAACACCCCGGCCGAGCCCCGCCGCGCACGGCGCGCTTGCAGTCCGCGAAACAGCAGGATCGATGCAGCCTGGCCTGGACACCCCGGCGGGGCCCCCCGCGCCCGGCGCCCCCACCCGCGAAACCGCCGGCAGCGAATCGGCCTGACGTGCGCCACTCCGGGCCCCCGCCGCGCCCAGCGCGCCGTCACCCCGCGAAGCAGCCCGGATCGATCTGCCCCGTGCGCGCCCAGCCCCGGATGGAGGCGAGGCTGCGCCGGAAGGTGTCGAGGATCTCGTCCGGATAGCCGGTCACCGCCGACCTCGGCAGCTCCTGCTCGACGATCCCCCCATCGGGGCTCGCGCCGGCGAAGCGGACCCTCCCCCGCAGACTCTCCCGCCCCCCCAGGATCAGCTCCGAGAACTCCTCCAGGTCGACCTCGGCGAGCCCGTCCACCTCGTCGCTGAACCGCAGCCGCGCCAGGTCCAGCGGCACCGGGTAGAGGAGCAGGTGCTGCACGATTCTGCGGCAGTCGCCGGTGGGCCGCTCCTTGCGGCTCGACCCCAGGAAGAGCAGATCGCCAGGATCCGCCGTCACCCCCACCTCCTCGAGCAGCTCCCGCCGGCCGGCGTCGACGGCGGTCTCACCGGCGAGGATGTGACCGCCGGCAAGGGCGTCGACCTGTCCGGCGTAGGGGTCGCCCGGGCGGCCCCGGCGCTGCAGGACCATCACCGGCCGCTGCCCCGCGGCGAAGGCCGACCACACGAAGACGAGCCCGTGCAGGTCGTGGTCGCGGTGCACGAGGTGGCGCGGCTTGGTCCCCACGACGCTGCCGTCCTCGGCGAGCACGTCGAGGACTTCGGCGGCGGTGCTCAAGAGCTGACGGCGGCGAGGAACTGGAAGAGGAAGGCGAGGACCGTGGCCACAGCGCAGAGCCCCGCCAGGACATAGGTGCCGATGCCCTCGCGCTCGTCCGGCCGGCGGCTGAACATCCAGGCCGCGGCATAGCCGCCGACGAAACCGCCGCCGTGGGCCCAGTTGTCGATGTTCGGCATGAGGAGGCCGAAGATGAAGAGCAGCACCGCCCACTGCAGGTACTGGCGGGTGAACAGGTCGGCGCCGCGGCGGCGGCCGTAGGCGATGGCGGCGGCCAGCAGGCCGAAGATCGACCCCGAGGCCCCCAGGGTGGCGGCGCTGCCCATGGCCACCGAGGCGATGAAGCCGACCGCCCCGGAGATGGTGAAGATGGCGAACAGCCGCCACGGGCCGAAGAGCTCGCTCACCAGCGGACCGAGCTGCCGCACCCACATGAGGTTGAAGAAGATGTGGAGCAGGCTGCCGTGGAGGTAGATGGCGGTGATCACCGTCCACCAGCGGCCGAGGTAGAGGACCGGGTAGCCGCCCGTCATGCCCGCCTCGAGGGTGGCATTCGACGACGGCGCCAGGATGCTCATCAGCCCCCGGGTCTGCAGGATGGCGCCCGGGTCCAGGGCCAGGCACAAGACGTACAGGCCAACGCAGACCACGGTGATCACGTGGGGGAAGTCGAGGCTCAGTCCGAGCTTCCGCATGCGGCTGGCGAGTCCGAACATGCCGGGGCGGATCTGCCCGCAGTACGGACACCGCGGCTCGTCGGCGCTGATCAGCTTGTGGCAGCGGGGGCAGAGGATGGCGGCCATCAGATCCCCAGACTCTCGTTGATGTCGTCCTGATAGGCGTACAGCCGGTCGTCGAGGACCTCGTCCACCGAGACCGCGCGGCCGGCGGCCTGCGACTCCATCCAGGCGTAGGCCAGGGCCACCGAGCGCGCCCCCTGGGGGCCGTCGACCTCGGGGCGTCCACCCTCGCCGGCGATGGCGGCGCCGAAGTCGGCGTACTCCACGGCGATGATCTTGCGGTCGATCTCCGCGAACTCGAAGCCGTACTCCCCCAGCCGGTCGCCGCCGAAGAGGGCCGCCGTGGGCTCGTCCAGCCGGAACCCGGGCACCCGGTCGAGCAGCGGCGCGCCGGTCACCGGATCCTGCCCCGGCAGATGCAGGGTCAGGGGCCGGCCGCTGCGGTCGCCCGGCAGGTCCAGCGAGCCGAGGGAGCCGTAGATCGCCCGTTTCCGCAGGTCCTCGCCGCGGCCGGCGTGGTCCTCGATGTAGGAGGCCACGGCCCCCGACCGGAACAGGATCGTGGCGTAGGCGGCGTCATCGGCGGTGGCCTCGAACTCGGCGGGCATCTCCCGCTGCCAGCGCCCGTACACGCCGGCGGGTCCGCCGTCGACGGCCTCCCGGCCGGCGGCCGGGTTCTTGCGCACGGGCTCGTGGAGCCGCGTCTGGGCGTAGACGGTCACCGCCGGACCGAGGTAGTACTCCAGGATGTCGGCGAAGTGGACGCCCACGTCCAGCAGCACGCCGCTGGAGTCCTTGCGGTGGCGCCAGACCGAGATCAGCATGCCGTCGCCGCCGCCGAGGGAGTGCTGCAACATCAGCCGGGGCTCGCCGATGACGCCGGCGTCGAGGAGCGCCTTGCCGAGGCGGTTCATCGGGTCGCGGCGGTAGTTCTCGGCCGTGGACAGGACCCGGCCCGCCGCCTCCGCGGCCTCGACCATGAGCCGGCAGGCGCGCGCCGTCAGCCCCAGGGGCTTCTCGCACATGACGTGCCAGCCGCGGCCGAGGGCCTCCACGGCCACGGCGTGGTGGGCCCGCGGCGTCGTGGTCAGGTCGATGGCGTGGACCTCCGCGGCGCGCGCCAGCGACTCCAGCGAACCCGCCACCCGCGGGCGGCGGCCGAGCAGCTTCTCCGCCTGTTCGGCCAGGGAGGCGGCGTTCCCCTCCTCCGGGTCGCAGGCGCCCACCAGCTCGAAAGGCGACAGACCGGCGCGGGCGAGCTCGGCGAGCCCGTAGAGGTGCCGGTGGCCCATGCCGCCGCAGCCGACGATGGC
>CAZEHQ010000039.1:0-24354 GCA_964512165.1 uncultured Gemmatimonadaceae bacterium | reverse complement strand
GTCGCGTCTGCACCTAGCGGCGTAGGCCTTGAAGTTCTCCGGAAACGCGCGCTTGAACTGAAGTGCAACCCCACGCCCCATGACGCCGACGCAGTTGACGGTGTTGACCAGGGCCTCCGCCGCCTCCGCGAGGATGTCGCCGGTCTTGTACGTGATCACGGCACCACTCCTCTCAGTAGTACCACGCTGGACGGATTTCGACAGGCGGCCTGTGCGCGGCGGCTTCGAGGACGGCTTCGGTCCGGTAGCAGACCCGCTGTGACCGGACACTTATACGCGAGACGAGTTCCCACGGGAAGCGCTGCTCGATCAGGAACTCCGCCTGCTTGCCCTCTTTGCATCCCCTCCAGTCCGTTGCCTCTACGGCGTCCCAGTCGATCTCGTCGAGGTCCTCCGGAACCTCCTCCTCCTTCAGCTCCTGCTCTTCGAGGGCGGCCTCCTGCTCGGGCGTCTCCACCTCCTCCGGCTCGGCCTCGGGCTCCAGCTCCTCATCCGGCTCCACCGCTTCCTCGAGAAGCGGGTTGATCTCCATCTGCTGCTTGATCTCGAGCTCGAGCTCCAGAGTCGACATCTGCAGGAGCTGCAGCGACTGGATCAGCTGCGGCGCCAAGCGCTGCTGCAGGCTGAGGTTCTGTGACAGGCGGAGCATCGTCACGGAAGTCGTAACTCACACTCTGGTAATGATTTGGGCCGTACAGGAGAAGGTGCGAGGGCTAATGTACCCCGGTGGTCTCGAGCCTGTCAAGGATTGAGGCACAGCGTTTGCTGCAAGCGTTCGCCACACTGGCGACGCCTTTTCACGTCAGGCGGAAACGGTCCCCCAGGTAGAGCCTCCGCACGTCCCGGTCCCGGGCCAGGTCCGGAGCGGTGCCCGAAGTCAGGATCACACCGTCCACCATGATGTACGCCCGATCGGCGATCTCAAGGGTTTCATGAGCGTTGTGGTCGGTGATGAGGATGCTGAGCCCCCGGGCGCGCAGCTCGCCGACGATGGACTGGATGTCCTCCACGGTGCGCGGGTCGATGCCGGTGAACGGTTCGTCCAGGAGCATGTAGCGGGGCTCCGTGGCCAGGGCCCGAGCGATCTCGACGCGACGGGTCTCGCCGCCGGAGAGGCTGTCGGCGCGCTGACCCGCTCGGGCCTCCAGGTCGAGCTCGGAGAGGAGGCCGGCGGCGCGCTCCTCCCTCTCCCGGCGGGCGACGCCGCGAGCCTCGAGGACGGCGGAGACGTTCTGCGCCACCGTCAGCCCTCGAAAGATCGAAGTCTCCTGCGGCAGATAGCCGATGCCCCGGCGGGCCCGCTGATACATGGCCAGCCGGGTCAGTTCCTCGTCATCGAGCAGCACGCGGCCGCCATCGGGGCGCACGAAGCCGGTGATGCTGTGGAACGTGGTCGTCTTGCCGGCCCCGTTCGGCCCGAGGAGGCCGACGACCTCGCCGGGACCGACGTGGAGGGAGACGCCGTCCACAACCCTCCTCCGGCCATAGGTCTTGACGATCTCCTCGACGCGCAGCATCCGTGGTCCCGTCAGCCGCCCCGCCCGCCCGGCTCGAATCGTCCCTCGACCCCATCGAGGACCTGCACTGCCTCCACCACCCCCTCGCGCATCCTGATTTCCAGCCGCTCTCCCTTCACGTCGTTGAGGGAGACCTCCTCCCCTTCGGAGCCGCCTCCGGCCAGCCGCAGGCGGACGCGGGCGCCGCCACTGGCGACGATCCGGCTCAAGACGCCCTCCTCGTCGAAGCTCATCTCCATCCGCTCGGCGGTGAACCGGCTCAGACGCTCCTCCGAGGGATCCCGGTGGATCGCCTCGACCCGGCCTTCCAGGTGCAGGCTGGACAGTCTGCCGGAGGCCAGCGCCGCCCGGCCCGAGCCGGCGCGCAGCCAGGTCTGGCCGTCGCCCCGCAGGCTCCCCCGGAGGTCGCCGGGCCACGTCAGGGCCACGGGCTCACCCTCGGCCAGCTCGACGCGGCTGCTGTCGGCGGCGAGACGGCTGCGGCCGGCCCCCGCCCGGTGGACGAACTCGACCTCGCCAAAGAGGGACGCCGGTCCTTCCGGGGTGGCGTAGACGCCGCGCCGGGCCCTCAGCTCCAAGTCGGGCGGCGCCTCGAGGAGGAACCCGCCGGCCCCGGTCAGGCGCCGCTGCGAACCTTCGAGGATCAGTGAATCGGCGCGCAGGGTCAGCTCGCCTCCGCCCCGGCGGGGGCGCGTCAGGCGGGCATCGCTCCACAGGACGAGCCGGGCGCCGGCGGCCCCCGACCTCAGCCGCCGGGAGCGCAGGTCTCCCTCGAGATCGGCGGCGTCCAGCGCTACGGCCCCGAAGGCCTCCACCTCGTCCTCCGGGCGCACCAGGCGCAGGGAGTCGGCGGTGATCCTCCGGTCCCCCTCTCGCGCAGCCGCCCCGCCGGCGGCGAGAAGGGTGTCGGTGCCCTCGCTGAGGTGGAGCCTCCGCGCCTCCAGTCCCCGCCCGTCCACCTCGGCCCGCGCCGGATCTCCCTGGATGCGCCAGCGGCTGCCGTCCTCCTCGATCGAATCCGCCCACAGGCGGGCGTCGCCCTCGACGCGCACGCCGCCGGCGGCGGCGAAGCGGGAGCGGTCCAGCTCGATGTCGATCGCCTCCGCCGTCAGACGTCTTCCGCGGCCGCTGTCCTCCATCGACGCCGCCCCTTCCAGCACGACCCGCCGGGTACGGCCGTCGAAGAGGGCGCGGCGGGCCCCGAAACGGCGGTCCCGCCAGCGCGCGCGAGCCTGTTCGAAGGCGGCCTCCAGGCGGCCGTCGCGAACCCGCAGATCCGCGGCGGCCGCCTCGATTTGCAGGGACCCTGCCCCGTCCTCGCCGCCGGGGGCCCCCCCCGACCCGGAGAAGAGGCCGGTCACCTCTTCGGCCGACCACGACGCCAGCCCGCTGTCGCCCGCGAGACGGGCGGCGCCGAGGCGGCCATCGGGCAGGAGCAGGTCCGCGGCCGAGGGGGCGATCAGGCTGTCGGTGCCGCGGTCCCAGCCGAGGGTGTCGGCCGTGGCCGTGACCCCGGGACCCTCGGCCTCGGCGGTGACGTTCCCCGAGAAGCCGACGACGTCGTGGCCGTGGTCGATGAACAGGCGGTCGGCGCGGATCCGGGTCGAGGGCCGCCTCAGGGAGTCGGCGAAGGTCACGGTCACACCGCCGTCGGCGCGGGTGATCCGGTCCGCCAGATCGGCGACGTAGGCGGCCTCGACGGCGACGGTGGAGGTGCTGCCGCGCAGGTCGAGCTCCACCTCCCAGGACTCGCGCTCGATCCCCTCCGGGGCCTCCGGCTCCGGGGACGGCGGCCCCTCGGCGGCACCGCAGCCGAGAAGTCCGAGGAGGGAGAGGGCGGTCACGGCGCCGGCGAGGAGCGGTCCGGCGTTGTGGGGTGTGAGCGGGGCCTCAGGGGGCCGCGGCGCGGACATCGGAGGCCCGCTCGGCCCGGTGGGCCAGGGCCGCGTCGACGAACCCGGAGAACAGGGGCGCGGGGTTGTCCATCCGGGACTTGAACTCGGGGTGGGCCTGGGTGGCGATGAAGAACGGGTGATCGGGCAGCTCGATGAACTCCATCAGGCGCGTGCCGTCGACGCGGCGGTGATGCCCGGAGAACACCAGGCCCTCCTCCTCGAGGAGCTCGACGAAGCGCGGCGAGATCTCGTAGCGGTGGCGGTGACGCTCCAGCACCACCTTGTCGCGGTCGATCATGATCTGTCCGATGCGGAAGGACTCCTCGGGGGTGTCGAGGAGCTGGCGGATGCGTGCCCCGTCCTCGAGGAGCCGGCCCGAGCGCTCGTAGATCTCGAGGACCCGGCTGTCCTTGCGCAGCACCGCGGCGTAGGCGCCGAGGCGCATGCTGGCGCCGTAGCGGTTCTGCTTCAGGACGTGCTTCTGGCTCTCCTGGATGGCCACCACCTGGTAGTCGGAGTCGTCGGAGAACTCCTCGGAGGTGGCGCGCTCGATGCCGGCCACGTGGCGGGCGTACTCGATGACGGCCAGCTGCATGCCGTAGCACAGCCCCAGAAAGGGCACCCCCTGCTCGCGGGCCAGGCGGATGGCGGTGATCACCCCCTCCGCCCCCCCCTCGCCGAAGGCCCCCGGCACGATGATGCCGCCGTAGTCCAGCAACTCCTCGACGCTGCGCTCGCCGCTCTCGAAGTCGCGGCCGTCGATCCAGGTGATGTCCACGCCGGTATCGCGGGAGACGCCGGCGTGCAGCAGGGACTGGTTCACGGAGATGTAGGAGTCCGTCAGCTGGAAGTCGCCGATCTCGACGTACTTGCCGACCATCGCCACGGGCAGCCTTCGGGCCGGGCTCTTGCTGTGCTCCAGCAGCCTCTCCCAGCGGTCCCAGTCGGGCTGGCGCCGGGGCTCGAACCCCAGCTTGGCCAGCATCTTCGCCCCCAGCCCTTCCTCCTCCAGGCGGACTGGGATGTCGTAGATCGTGGCCATGTCCGGCGCCGAGATGATGTGCTCCTTCGGCACGTTGGCGTTGACCATGATCTTCTTCTTGCGCACATCGTCGAGGGGCGTCTCGGCGCGGCAGATGATGAAGTCGGGAAAGATGCCCTGCTGGGACAGCAGCCGGATCGCCTGCTGCGTCGGCTTCGTCTTCATCTCCCCCACGTGGCTGGGAATGGGCAGATAGGTGATCAGCACGTAGAGGAAGTGCTCCTCGCCGAGCTCGCGCTCCATGCCCTTCACGGCGAAGAGGAACAGCTCGTTCTCGTAGTCGCCGCCGGTGCCGCCGATCTCGATGAGGACGATGTCGAATCCCTCGCCGGCCTCGACGATGCGGCGCTGCACCTCGTCGGTGAGGTGGGGGATGGGTTGCACGGTGTGGCCGAGGTACTCGCCCCGGCGCTCGCGCTCGATGACGGTGTGGTAGATCTGGCCGGTGGTCAGGTTGTTGCGCCGCGGCAGGTCGATGCCCAGGAAGCGCTCGTAGTTGCCCAGGTCCTGGTCGATCTCGCCGCCGTCGTCGGTGACGAAGACCTCGCCGTGCTCGGTGGGCCGCATCGTGCCGGCGTCGTAGTTGATGTAGGGATCGATCTTGACGGCGGTGGTGCGGTACCCGTACTCGCGGAGGATGCGGCCCATGGAGGCGGTGGTGAGCCCCTTGCCGACGCCGCTCATCACGCCGCCGGCGACGACGATGAACTTGGGACCCGCGTACTCCGTCACGCTCTTCCTCCGGCTCCTGTGGCGCCGCGGCGGCCCCGGAGCCGCGCGGAAAGGCTCACTCGATGATCCTGGGGACCCGGAAACACCCGTCCCTCGTGTCGGGCGCCTGGGCGAGCAGTTCCGTCCGTTCGTCGAAGGGCACGGCCTCGTCCCGGCGCAGGACGCCGGCCACCGGCGTGGCGTGGGAGGTGGGCTCCACGCCGTCGGTGTCGAGCTCGTTGAGCTTTTCCATGTAGGCGAGGATGCGGCCGAGCTCGACGGTGAGGCGTTCTTCCTGCGGCCCCGACAGGTCCAGGCGGGCCAGGGCCGCAACCCGCTTCACGTCGTCGATGGTGACCGCCATGGAAGCCTCAACGAAGAAGGCCCGGGGCAGGCCCGGGCGCCGGTGAAATATGCCTTTGCCCCGGGGTCGGCGCAAGAAAGCGGGCATCCTCGGCTCCGGTCCCCCGGGAGCGCCGGGCCGCCCTATATTCGACGGCCATGGCCTCCCACCGCCCCTTCACCGTCGACCAGGCGAACGGCATGATCCCCTGGCTGGAGTCGGTCCTCGAACGGCTGGACCGGCACCGGGAGAGCTGGCTCCGGCACTACGAAGGCCTGCAGATCCTGCAGACCTTGTGGGGTGACGACGTCGAGTCTGCGGACAACCCGGACCACCCCGAGCTCCTCGACCACCGCCGCGCCATGGAGACCGAGTCGGCGGCGGTGGAGAGGATCGTGCGCCAGGACATCCTCGGCCACGGGCTGCGCTTCCCCGCCGGCGGCCTGGAACAGGGGATCGTCGACTTCCCCACCACCTTCGAGGGCCGCTGGGTCTACCTGTGCTGGCGCCGCGGCGAGCCCGGGATCGGCCACTGGCACGAGGTCGACGGCGGCTTCGGCGGACGCCGCGAGATCACCGACGAGCACGTCATCGGCATGGGCCGGGACGACGAGCTCCCGGACGATTCGGTCCTCGACTTCTGACCGTCCGGCAGACCCATCCTCTGCCTTGCCAGGGTACCCACATGATGGTATCGTTCCTGTACTGCTCCCCAGCCGGTAGTGGTCCGCCCCCTCTCCCCCCTTCCGCGCCCGCGCCTCCGGCGAGGAGATTCCGGCCTTGCGCCTGACCCATCTCGACGTCTTCGGCTTCAAGTCCTTCCTCGACAAGACCGAGATCCCCTTCGGCCCCGGGATCTCCGGGATCGTGGGTCCCAACGGCTGCGGCAAGTCCAACATCGTCGAGGCGATCCGCTGGGTCCTCGGCGAGCAGCGCGCCGGCGCCGTCCGCGGCCACCGCATGGAGGACGTGATCTTCGCCGGCACCCGGGGCCGCAAGCCCCTGGGGATGTGCGAGGTATCGCTGACCATCGACAACGCCGAGCAGGGGTTGGCCATCGACTACTCGGAGGTGACGATCACCCGCCGCCTCTTCCGCTCGGGCGACAGCGACTATCTGCTGAACAAGGTCCCCTGCCGGCTCCTCGACATCCAGAACCTGCTGATGGACACCGGCCTGGGTCCGGGGGCCTACTCGGTCATGGAGCAGGGGATGGTCGACGAGATCGTCGACGACCGGACCGAGAACCGCCGCCGCATCCTCGAGGAGGCGGCGGGGATCACCAAGTACAAGGCCCGCCGGCGGTCGACCTGGAACAAGCTCGAGTCGACGCGGGCCGACCTGCAGCGCATCGAGGATGTCGTCGGCG
The DNA here is from genome assembly GCA_964512165.1 of uncultured Gemmatimonadaceae bacterium. Classification (GTDB taxonomy): domain Bacteria; phylum Latescibacterota; class UBA2968; order UBA8231; family UBA8231; genus UBA8231. The sequence goes on along the minus strand of CAZEHQ010000039.1, from coordinate 17,477 downwards.
AGATCAAGCGCAACGTCGACCTCCTCGGACGGCAGGTGGGCAGGGCCCGCCGCTACCAGGAGCTCAAGGCCGAGCTCGACGACCTCGACGTGCGCCACGGACGGCACGAGTTCTACTCCCTTCAGGAGCGGCTGCAGCCCCTGCAGCAGGAGTTCGACGAGCTGTCGAGGACGGTCGAGGCGGGGCTGACGAGGTTCACCGGCCTCGAAGCGGAGCTGGAGACGGAGCGCCTCGGCCTCACCGAGTCCGAGGGAGCCCTGCAGGAGGCCGGCCGGCGCCTCTCGCAGTGCCAGGAGGAGATCCACGCCCTCGACACGCATCTCGTCTCGTCGCGGGAGCAGCGCAAGGCCAGGGACGAGTCGATGCAGCGCGCCGCCGGACAGCGGGAGGAGTCCCGGCGCCAGCTTGGCGAGACCGGCGCCCGCCTCGACGAGACCCGATCGAGCCTGGAGCGGTCCGAGGCCGAGGCCTCGGGAATGGCGGACCGTCTGCGGTCCCAGGAGGAGAGGACCGGCGCCGCCGACGAGGAGTACGACTCGGTCCGAACCGGCCTGGAGGGCGAGAACCGCCGCCTGCGCGAGCTGCTGCGCGAGAAGAGCGAGGGCAGCGAGTCGATGGTCCGCCTGCGCAGCGAGCGCCAGGGGCTGGAACAGATGGCAGAGCACCTGCGCGCCGAGGCCGCCGAGGACGACCACGGCCTGAACCAGGCGCGCCGGTCCGTGGCGGCGGCCGAGTCGCTGCTGGAGACGCGCCGGGGACGGATCACGGCCATCTCCGCCGCCCTGGACTCTGCCGCCAGGCGAGGGTCCGAAGCCGAGGCGGCGGTCTCCGCCCGCGGCGGCCCCCTGGCCGACCTGCGCCGCGACATCGAGTCGGGACGCGCCCGCCTGCAGGGTCTGGAGCGGCTGCGCTCCGGGTACGAGGGCTACGCCGGGGGAGTTCGGGAGCTGCTCGTCGATTCCCCCTGCTCCGGGCTGTTCGAGGGAGTCCTCGGGGACCTGATCGAGGTCGAGCCAGGCCTGGAACGCGCCGTGGAGACCACCCTGGGCGATGCCGTGGAGGCCCTCGTGGCCCGCGGGGACGAGGGCCTGCTGGAGGCTCTGGAGTACCTCCGGGGCCGCTCCGGCCGCGCCGGGATCTACCCCCTCTCCTGGCAGGACGGCCCCGGGGAACCGGCCGTGGACCCGAGCGGCGTCGACGGGGTCTCGGGACCCCTGGCGGAGCGGGTGCGGGCGGCCGACCACCTGGCGCCGCTGTTGAACCGGCTGCTGCACAACACCTTTGTCGTGGACGATCTGCCCACGGCGGTCGCCCTCGCCCGCCGACACCGCGGACTGCCTGTGCGCCTGGTGACCGCCGGCGGCGAGGGAATCGGCACCGACGGCCGCCTGGCCGGAGGCGCCGAGGCGCCGGAGGAGGGCCTCCTCCACCGGCGGCGGGAGATCGCCGAACTGCGCTTCGCCCTGTCCCGCCGGCAGGCGCGTCTGGCTGCTGCCGAGGCCCTGGCCGCGGCGGAGGTCAGGCGACGCGGTATCCTCGATGGCCGCGTCGAGGCCCTGACCCGGGGGCTGGAGGACGAGGGCCGGGCCGAAGCCGGAGAGCGCCTGCAACTGCGCTCCGCCCGCCAGGAGCAGGACCGGCTGAGGGTCCGGCGGGAGCATCAGCAGGCCCGTCTGGCCGCCACCGAGGGGAAGCTGCAGGGGCTGGCCGGCGCCGCCCCCCGGGAGGAGGCCCGGCTGGCCGCGATCGAGGAGGAGATCTCGGAACTCGAAGGCCGGGTCCAGGCCGGTGAGGAGCGGCTGAGAGCCGCCGAGGGGGCTCGCCGGGAGCAGCAGGAGGCCCTCAACGGGTTGCGCCTGGAGAGCGTCCGGATCGACGCCGAGGCCAGGGGCCTGCGGGACGAGTGCGGGCGACTCGAGCGCCTCCGAAAGGGCCACCAGACCTCGATCGAGCGGCTGCAGGACGAGGTCGCCCGGGCCGACCGGGAGAGAGCCCGCCTGGGGGCGGAAGAAGAGGCGATCACCACCCAGCTGGCCGTCCGGCACGAGGAACGCGAGGGCCTGGAAGGCGAGCGTCAGGAGCGCCACCGCCAGTGGCAGGACCGCACCACCGGAGCCCGCGGGCTGGAGGAGGAGATCGGCCGCCTGCAGCGGGAACTGGGCGCCGATCAGGAGCGCCGCCATCAGCAGGAGCTGCAGCTGGCGGAGATGAAGGCCGAGTGCCGCCGGATCGAGGGGCGCCTGAACGAGGAGTACGAGGTTGCCGTGGCCGACCTCGGCCCCCTGGACGAGGCCGACTTCGACGCCGCCGCCGCCGCCGAGCGGCTGGAGCGGATCCGCCGCTCCATCGCCCGGCTGGGCTCGGTTGACGTGGGGGTGCTGCAAGACTACGAGCAGCAGAAGGAGCGCTACGACTTCCTCTGCCGACAGCGCGACGACCTCGAGTCGGCCGCCGAGGATCTGCGCAAGGCCCTTCAGCGCATCGACCGCGTCGCCCGGAGCAAGTTCCGCGAGACCTTCGCCGAGATCCGCGAGAAGTTCCGCGAGACCTTCGCCCGGTTCTTTCCCGGCGGCGAGGCCGATCTGTCACTGGAGGCGGACGTGGACCCCCTGGAGTCGAACATCGAGATCACCGCCCGGCCCCGCGGCAAGCGCCTGCAGAGCATCGGCCTGCTCTCCGGCGGCGAGCGCGCCCTGACGGCGATCTCCCTGCTCTTCGCCATCTACCTGGTCAAGCCCAGTCCCTGGTGCATCCTCGACGAGGTCGACGCTCCCCTGGACGACGCCAACACCGAGCGCTTCCTGCGGGTGCTGCGGGAGTTCGCGCGCACCACCCAGTTCATTCTGGTGACCCACAACAAGCTGTCCATGGCGTCGGCCGACTCCCTGCACGGCGTGACCATGCCGGAGGAGGGCGTGTCGCAGCTGGTCTCGGTGCAGGTGGTGGAGGAGATGCTCGAAGCGGCGGGCTGAGGCGGCCTCAGCCTTCCCGCAGCCGGTACGGGTCCTGCTCCACCAGCATCCGAGCCCGTTGAGCGGTGCGCTCGTCCTCCGAGCCCAGGGCGTCCTGCAGGAAGGCCGGATTCTCCACCAGGAAACGGCGCATGGCGCCGCCGGGGTCGCCGAGGTAGTCGGCGAGCACGGCGTGCTGGGCCGCGCTGATCAGGCCGCGGCGGCGCAGCTCGGCGAACATCGCCCCGTCGACGCGCAGGCACGCCTCGGCGTCGACTCCGCAGGCGGCGATCGCTTCCATCCCCCCCTGTCCGCGGTCGACGACGTTGGCGCTCACCGCCATGTCGCCGCCGCGGCCTCGCAAGGCCGGGATCCAGGCGCGCGTGTAGGAGGAGGCCTCGGTCACCAGGTCGGCCACGTGGGCGGTACGCCGGCCCCCCAGGTCCTCCACCGGGGCCAGGAGGTTCCCCTCGGCCGTCAGGGCGCCGCCGTCCTTGTAGAGGTAGAGGTGCGGCCGCCCGGTCCTCAGGGCGGCGCCGGTGGAGAAGAACCAGTCCCGCCGCTCCCCTCCCGAGACCCAGTCGACCCCACCCTCGGGCTCACGGCCGCGGATCGAGGCGGCGAGAGCGTCGATCACCCCTGCGTAGCCCGGGTCCGAAGCCAGTTGCGTGGAGACGCGCTCCTGCAGGCGGCCGTGGAAGTCGGCGGACCTCGACTCGGCATCGATGAAGGCGAGCAGCTCCCCGGCGCGCTCCGGGCCTCCGAAGAGGAAGTGGGTGTTGATGTAGTACGGTCCGACCGTGCCGGAGGTGTACCAGAACACCTGCCCCGGGGGCGCGATGCGCAACGCCTCGGAGCGCACGAGGGACTCGAGCAGGTCCATCAGGGCAGGTCGGCCTGGTCGAGATCGCACAGCCGCGGATTGACGGCGTCCCGGTGGGAGATCAACGGGGGCCTGCCGGGGTCGACGCCCCAGTCGAGACCGAGGCCGGGATCGTCCCAGGCCAGGCCGTGCTCGTCGGCTCCCGTATAGTACTGGTCGACGACGTAGAGGAAGGTGGCCTCGGTGAGGGCGTGGTAGCCGTGGGCCACGCCCGGCGGGATGAAGAGGGTGAGGAAGGCCTCGCCGTCGAGTTGCAGGGTCTCCCCCACCCCGCGCGTCGGAGACCGCCGCCGCAGGTCGTACAGGCCGACGCGCAGGGAGCCGGCCACACAGTGCCAGCAGTCGGCCTGGAGGCGGTGGAAGTGCAGGCCGCGGAGGACCCCGGGGCCCGAGTGCGAGCGATTGACCTGGAGCCGGTCCCAGGCGCGCCCCGGGAACCACTGGCGGCGGAAGATCTCGGCGAACCGCCCGCGGTCGTCGCCGAAGACATCCAGCGCCACGGTGAAGACGCCGGCGATCCGACCTTCCTTGCGCTCCACGCCCCTCAGCCTCCTCGGCCGCAGCACTTCTTGTGCTTGCGGCCGCTGCCGCATGGACAGGGGTCGTTGCGCCCCACCTTGGGCTGCTCCCGCCGGAAGGTGACCACCCGTTCCGGCAGCAGCCGGTCTCCCTCCAGCATCTCGGCGGGGCGCCGGCCGTCGAGACCGTCCCGCGGCGTCTGCAGCCACTCGTCGTGGAGCCGGTGCAACTCCTCCTCGTCGGGGGACTCGTGGCCGCGCTCCTGGCAGAACAGGCCGAAGTCGGCCATCAGCCGGCCCCGCGGCGAGTCGAGGACCTGCTGCAGCTGAGCGGGGTCGACACCGGGGGGCAGGGCCTGTCCGAGGGCGGCCAGCCGCGCCCCGATGTCGATGCCGGGATCGGCGGCCCCTTGCGCGGGGTCCTGCGCCTCTGCCGCCGGATCCGCTTCCTCGACCGCGGCCGGGCGAACCCGCGGCGCCAGTTCCGCGAGCAGGACGGCGAGGGGCTCCGCCGAGCCGGGGCGGTCGGCCGCCGCCTGGGAGGCGATCCACTCGGGATCTTCCCCGTCCGCCAGCAGCTCCAGGATCTCCTCCGCCTCGAGCCGCCGGATGCCGTTGGTCTCGCAGAACTCCTGCAGGGTCCGTGCGGCGTCCGCGTCCATCTCTCTCCGCTTCTGAGTGGCCGCCCGAATCTAGGCCGCGTCCCTGGCTGGTCAATGCGGGCGGGCGCTCAGAACTCTGACGCAGATCCTCAGAATCCTGAGCCGAAGGACCTGTCCCCGGCCTTGGGACAGGATTCGTCCGGATGTTCACAACTCCCTTGGAAACAGCTGGTTATGGTAGTTCCGCAAGACCTGGCACGATGATTGCCATCAGGAGACCAGACCAATCACCATCAGCCCCGTCAACCGATGGAGGCAGTCATGGATGCCAAGCAAGCCCTCGCCGATCGCAACCTGCTGCGACAGGCCGCCCACGACACGAACCATCTCGCGGCTCTCGTGCGGCGTTACCGTGCTCCCCTGTTCAGCTTCGTCTATCGCTTCGTGGGCGACCGCGAGACCGCCGAGGACATCGTGCAGGAGACCTTCCTGCGATGCCTGCGGCACAAGCACCAGTATCCCGCCATCGAGCAGGTTTCGACCTGGCTCTACACGATCGCCGGCAACCTGGCCAAGACCGAGCTGCGCCGGCGCAAGCGCTGGCACTGGGTCCCCATCGGCCCCATGCCCGAGGAGGAGGAGCGCGTCTCCTGCTACGAGCCGGTGGACTCGGACCCGCTTCCTGGCGAGTATACGGATGCGCGCAAGGTCCACTCCTCGGTGGCCCGAGCCATCGACGAGCTGCCCGCCGAGTTCCGGGAGGCGGTGGAGTTGCGCGACCTCAACGGCCTCTCCTACGAGGAGATCGCCAAGATCATCGACTGCCCGGTGGGCACGGTGAAGTCCCGCGTCAACCGGGGGCGCCTGCGTCTGCAGAAGCGTCTGCGCTCCCTGGCCGACGAGTTCCTCGGAGAGCTCATGCCGGCCGCCGCCTGAATCCGCGAAAGGGCCCGCTGTGAACGTCGACCGCTCCCTCCTGCTCTCCGATCTCGAACGCCTGCTGGTGGCCCACGGACCTTCCGGGGTCGAGGGGGAGGTCGACGATCTGCTGCGCGAGATGCTGCACTCCTGCGGCGAGATCCGTCGGGATGCCGCAGGCAGCCTGGTCCTCCACTTCCCGGGCCGCCGGAGCGGCGGCGCCGTTGCCGTCACCGCCCACAAGGACGAGATCTGCATGATCGTCAAGCGGGTCGAGGCGGAGGGACGCCTGCGCGTGCAGCCCGTGGGCGGGCTCCATCCCTGGGCCGTGGGCGAGACCCCGGTGGAGATACTCGCCGAAGAGCTGGTCCCCGGAGTGCTGTCCATCGGCTCCAAGCACGTCTCGGGCGAGAGTCCCGCCGGCGCCCTGAAGTCCGGCGCCGCCCTGACGTGGGAGAAGATGCACGTGGAGACGAAGCTCGGCGCCGAGAGCCTGGAGGAGCGCGGCGTGCGCCCGGGGCGGCGCGTCGTCCTGGCGCGGGGGCGGAAGGCCCCCATGTGGCTGGGAGAGGAGTTCCTGTGCGGCTACAACCTCGACTGCCGGGCGGGACTCGCCGTGCTCGTGGCCGCCGCGCGCCAGCTGCAGCGGGAGCCGCCGGACCGGGACGTCTACCTCGTGGCCAGCGCCGAGGAGGAGATCGGCGGACTCGGCGCCATCTGGTCGGTGGGCCAGCTGGCGGCGGAGACCGTCATCGCCCTCGACCTGGCCCCGGTGGCCGACGAGTACCAGATCGTCAACAGCGCCGACCCGGTCCTGCCCTGCAAGGATGTCTCCGGGCTCTACAGCGAGCCCCTGGTCGACCACATGACGGGGCTCGCCGGCGGTCTCGGCTTCGGCGTGCAGACCGCCGTCCTCACCAGCTACGCCAGCGACGCCACCCTGGCCAGGGCCGCGGGCTCGGCCGGCCGCGCCGCCCTGATCGCCTATCCCGGCGACAACACCCACGGTTACGAGATCTGCCACGCCGGCGCCATCGTCAACTGCGCGCGGCTGCTGCTGGCCCTCCTGTACAACCCTCGGGGCTGATGCCCCGCGCAGGCCCGGGGCGCCTCAGTAGGCCCGGCGCACGAAGAACTCCAGCATCTCCCGCAGAAGGTCCCGCTCCTCCGTCGCCGGCAGTTCCTCCAGCAAGGCGCGGGCTTCCTGCCCGCGCCGGTCCGCCACCTCGGAGGCGTAGGCGATCGAGCCGTGCTCGTCGGCCATGCCGATGACGGTCTCGATCTGCTCCGGTGTGGTCTCCTCGCGGGCCGTGTGCAGGATCTCGAGAACGCAGCGGCGGTCGTCGCCGCCGCACTTGCGCAGCAGGTCGATGATGATCAGGGTGCGCTTGCCCTCGGCGATGTCGCCTCCCCGCTCCTTGCCGTAGGCCCCCTGTGTCAGGCCCGGAGCCTGGGCCGCGTCGCCGGCGGCGGACATCAGGTTCAGCAGGTCGTCGCGGATCTGGAAGGCGATGGCCATGGCCTCGCCGAAGTCGCCGATGGCGCGCTGCTGCTCCTCCGGCGCCCCGGCGATGATCGCCCCCGCCGTGCACGGCCCCCGCCCGGTGTACCAGCCGGTCTTCTTCCGCAGCATGGTCATGAACTCGGTCTCGTCGGGGACCGTGCGGCTGCGGATCCAGCCGATGTCGTAGGCCTGCCCCTCGAAGGTCTCCCGTGAGCCGCGGAGCATCTCCTCGATCAGGGTCAGGGTCATCTCGCACCCGAGAAGCGGTCCGTTGGCGGCGAGCATCTCGAAGACCTTGGCGTACAGGGCGTCGCCGATGTTGATGCTCAGGGGCACCCCGTGGAGGCGGTGCATGCAGGGCTCGCCGCGGCGCATCTCCGAGTCGTCCTCGATGTCGTCGTGGAGCAGGGCGAAGGACTGGAACATCTCGAAGGCGGCGGCGGTGCGCGTGGCCCGGCGCAGATCGCCGCCGAGGGCGGCGCACGACAGCATCACCAGGGCCGGCCGGGAGCGCTTTCCGCCGCGCTCCGGGTAGACGCGCATCGGGCCGTACAGATACGCCTCGGGCTCGCGCGCGGGGAGGAAGGAGAACAGTTCCTCCTCCATGAGAGGGATGTAGCTCTCGAGGAAGGCACGCAGCCGGGGGGATACGTCGGCCATTGGGCCCCCCTCCCTACTGGCTCGGACCGGCCACCCGGAGGCGGGTCAGGGCCCTCAGCAGGGCTGCCCGGGCACGGTCGGCGTCGATGTCGACCTGCGAGCTCAGCCGCTGCCGCGCCCGGTCGCGGGCGCCCTCGGCCCGGGGCACGTCGATCTCGGAGTCGTACTCGGCGGTCTCGGCCAGCACCGCGACGCCCTCGCCGGAGACCTCGACGAAGCCGCCGCTCACCGCCAGGGAGCGGCGCCCGGCCTCCTCCACGAAGGAGAGGGGGCCCGCCTTCAGGGCCGCCACCATGGGGGCGTGTCTCGCCAGGACCCCGAAGGAGCCCTCGCTCCCGGGCGCCCGCAGGCTCGACACCGTGCCGGAGAACAAGAGGCGCTCAGGGGTGACGATGCGCAATGGATAGTCGGCCATGGGCTACAGCTTCTCGGCCTCCGCCAGGGCGTCCTCGATGGTGCCCACGAGGAAGAAGGCCTGCTCCGGCACGTCGTCGTGGGCGCCCTCGACGATCTCCCGGAAGCCGCGCACCGTGTCCTCGATCTTGACGTAGGCCCCCGGCTTGCCGGTGAAGGCCTCGGCCACGTGCATGGGCTGGGTGAGGAAGAACTGGATCTTGCGGGCCCGGGAGACGACCAGCTTGTCCTCGTCGGACAGTTCGTCGATGCCGAGGATGGCGATGATCTCGCGCAGGTCGCGGTAGCGCTGCAGGATCTCCTGCACCCGCTGGGCCACGTCGTAGTGCTCGTCGCCGACCACCCGCGGGTCGAGGATGCGGGAGCTGGAGGCCAGGGGATCGACCGCCGGGTAGAGGCCCTGGTCGGCCAGGGCCCGCTCCAGGACGATGCGGCCGTCTAGGTGGGCGAAGGCGGAGACGACTCCCGGGTCGGTGTAGTCGTCGGCGGGCACGTAGATCGCCTGCACCGAGGTGATGGATCCGCTCCGGGTCGTGGTGATGCGCTCCTGGAGGGCGCCCATCTCGGTGGCCAGCGTCGGCTGGTAGCCGACGGCGGAAGGCATGCGGCCGAGCAGGGCCGAGACCTCGGCGCCGGCGAGGATGAAGCGGAAGATGTTGTCGACGAAGAACAGCACGTCCTGGCCGCTCTCGTCGCGGAAGTGCTCGGCGATGGTCAGCCCGGTCAGGGCGATTCGCTGCCGCGCCCCGGGCGGCTCGTTCATCTGCCCGAAGACCATGGCGGTCTTGTCGATCACGCCCGACTCCTCGAGCTCGCCGAGCAGGTCGTTGCCCTCGCGGGTGCGCTCGCCGACGCCGGCGAAGACCGAGTAGCCGCCATGTCCGGAGGCGACGTTGTTGATCAGCTCGGTGAGGATCACCGTCTTGCCGACGCCGGCGCCGCCGAAGAGGCCGAGCTTGCCGCCGCGGGCGAAGGGGCAGATCAGGTCCATGACCTTGATGCCGGTCTCGAGCATCTGGTCGGTGGTGACCTGGTCCTCGTGGGCGGGAGGCTCGCGGTGCAGGGGCCGCCGCGGCGTCTCCTCGGGCAGGGGGCCCTTGCCGTCGATCGGCTCGCCGATGACGTTGAACAGGCGGCCCAGGGCGGCCTCGCCCACGGGCACCTGGATCGGGCCGCCGGTGTCGACGACCCGGGCGCCGCGCCCCATGCCGTCGGTGGCGTCCATGGCCACGCAGCGCACCAGGCTCTCGCCCAGGTGCTGCTGCACCTCGAGGACGAGCCGCTCGTCGCCCGGACGGTCCTCCTCGGCCACCTCCAAGGCGTTGTAGATCGGCGGCAGCTCGCCCCCGGCGAAGTCGACGTCGACGACGACGCCGATGATTTCCTTGACGGTTCCTTCCTTCATCCTTGTCCCTTCGTCTGTTACTGGGCGACGGCCTCGGCGCCGCCGATGATGTCCATCAGCTCGAGGGTGATCGAGCTCTGGCGCTCCTTGTTGACCTCGCGGGTCAGCTCGGTGATCAGGTCTCCGGCATTCTTGGTGGCGTTGTCCATGGCCGCCATCTGGGCGGCGAAGAACCCGGCGTTGGTCTCCAGCAGGGCCCGCCATACCTGGAAGCTCACGTGGCGCGGTACGAGGGCTTCCAACAGGCGCTCCGGACCGGGCTCGAAGATGCAGCTGCCCGCCCCCGGATCCTGGTCCTCCGGCGGCGCGATGGGCAGCAGCTGACGCACCACCGGTACCTGGCTGGCCACGGACCGGAACTCGGAGAAGATCAGCAGGGCGCGGTCGGTGCGCTCGGCGGCGTAGTCGGCGGTGAGTCCGCGGGCGATCTGCGCGGCGGTGGCGAACTCCAACTGGCGGAAGACGTCGGCGTGATGTCTTGAGGCCTCGAAGCCGCGGCTGGCCAGGAAGTCGCGCCCCTTGCGCCCCACGGTGGTCAACTCGATCTCGACGCCTGCCTGCGACTCCAGCTCCTGGCGGGCCTGGCGCCCGACGTTGCCGTTGAAGCCGCCGCACAGTCCGCGGTCGGCGCTGACCACCACCACCGACAGGCGCCGGACCTCGCGCTGCCGGAACAGGGCGTGATCGGACTCGACGCTGCCCTGGATGCGCCGCAGCGTCCGGTCGATCTGCTCGGCGTAGGGGCGGGCCGACTCGATGGCGTCCTGGGCGCGCCGCATCTTGGCGGCGGCCACCATGTACATGGCGTTCGTGACCCGCTGGATGTTGCCGATCGACGCAACCCGCGTCCGCAGCTGCCGAAGGGTCGCCACTAGCCCTCCGTGGGGCGGAACGTGCTCTTGAACTGCTCGATGGCCGCCTTCAGGCTTTCCCTGGCGTCATCGTCGAGGTCGCGGCTGTCGCGGATCTGCGCCAGCAGCTCGGGCTGGCGGTCTCGCATGTGGTCGAGCAGCTCCTCCTCGAAGCGGCGCACGTCGGCGGTGGGCAGGTCGAGGGCGTGATCGATGGCGGCCAGGGCCACCGTCTCTTCCTCGAGGGGCAGGGGCTCGTAGCGGCCCTGCTTGAGCAGCTCCATCAGCTTCTCGCCGCGGTTGAGCAGGTTGCGCGTGGACTGGTCGAGGTCCGAGGTGCCGAACTGGGCGAAGGCCTTGACCTCGTTGTAACGCGCGATGTCGCCCTTGATCGACCTGGCCACCGCCTTCATGGCCCGCGTCTGGGCGTCGGAACCGACCCGGGAAACCGAGGCCCCCACGTCCATGGCCGGACGGTTGCCGGCGTGGAACAGCTCGGGCTTGAGCAGGATCTGGCCGTCGGTGATGGAGATGACGTTCGTGGGCACGAAGGTGGAGACGTCGCCCTCGAGGATCTCGATCACGGGCAGGGCCGTCAGCGACCCGCCGCCCTTCTCGTCGCTCATCTTGGCGGCGCGCTCCAGCAGCCGCGAGTGCAGGTAGAAGACATCGCCCGGGTAGGCCTCGCGCCCCGGCGGCCGGCGCAGGACCAGCGACATTTCGCGGTAGGCCCAGGCCTGCTTGGACAGGTCGTCGTAGATGATCAGGGCGTGCCGTCCGCTGTCGCGGAAGTGCTCACCCATGGAGCAGCCGGCGTAGGGGGCGAGGAACTGCAGCGGCGCCGGGTCGGAGGCGGTGGCGGAGACGACGATGGTGTAGTCCATTGCGCCGTTGGCTTCGAGCTCGGCCACCACCTTGGCCACGGTGGAGGCCTTCTGGCCGATGGCGACGTAGATGCAGATGAGGTCGCCGCCCTTCTGGTTGATGATCGTGTCCACGGCGATCGCCGTCTTGCCGGTCTGCCGGTCGCCGATGATCAGCTCGCGCTGGCCGCGGCCGATGGGCACGGTGGAGTCGATGATCTTGATGCCGGTCTGCACCGCCTCGCTCACCGGCTGGCGCTCGATCACGCCCGGCGCCTTGCGCTCCACCGGCAGGCTCTCGGCGGTCTCGATCCCGCCCTTGCCGTCGAGGGCCCGGCCGAGGGGATCGACGACGCGGCCGAGGAGGGCCTCGCCCACGGGCACCTCGACGATGCGGCCCGTGCGCTTGACCTCGTCGCCCTCGTGTATCCGGGTGTCGTCGCCGAAGAGGACGCAGCCGACATTGTCCTCCTCGAGGTTGAGGGCCATGCCCATGATGCCGTGGGGGAACTCCACCAGCTCGCTGGCGCGCACGTTGCCGAGGCCGTGGACGCGGGCGATGCCGTCGCCCACGTAGAGCACGGTGCCGCTCTCGTAGACGTCGACCTGCTTCTCGAACCCCAGCAGCTGCTGCTTGAGGATTGCGGAGATCTCGTCGGGCTGAACCAGGACTTCGGCGGGCATTCGGCTCTCTCGTTCCTGAATTGGTTGCAGTTGGCTGCGGCCGGCCCTCAGGCGCTCACGAGGCGGTCCCGCAGGCGGCGCAGCTGGGTGTCGACGGAGGCGTCGAAGACGGTGTCGCCGATGCGGGCGACAAGACCGCCGCGGAGCGACTCGTCCACTTCGGCCCGCACGCTCACCCTGCGGCCTGTGTAGTGCGACAGGCGACTGCCCAGGGCCTCGACCTGCCCGGGCGTCAGGGACGTTGCGCTGCGGACCTCGGCGGTATCGACCCCGGCGCGCTCGTCGAGCATGGCCAGGGCCGCGTCGACCATCTCCGCCAGGGCGGGGCCTCGGCGCCGGACGGCCACGAGACGGGTGAAGTTGAGGGTGAGAGGCTGCACCTTGCCGGCCAGCACGGCCTCCAGCGCCTTCGAGGCCGTGGCCCCGTCGACGAGGCGGTTGCCGAGGAACTCCCGCAGCTCCCCGGAGGCGCGCAGGGTGGCCGCCAGCCCCTCCAGGTCGCGGCGCACCTCCCCGGTGACGCCGGACTCCTCCGCCGCTTCGAGGAGGGTCACGGCGTAGCGCCGGACCAGCTCGGTTGCCTTGGCCATCGGGCGGTCCGTCCCCTCAGGCGGACGGCTGCGACTGCGGCAGACGTCCGATGAAGTCGTCGGCGAGCTTGCGGTTGCGCTCGCCATCGAGCTCGGCGTCGAGGATGGCGCCGGCGGCCTGTACGGCCATGTCGGCCGCCGCCTCGCGCAGCTCGATCAGGGCGGCGCGCTTCTCCGCTTCGATGCTCTCCGAAGCCCGGTCGGCGGTGCGCTGCGCCTCCTGGCGGGCCTCCTCGACGATGCGGGCGCCCACCTGCTCGGCCGCTTCCCGCGCCTCGGCCACGATACGGCGCGCCTCGGACTCCGCCCCGGCGAGCCTCTCCTCGTGCTCCGCCAGCCGCGCCTGGGCCTCCTCCCGGGCCCGGTCGGCGCTCTCGAGAGACTCGCGGATGCGGTTCTCACGCTCGTCCAGGGCCGCCAGCAGGGGACCCCACACCTTGGCCCTGAGGATGAGGAGCACCACCGCGAAGGTGATGATCGTCCACAGGATGAGACCCGGATGTGGGCTGAGCAGGTCCATGCTACTTGGTCACCACCACGAGGACGCAGATGATCTCCGCCAGCAGCGCGACTCCCTCGATGAGGGCGGCGGCGATGATCATGTTGGTGCGGATGTCGGCCACCGCTTCGGGCTGGCGCGAGATCCCTTCGAGGGCGCCGGCGGCGAGCAGGCCGATGCCTATGCCCGCGCCGATGGCGCCGAGACCGGCGCCGATGGCGGCGCCCATGTACGCGAGATCCATTGGGTCGATTCCTCCTCAGTGTTCCGGGTGGGCTGCCATGTTCACGAACAGAGCCGTGAGCAGCGTGAAGATGAAGGCCTGGATGAAGGCGATGAAGATCTCCAGCAGGTAGAGCGCCGCCGCCAGGACGACCGAGGCCGGGGCCACCCAGTAGCTCTTCAGCATGATGATCATGCCGAGGAAGACGAGGATGGCGACGTGGCCGGCGATCATGTTGGCGAAGAGGCGGATGCAGAGGGCGAAGGGCTTGGCCAGCATGCCGATGATCTCGATGGGGACGAGGATGATCAGCAGCGGCGCCGGCAGGCCCGACGGCACCAGGTTCTTCCAGTGGCCGAAAAAGCCGTTGTTGAGGATGCCCGCCCCTTGGGTGACGGCGAAGGAGATCAGGGCGAGGGCGGCGGTGACGCTGATGTTCCCGGTCGCCGTGGCGCTGTACGGCAGCAGGCCGAAGAGGTTGCAGTACAGGATGAAGAAGAAGATGGTGAGCAGGAAGGGCAGGTAGGCGCGGCCTCCCTCGCCCATCACGGGCAGGACGACCTCGTCGCGCAGGAAGAGGACGATGGTCTCGAGGAGGTTGGCCAGACCCGACGGCACGAGGGCGGGGCGGCGGAAGCAGGCCAGCATGGTGAGGACGAGGAGTCCGCTGGCCAGCCACATGACCATCACGTGGCGGGTGATGGACATGTCGACGCCGAAGATCGGCTCGGCCAGTCCCAGTGCCTCGGACAGGCCCCGAAGATCGATGTGACCGTCGAAGATGTGGTGGGCGTTGACGAAGGGCACCTCCATGGAATCGTGGTCCAGGACGTGCCCGATGACGTCTACTTGATTGTCCGCGCCTTCGGCGGCGGACGCCTCTCCTGCCATTGACTCCCCCCGGGAGTGGCCAGGGGTACCGGGTAGAAAACTTGAGGAATTGTGGAACTTGGCGGTTGGCCCTGTTGCGCGGCCGGGAGAAAAATGTGTGTGCCCCGAGGTCTTGTCAACAGCCCTCAGGGCCGCCGGTGGCGGCCGGCGCCGCGGGCCACGAGGACCACCTCCAGGGCGAGAAAGACCAGGTAGGCCGCGATCAGCCCGGCGGCGTAGCCGGTCCTGTGGGTATCCGTGAACCACAGCAGGATCAGGGAGACGGCGGCCACCAGCATCAGCCTGGCCACGGTGCCCCCGAGGATGGCGACCACCAGGGCCCGGGGGTGCCTCGCGCCGAGGCGCAGACCGATCCAGGCGATGACGGCACTTGCAGCGGCCACCAGGACTCCTGCGGCGGCGGCGATCCATGGATCCTGCATGGTCATTCCCCTTTCTCGAGATCCTTCGACCGGCCGCCGGAGACCAGGGCCCGGCAGATTTGGAAGAACGCTGCCGCGGCGCCGATGAGGGCCCCCGCGATCAGCAGCCACGGCGACGTTCCGAGCCCGCCGTCGGCCCACCACCCACCGGCGGCGCACAGGGCCACGGTCACGGCGAACTGCAGGCCGAGGCCGGCCAGGCGGCCGACCTCGCCAAGCGCTCCCCGCTGCCCGTCGCCGCCGGGACTCATCGGAACCCCGCCGCCGCCCCGGCGACCTCCGCCGTCCGGGCCACGGGCGCCGGCCACAGGCCCAGCAGCAGCAACAGCCCGGCGCTCAGGAGCGCCGCGGAAAGGCTCCCCGCATCCGGCGCCCATGTCCCCGCGGTCTGCTCCCGCCCCCAGGCGACGCGGGCGGCGAAGCGGAGAAAGACCCAGGCGCTGAGCAGAGCGTTGGCCAGCAGCAGGACGAAGCCTGCCGACGAGGTCTCGGCGAGACCTGCGAACAGCGCCGCACGGGCGGGGAAGGCAGCCGTGGGCGGCAGGCCGGCGAGAGCGATGAGGCAGACGCACAGGGCGCCGCCGGCCAACGGCTCGCGGCGGGCCAGTCCGGCCGCCGTCCCTCCCCGGCCGATGAGGCCGCTCACCGCCAGGCCTCCCCCGAGGGCGAGGACCGCCGCCGTGAGCTGCAGCCACAGGCCGGGAGAGGGGCCGGGGCCCGCCGCAAGCGCCGCCAGGCCATATCCCGCCTGGATCACCACGCCGTACCCGAGCAGCGCGGTGAGCCTCCGCCGCCACAGGGCCAGCAGGTTGCCGGCCGCCACCGTCACCAGCGAAGCCGCCAGCAGCAGCGACGGCAGGTCCGGACGGACCTCGGCCAGGATCTCCACCAGCCGGCCGCCGACCACCAGGGCCGGCACCACGGACACAGCCACTGTCAGCATCACCGCCGAGGGTGCGCAGCCGGCGCTGATCTCGCCAACCCAGTAGTGGAAAGGCACGACCCCGGCGCGCACCGCGAGGCCCGTCAGCAACAGACCTCCCCCGGTGACGGTCATCGCCGCGGACCCGGCGTCCATGCCCCTGGTCAGTTGTTCCCACTGGGAGGTGCCGGCTCCCGCCCACAGGCAGGCGATGCCCAGGAGGGTCAGACCCGTGGCGGCGGCCATGGGACCGGCCTGGCGCAGGGCGGCGCGGCTGGCGGCGGCGGGTCCGAGGGCGTTGCCGGCGATCAGACTCGCGGAGGACAGCTCCAGACCGACGAACAGGACCACCAGATCCCGGGCGGAGACGGCTACCATGGCGCCCAGGACGCCCAGGACCGTCAGCACGCCGGCCGCCGCCCGGACACCGGCGGGGGCGGGAGAGCCCGCCGCCAGCAGGCTCGCGAGCACGGCTCCCCCCAGGATCAGCAGGTCGGCGAAGGCGGCCACCGGATCGGCGTACAGCAGTCCGTGCCGCCCCAGGGAGACGGGGTCCCAGGCCTGCAGCGACAGGGACAGGGCCACCAGGAGGCCCCCCAGGGTGAGGAAGACCGGCGCGCGGCCGGGACGACGGGGCCAGAGCACGGCGTCGAGCAGGGCCAGGCCGATGGCCAGCAGTCCCAGGCTCGTCTCCGGGGCCAGGTCCGGACCTGCCAGGTCCGTCCATCTCACGGGCGGATGCCCCCCGCATGCGCGGCCGGGGCCGCCTTCACCCCCGGCCCGGTGGAGGTCGAGGGACCCGGCAGCGTGCGCTCGATGGCCGGCCGGACCCCGGACAGCAGCGGCTCCGGGCGCAGACCGACGACCCCGGCGGTGACGATGACCAGGGGCAGAACCCGGCGCAGGGCCCCGCGGCCGGACGAAGCCGGTCTCCGCGCCAGGTCCACCACCGGATCGAGGAGCGCTACCGCGAGGACTCCCGATGACAGGATGAGGAGCCAGCCCAGGCCCGGGTGGGCTGCCAGGACCCCCGCCACCAAGGTCAGCCAACCGGGCACGGCCCCGCCCCCCGGGACGGCGGCCACGGTCAGACCCAGGGCCAGCCAGGCCCATGCGGTGCGCAGACCGCCCGCTCCCCGGTCCTCGATCCACAGGGCGAGAAGCAGCAGGGAGGCGCGCGGCAGGGCGATGCCCGCAGCCAGGACCGCGGCTCCCAGGGCCTGGAGGCTGCCCGGCGCGAAGAGGCCGGCAGCCATCAGGCCGCCGGTGGAGGCCACCGCCAGGGCTGCCCGCGGGGACAGGCCGGGACGCGGCTGGACGATCGCCAGCATCGCCGTCCACAGAGCGCTGGAGCCGGCCCACAGGACCAGCCACGGCGAGGCCGCCAGGCCTTCGGCCGGAAACAGGGCCAACCAGAATCGCAGCAGACCGAAGGCTCCCACCGCGCACCAGGCGCCGGAGATCAGGATCCGCCCGGAGAGGGCGCCGGATGTGCACACCGGGACCAGCCAGGTATGGAACGGCACCAGCGGGATCTGCATGGCCAGGGCCGCCGCCGCCAGCGCCGCCGCCGGACCCCCGTGGGAGACGCCCGCGGCGGCGACCTCGTCGACGAGGGTGCTGCCGCTCCCGGCGCCGCCCAGGGCCGCGGCGGCGGCCAGCATCAGGGAACCGCTC
>CAZEHQ010000038.1:0-24888 GCA_964512165.1 uncultured Gemmatimonadaceae bacterium | reverse complement strand
GGCGGTAGGTGCAGAACCGGTTCTGGAAGGGCATGTCCGTGCCCCACAGCAGCCGCCCCGCGCCGATGCGCTCCACCATCTGTTCCAGCGTCGGCCACAGCTCCCGGTACGGGTAGTCGAAGAGGTCCCCGAGGCGCACCGGGAAGCAGACCTCCAGGCTCAGGTTGGGGTTGTCGAAGGGGGCCCAGACCCCCTCGGGCAGCACCACCCGCGTCGGCGAGCCGGAGGGCTCGTCATCCAGGAACAGGCGCCACGGGAAGCCGTGGGTCAGGCTGCACAGGACGTCCGGGTAGCGCTCCATCCAGCGCGCCAGGATCTCCAGCTCGGCCAGATAACCGAGGCGCCGGCTCTCGAGCGTCTGGGTCACCGAGGCCTCGCCGGGGCCGGTGCCGAGGGTGAAGAACACGGGCACGCCCAGTCCCGCCACCGCTTCCCAGAACGGCCTCAGGTGCTCTCCGTCCCACGGGTCGGAGCGGTAGTAGTAGGCGTGGGGCGGGTTGAACTTGATCGCGTGCAGCCCGTGCTCCTCCACGGCGGCCACGGTCTCGGCGGTGACCGCCTCCAGCTCGCCGGCGAGGCGCCACTCGTCGACGGGGGCCATGGAGCAGATGCGCCCCGGGTCGGCGGCGACCGCCTCGGCCTGGAAGGCCGGATCGCGGCCGAGCATGGCGTCCACGTGGAGCAGGACCTTGTCGACGCCGGCGTAGTCCATCTCGGCGATCAGGTTGTGGGGGGTGTACCGCAGGTGGGCCAGGTTGGGCGGGTAGAACTGCTTGGTGTAGTCCTCGCCGTCGATGGTCCACACCACCCGCCCCTTGTCGTGATCGACGCGGAAGTCGACTTCGGGCAGGTTGTCGAAGTCCATCGCCCCGCCGGGGGCGGCCAGCACCTCGGAGGAGGCGGGGGCGCGGTCGCGGATGCGCCAGGCCGGCTGGTGGTGGGAGGCCTGCCCGCCCTGGACCCACTTCAGGTGGTCGGCGGCGGTGGCGTGGCCGGCGGGGGCATCGCCGGGCGGGAAGCAGTAGGCGTGGGAATCGATGACGGTCACGACAGCTCCCGCGAGAACTCGTAGGTCCAGTCCACGACCCGGAAGCCGTGGTTGGTATAGAACAGGAAGGCGCGGTCGTTGCTCAGGGCGGTGCTGATGGCGCCGTGGCGGTAGCCGCGCTCCCGGGCCAGGAACATGGCCTGCGCCAGCAGGAACCGTCCGAGGCCGCCGCCCTGGTGTTCCTCTTTCACGCCGAGCCAGTCGCAGAAGGCGAAGTCGTGGGCCTCGTCGGCGGACGGGGAGGAGTCGGCGCCGCTCACCAGGAGGCACGTGCCGATGATCTCGTCGCCCTGGAGAGCCCGAAGCCTCAGCCCGGGCAGGCGGCCCTTCCCCGGGCGGTCCTCCAGGCTCAGGTCGAAGTCCAGGCCCTCGGGTTTGACCCCCGGCTCCGGCTGCATCTCCGGCCAGTCGAGGAAGACCTCGCCGCCCGACCGCGCATAGCCCCGGAAGCGCACCAGGGCCTGCACGTGATCGAGGTGGTCGGACAGGTAGGCGTGGGAGAAGCCGTAGAACGGGTAGCGCCAGATCTGGGGCATGACGGTGCTGTGCCCCAGGCCTCGCTCGCGCATCCAGGACTCGGCGGCCTCCAGCAGGGCATCGCCCACGGCGCGCTGGCCGCGGCGGTAGGCGAGAAAACGGATCACGCCCCGTTCCTGCTCCTGATGCTCGTCCGCCGTCTGCCGGCCCACGTGGACGAAACCGTCGCCGCCATTGCCGGCCACAAGGACGGCCTGCTCCACGAGCCGCCTCTCGTCGCGCTCGAGCTCACCGGCCCGCACCGTCTCCTCGAAGGTGGACGGCGCCACAGGCCAGCAGTGGGGGACGCGGCCGACGAGCAGGTCGTTGTAGAGGTCGAGGACGCCCTTCAGGTCGTCCGGGCGACAGGGTCGTATCGGAATCGTCATGGCTGTTTAGAAAGAAGAGGACGCAGGGCGTCACGCTCAAACTGACAAGAGCTGCCTTCCAGACATGGCTGTCCAGTGCAAATAATGCATCCTGGCTGCCCGTGCACGCCTGCACACACCACGTGTGCGGTAGTGAACAGACTCGGCCGAACCCGGTGGATCCTCACCAGCCCGCCCGGCGGCCGACCCGGGCGCCTTGGAAATCTGAGACTCGCATCAGGAATTACCTACGGCGCAACTCACCCCGCCGATCAACCTCGAAGGGCCGCGAGAATCCCGTTGGTTCTCTCTTATGTGATTGATTATGAAGAAGTTGAAGCCGATCGGCGGCGGACCGGTCGGAGCCCGAGGCGTGCTCAAGGGCAGCGGACACCTCCGGCGGGACCCCGAGAAGGAGACCGGGGGGCCTCTGCAGCCGGCCATCGGGGCCGGATCCCCGGGGATCAGGGGCCCAATGCACGATTGGCACGGAATTTGTATGCGTTTTCCACGAGACGACGAAGTGGGACGGCAGCAAGGGAGGAAAGCGATGTCGAACTATCGCTACGCGGGCGCCAACGGCAGCGACGACGAGATCACCGTCATCGAGGACAAGAGCATGTTCGTCAAGGACGGCGACGGCAACTGGTCGCCGGGTTTCCAGTTCATCGACAGCCGAACGGTGAAGGCCCATCCCTTCATCATCGAAGTCCTGATCCAGGACTCCGAGCGGCTGTGGTCCATGGACGAGCTCCTCGCCGAGTTGGAGAGCGAACCCGTCAACTAGAGTCCGGGCGCCCGCCCGGACCCGTCCTCCGCGCCTCACCCCCGCTCCACCATCGGCAGCATCTTCTTCCACGCCGCGTCGGCGTAGAACCGGTGCCCCTCGCCGCCCACCACGAGGTGGCAGCGGTCCTCGGCGCCGGCGGCCCGGTAGATCTCCTTCAAACGGCGGAAAGCCCTGCGCACCCCCTTGATGGGGAAGATGGGGTCCTCCCGGCCGGCCACGCAGACCACCGGCCGCGGCGCGAAGAGGCCCATGACGTCGGCCATCTCCGCGTCCTGAAGCAGCCCCGGCACGTAGTTGTCGGCGCAGTGGTAGATCGACATGATCGAGTCGCGGAAGGTGCAGAAGTAGCAGGAAGGCATGGCGAAGCGCAGGCGCGGCAGGGTGGCGGCCGCGAAGAGGCTGATCGTCCCGCCCCCTGAGTTGCCCATGACACCGACGCGCTTCCAGTCGACGTCGGACCGCGTCTTCAGGTAGTCCAGCCCCCGGTCGACGTCGAAGACGCGCTCGCCGATCAGGGTTCGGCCCAGCATGATGGCGTGCATGGCCGCGTCGTGACAGCCGTGCTGGGAAACCCTCTCCTGGTGCTGCTCGCGGCGCTCGCCGAAGGAGCGCTGCTCGATGCACAGGGCGGCGATGCCGCGGCGCATGCATCCCAGGCCGAAGTCGCGGTCGCCCGGAACCTCCATCTCCCGCGTCTCGTCCTCCCGCTCGACGCCGATCGAGCAGTGGGCCCCCGTCGTGTGCCCCTGCACGCAGATGAACCACGGGAGCGGCCCTTCCACGCCCTCCGGCAGGCAGACGTAGGCCATCACGTCGGCCCGCGGCTCGGCGCGGAAGAGGATCTTCTCGATCGTCCCCAGCTCGTGCCGGCGCTTCCACAGGGAGCGCACCCGCAGGGGCTCACGCTCCCCCGACGGCAGTCCGATGCGTTCGCGCACCCGGCGGCGCAGCCGGCGCTGCCAGGCCGTCAGGTCGCCCCCGTCCCAGGCCAGGGCGGGCTCCGTGTGGTCCATCAGCCAGCGGTGGTGGAGGGAGGGCGAGAGCTGCGGTTCGGAGGAGCGGGTGCGCCCGGTCACGGCAGGGATCTCCTTGAGCGGCGGGTGAAAGATGGTGAAGTCCCCGGTGCCGAGGGGATGGATCCGCCGCCGGCAGGACCATGCCCTCGCCTGCCGTTGAAGCGGCGCGCCCTGGCCGGCCCTGCGGCGGCGGTTGCGCGAACCCATGGCAGCGACCGCTGCCCGAGAGACACCCCGTCCGCCGGCGCTACCGGCGAGCCAGGGTCCGCGCGAACCCGGCGGCACCTCGTTGCCGACGGCAGCGATCGCCAGCCGAGGAACCCTCCTCGTCCGGGGCTACCCGGCGGGACTGCCGGCCTGGCCGCAGGCCGCGGCGACTTCTCCGGCCGACAGGGCGCGGCCGTGGACGCGCACATCGGCCAGCCACCCCCGCAGGCCGGCATGGCACCCCGCGCCGACTCGCAGCGGCACCCCGGCGTCCACGTCGTAGTCCTCCGGAGCGAAGGCCGCCGACCGGCCGGCCGGGCTCCCGTCGACGAACAGCTCCAGCCGCCCCGAGCGGCGCACCGCCGCCAGGTGGTGCCAGCCGGGGCTCAGGACGTCGTCGAAGGTGGCCAGGGCACCGGCGCGCAGGCTCCACACCCGGCCCGAGGGCAGGGTGCCTGCGAACAACTGGCCGTCGAACACGGACATGGACCACACCCGCCGCAGGACCACTCCGGGAGTGGCGTCCAGGGTACCCACGTAGGAGAAGGCATCCCCCCCTCCTTCGGCGGGGTCGTGGCGGTAGACGATGCCCATGGGCAGGCCGCCGACGTAGAGCTTCTGGTTGAAGACGGCCATGGCCATGATCTCGCGCTCGTAGCCCGGACGCGTCAGCTCCGTCCAGCCGCCGTCCTCGCCGCGGCGGTGCACGGTGCCGCAGGGCCAGGTGCCCACGTGCAGGCGGCCGCCGTAGACCGCGGCCGAGTAGGTCTGGGTCGAGCCCTGCGGATGGCCCCAGTCCTCCCAGCTCTCGCCGCCGGCGTAGCGCAGCACCGGCCCGCCGTTGACCAGGGCCAGCAGGTTCCCCTCGAAGACGGCGAAGGCGATCAACCGCTCGTCGGGCCCCACGTAGCGCCAGTCCCGGCCGCCCTCGTACACGAAGGCGCCGCGCCGGTGGAAGCTGGTGCAGTAGAGGCGCCCCTCGAACTCGGTGAGAGCCGAGGCCTGGTCGGCCTTGCCCGTGGCGTAGCCGGCGACCTCCACCTCCTCGGGCGTGGCGTCCTCCTCCCCAGGCCGCCCGCAGTCGACCCAGGCGCCGTCGCCGTCGACGCGCCACACCGTGCCCCCCGGCCGGTTGTTGCGCACCGGCCCCAGGGCGGAACCCTGGGGCATGTAGCGCCCGGTGCCGCAGTAGAGGCCGCCGTCGAAGCGGGCGATGGCGTCGACGACGCTGGAGCCGTCCGGCGCCCCTCCGAGGTCGTGCCAGAGGTCGCCGCCGCCATAGCGCCACAGGTGGCCGCGCTCGTCGGCCTCCAGCTCGAAGGTGCCGGCGAACAGGTCGCCGCCCGAGGTGTGCAGGGCGGCCACGTGCACGGCGGCGCCCGGACGGCCCCGGTCGACCCACGGCGTCGGTTGCAGGAGCGGGTCGGCGCACGGATCGGCGGCGTCGGGCAGCCGCCCCGCGTCGATGCCGAACTGCAGGCCCCGCAGGTTCGCCTGGCTCGTTGAGGTGACGCCGCTGTGGCTGACGCAGGAGAGGGCGAAGCCGCGGCGCGACACGGGGTCGAAGCGCGACACCAAGTCGCCCACGGTGCCGCCGTCGGCGGCGGGGTTCAGCCACAGATCGATGGTGAAGTCCCCCGTGCCGAGGGCCGGGGTGTCCGCCGCCGGCAGGGTCATGCCCTCGCCGTCGAAGCGGCGCGCCCTGGCCGGGCCCCCGGGCGGCGCAGCGGAGTCGTCCAGCGGCAGATGGAGGGCGGGGTCACTCATGGCGCCCGTCCCGGCCCCGGGAGCCCTGCCGCCGATCCCGCGCACCTGCGGCGGCGCACCTGCTCATGCTGCACCTTACTCGGAAACGGCCACAGGCCGCGTTACCCGCGGCGGCACGCCTGATCATGTTGCGCCTCCCTCGGAGACGGCCGCCGGCGGCTTCACCTGCGGCTCCCGGGGCTGCAGCTCCAGGGGCTGCACGATCCTGCGGCGCTCGGGCGTCAGCCGCGCCAGCAGCTCCGGCGAGGGCGCGTACCCGAGCCGGAAGTTGCCCCACGACGGCCCGTAGCGGAAGACGCACACCCGCCGCTCCCCCGGCTTGCTGCGCCGAGCCGAGCCGTGGGAGATGCCGTCCACGAAGACCAGGGAGTCGCCGGCGGCGATGTGCACCTCCACGGCGCCTTCGACGCCCTCGACGGTGGCGCCCCCCGGCTTCATGTGGTGCCGGTGGAACTCCGGGTGCTGGAAGTTCGACTTGTGGCTGCCGGGGATCACCATGGTGCAGCCGTCGCCCTCGCCGATGTCGGTGAGGGCCGTCAGCACGTTCACCTGGCCGCACATGAAGCGCCCGCCGTGGTAGCGGAACTGGTTGCGGTGGATGGGCGGATACCCGCCCGAGTGGAGGCCGATGGCCTCGCCGGGTCCGCGGAAGCTGGCGAAGCACTCGTCGATGAAGAGCGGGCCGTGGTGGTAGTCGAAGGTGCCCTCGCCGCCGACGAAGAGCTTGACGTGCTCGATCCACGAGGGGTGGTCGATGAGCCGCTCGAAGGGCTCTCCCGCCTCGTAGATCTGCTGGTAGTTGAGGCCGTCCAGTGTCCCGTAGGTGTGGCCCTGCACGTGGCCGTACCACTGGCCCGGCTCCAGGCGCGGGATGGCGTCGAGACAGGCGTTGCAGGCGGCGACCTCCTCCGGCGACAGGGCGCCGCGCAGGTGGATGTAGCCGCGCAGATCGAAGAGGTAGGTGTCGAGGTCCGGGACCATGTCGGGCCTTCAGGCCGCCCGCGGCAGCTGGGGCAGCCGGTCGAAGTGGGCGTCGCGGGAGAACAGGTACACGTCGTTCTCCAGGACGAGGGCGGCGATCCACAGGTCGTTGGCGGGGATCGGCGTTCCCTGGGTACGCAACTGCAGATACAACTGGGCGTACTGGCGCGTCGTGGCCGCCGTTGGGAAGAGGACCTCCACTCTCGGCGATGAGAGGAATCGCTCCAGGACGCGCTCGTTGGCTCCGGTCCGCGAGCCGGCCAGGAATCCGGCGCGCAGCTCCCCGAGAGCGATGAAGGGCAGGTAGACGCGCTCTGCTCGCTGCACCAGATCGAGGCTGTCGGGGTCGCCGGTGCAGAAGTCCCGGTAGCGATTGGTGTCGATGGCGATCCTCACGACCAGAGTTCTTCGTCGATCGTGTCCATCTCCTCGATCACGCGGTCGAACCCCGGGTCGTCGACCCAGGTGCCGGCGAGGTGGTCGAGATCGTGGAACCGTCTCTCCTGCCGCTCCAGTCCGAGCCCCTGCTCCAGGGCCTCCAGGGCGACCCGGTTGAGACTCCAGCCGTAGCTCGCCGCCCGCTCGCGCAGGACGCGGTCGACGTGATCCGGAACGCCGCGAAGGGTATACTGTGTCGTGTGCCTGCTATCCATGCCTGCAATGTAGGCATGTTTCCGCCTGCGCACAAGAGGAGGGGTTGCTTTCAGCCCACCCGGTACTTCTCCACCGCCGCCCTGTCCAGCTCCACCCCCAGCCCCGGCGCCGTCGGCACCTCCACCATGCCGTCCTTCGGGATCAGGGCGCCGCCGATGAGGTCGTTCTCGCGGGTGAAGTGCAGGGAATCGGAAGGGATCGTGGCGTTGGGGATCACGGCGTGCACGTGGGTGCCGTAGGCGCCGGAGACCCCCAGGCCGAGGCCGACCACCTGCAGCCACACCGGAAGCCCGGCGGCGCCCGCCATGCCGGCCATGATCTGCGCGCTCTCCACCGAGCCGCCCAGGTTGAAGGCGTCGGCGGCGTCGGCGCGGATGGCGCTCATGACCTGCTCGGGGTCGTGCAGGTGCGGCGCCAGGGGGATCGTCGAGTGCTGGCGGAAGTGGTGGTACTGGTGCCAGCCGGGCCGGTAGCGGAAGGGGTCCTCGAAGGCCTGGATGTTGTAGCCCTCCAGCTGCCGCGCCAGGCGCAGGGAGGTGGCCAGGTCCCCGAAGGAGAAGTTGGGATCGACGATGATGCCGTAGTCCGGACCGGCGGCCCTGGTCATGAGCTCCACGGTCTCGACGATGCTCCAGGGGCGCGCCTTCAGCTTGTGGGTCTTGTAGCCGAGCCTCGCGCCCTCCTCCGCCATGGCCGCGAACTCCGCCGGCTCCAGGGGAGGCGACCACCAGCCCACGGGGACCGAACTCCAGTGCCGGGCCCCCATCAGGCGGCAGGCCGGCAAGCCGTAGGCCTTCCCGGCGATGTCGTAGCAGGCCATGGCCATGGCGCCGCCCATGTCGGGCAGCTCGACCGCCAGGGGATCCCTTCCCACCCACGCCTCGTCGACGCCCTCCATCAGGTCGCCCCGCCCGCCCTCGCCGAGGCCCGTGAGGCCCTCGTCGGTGTGCACCTCGACGATGGTGATCGGGTTGTCGCGGTAGTGGCCGGGGCGGCTCTTCTCGATGGAGGGGATGTGGGGAACGGCGGTGACGTAGCGGTCGATGCGGGTGATCTTCACGGATGGCCTCCTCGGTGGGGGTCCTCAGGCGGCGGCGCGGGAACCGCTTCCGGCCTCGAGATCGAGGAGGAAGCGCTTGATCCGGAGGCCCCCCGCATAGCCGGTCAGGGAGCCGCCGGCGCCGATGACGCGGTGGCAGGGAACGACCACGGGCAGCGGATTGTGGTGGTTGGCGCCGCCCACGGCGCGCGCCGCCCGCGGACGGCCGAGGCGGCGGGCGATCTCGCCGTAGGTGCTCGTGCCGCCATAGGGAATCTCCGTCAACGCCTGCCACACGCGCCGCTGGAACGGCGTGCCGCGGGCGTCGAGGGGCAGGTCGAACTCGAGCCGCTCCCCGGCGAAGTAGGCGGCCAGCTGCTCGCCGGCGCCGAAGGCGGGCCCGGGCCGGCGGCGCCACTCTGCCGGCACCGCCAGCGGCGCGTCGGCACAGGCGAACCAGATGCGCCGCAGTCCGGAGGCCGACCACGCCACCCCGAGGCGATCCAGGGGCGTGTCCATCAGCGCGTAGTCCACCCGGCTCATTCGATCACCTCCCCGGCGTACCCGAAGAGGGCGGGATTCCCGCCCGTGTGCAGGAAGACCACGGGACCGTCCTCCTTCGTCAGCGTGCCCTGGCGCACGTGGGCGAAGAGGGCCGCCATCGCCTTGCCCGTGTAGACCGGATCGAGCAGCACCCCCTCGGTGCGGGCGGTGGTGCGCACCGCCTCGAGGCAGGCCTCGGTGGGGATCCCGTATCCCTCGCCGACGAAGGACTCCTCGTTGTCGAAGTCCGCGGCGGAAAGCTCCACCTCCAGGCCGATGCGGCGGGCCCCCTGGAGGGCCATGCGGCGCATCTCCTCCTGCCGGCGCGGCCGGTTCTCGATGGGGGTGAAGCCGCGCACGTGGATGCCGCTGCCCAGGTACTTCAGGCCGAGCACGACGCCAGCCTGGGTGGTGTCGTGGGCGGCCACGTAGAGGAACCGCGGCTCCATGCCGAGCTGCCGCGACTGCCGCACCACCTCCAGCGCCGCCTCGGCGTAGGCCAGGGCGTCGAGGTCGACCGTCTCCTCCGTGCGCGGCTCGTAGACCCTGCGGCCCTCGGCGCGCAGTTGGTTCGCCTTGGCCGCGAGGGCCTCGGCGTGGGACTGTCGCCCGGACTCGTCGTGGACGGTCACGTGGGCGCCGAGGAGGCGCATCAGCAGGTGGTTGCCCTGCACCTCCTCTTGGTCGATGCCGCGCACCGGGCGCAGGACCAGGTGCAGCTCCAGGCCCAGGCGGGCGCAGGCGGCCGACATCTGCCGGCAGTAGTTGGACTGCACGGCCGAGCCGGTGACGATCACCTCGGCGCCCTGCTCCCTGGCGTCGGCGAGTGAGAACTCGAGCATGCGCGTCTTGTTGCCGCCGAAGGCCAGGCCCGTCAGGTCGTCGCGCTTGATGCAGATGTCGGGGCCGCCGAGCTCGGCGCCGAGGCGGGGCATCGGCTCCAGGGGCGTGGGGCGAACCGAGGCCAGCCGCACCCGGGGCAGGGCCGCCAGGGCGGTCTCGAACTCGCGCTCCCGGTCGGGGTTCATGGTCATCGTCCTTTCGGCCAGCCCCTGGCCGGCAGCTTCGACAGCTTCGCCTGGCGGTGGCACTCCTCCATCACCGCCATCTGCACGCGTACCTGCCGGGGAGTGATGTCGAGCTTGGCGCCGCCGCGCAGGACCTCGTGGAGGTGATCGTAGAACCGCCGCGACATCCACCGGAAGGCGTCGGCCTCGGCCTCCGTCGGCGTCCAGCTCTTCTCGGTGAACTCCAGCTCCTCCCGGCAGTAGGCCCGCTCGGGCAAGGGCTTGCGGATCAGCCGCTGCCTCGGCGTCTGCTTCTCGTCGTACCAGCGCCACCGCAGGCCGCCGTTGCCGCCGCTCAGACCGCCGCGCGTCCCCTGGGCGTTGATCGTCTCCCCCGACGGGTAGGCGTCGCAGCTCGAGATCTCCAGGTCGATGACGGGGGCGCCCTTCTTCCGGAGCACCACCTTCACGTAGTCCTCGGCGTCGCCGGAGGTGTTGGCCCGGTCCATGACGCAGAACACCTCGTCCGGCTTGCGGAAGCCCTGCAGGCAGACGGCCCAGTCGAGGAAGTGTGGCCCGGTGTTGAGCAGGTTGCCGCCCTTGAACTCCTGCAGGGTCTGCCAGTCCCAGCGGCGGGCGAAGCCGTTGGCGGTGATGCGCACCTGCAGGATGCGCCCCAGCACGCCGGAGTCGATGACCTCCAGGGTCTTGCGGAACAGGGCCCGGTAGCGGGACTGCTGGAAGGGGGCCAGGACCCGGCGGGCCCCGCGGGCGGCGGCGATCATGCGGTCGAGCTGGGCCACGTTCCAGGCGGCGGGCTTCTCGCAGACCACGTGGTGGCCGGCCTTCAGGGCCTCGATCGTCACCGGCGGGTGCAGGTGAGACGGCAGGGCGTTGACCACGAGGTCGAGGTCGTCGCGGGCCAGCAGGTCGCGGTGCTCCCGGTAGCTGTCGCAGCCGAAGCGGCTCTCGGCCTCGCGTCGGCGGTCGGCGAGGAGGTCGGCCACGGCGGCGATGCGGTACTTGCCGGGCGACTGCTCGAACCAGCGGCAGTGGATGCTGTAGCCGCTGCGGCCCTGCCCCAGGACACCGACGCGCAACGG
The DNA here is from genome assembly GCA_964512165.1 of uncultured Gemmatimonadaceae bacterium. Lineage (GTDB taxonomy): Bacteria > Latescibacterota > UBA2968 > UBA8231 > UBA8231 > UBA8231. The sequence goes on along the minus strand of CAZEHQ010000038.1, from coordinate 13,849 downwards.
GCCGGAGGTGCGGCGGCGCGGAGTGGCGGCGGACATGGAAGGCGTGCTCGGCGGAAGGGGTGGTCGAAGGCAGAACGCGGGCAAGACTACGAAGGGCCGGTGACCGCAGCCACCCGGCCGAGTCCCCCGAGGACCTCCGTTGCCGGTAGTGGGCGCGGGCTTACCTTACCCGCATGATCCAGCGCCTCGACGACATCGCCCGACCGACCGCAGAGCCCGTGGCCCTGTTCCCGGGCACCCCGCGGGAAACCCCGTGGCCGCAGCTGGACCTGATCGATCTGCCGGCCGGGGCCGTGCACGAGGCCCGCCCGGCCCCCGACGTGGAGTGCGGCTACCTGCTGCTGCGCGGGACGGCGGCCATCGCCCGCGCCGGGGGCGCGCCGGAGACCGTGGACGCCCCCATCGCGCTCCTGTGCGGAGTGGGTGCCGACCACCGTGTGACCGCCGGGCCCCGGGGCGCCCGCCTCATCTCCATCGGCGTGAGCGGCGCCGATCCGGAGCGCGCACGGTTCCTGAGCGAGCCCTTCACCCGCGACCGGCTGCCCTGGCGCGACGCCATCCACGGCGGCGGCGGACGCATCGCCACCCGGCACCTGTGGGGGCCGGAGGACTTCGCCAGCAGCTGGACCTTCGTCGACCACGCCGTCCTCTCCCGGGGCAGCTCCCTGGGGCGCCACTACCACGAGCACATGGACGAGGTCTTCGTCGTCCTCTCTGGGGCCGGAGAGATGACGATCGGCGACCGCACCACGCGCATCGGTCCCGGCCACGTCACCCTGCAGCGCCCCGGCGAGGGCCACGGCCTCCTCAACCCCTGCGAGGAGCACCTCGACTTCGTGCGCGTCGCCGTGACCGAGAAGGGCAAAGCCTTCACCACCATCGATCTGCAAACCGGAGACCTCCCATGACGAGCGCCACCGACACCTCCCGCCGCATGGCCGACGCCGCCCTCGCCTTCCTCGACGCCCTCGACGAGAGCCAGCGCAACCAGGCGCGCCTCGACTTCGGCGACGAGGCGGAGCGCACCAACTGGCACTACATCCCGCGCGAGCGCGCCGGCCTTCCGATCAAGGAGATGGACGGCGCCCAGAGGGCACGGGCCCTGGACCTCGTGGCCACCGGGCTCAGCGCGCCGGCCCACCAGCGGGCGCAGACGATCATGACCCTGGAGGCGGTCCTGGCCGAGGTCGAGGGGCGCGGTCGCCGCTGGGCCCGCGACGAGGAGCTCTACTACGTGAGCCTCTTCGGCGAGATCGGCGGCGAGGGCCCCTGGGGCTGGCGCTTCGAGGGCCACCACATCTCGCTGAACAACACCGTCCTGGGGGACCGGGTCTCGGCGGCGCCCCTGTTCTTCGGCGCCAACCCCGCCGAGGTCCGCCACGGCGAGAGCGAGGGCCTGCGCGCCCTGGCCGCCGAGGAGGATCTGGCCCGCGACCTGCTCTCCCAGCTCGACGGGGAGCAGCGGGCGCAGGCGGTGATCTCCGACCAGGCGCCGGACGACATCCTCACCCGCAACGTGCCGCGCGTCGGCGGCGAGGTCGTCCCCGAGGGGCTGGCCGCCGGCGACATGAGCCCCGGCCAGCGGGAGCTGCTCGAGGCCCTGGTGCGGGTCTATGTCGAGCGCCAGCCGGAGGCCCTGGCCGAGAGCCAGATGCAGAGGCTGCGCCAGGGGGACCTCGAAGCCGCCCACTTCGCCTGGGCGGGCTCGGACCGCCGCGGCGAGGGCCACTACTACCGGGTCCTGGCGCCGGCCTTCCTGGCCGAGTACGACAACACCCAGAACGACGCCAACCACATCCACGCCGTGTGGCGCGATCTCGCCGACGACTTCGGCGGAGATCTGCTGCAACGGCACTACGCGCGGAGCCACTGACCATGAGCACGATCGGCGCCATCCACCACAACTGGCCGGGGTACGACCTCGAGGGCTTCGCCCGCCGGGCGAGCGAGATCGGCTACCAGTCCTGCGAGCTGCAGATCCGCGACATCTGGGACGAGACCGACGACGACGGCGGCCGCCGCGCCGAGGAGGTGCGGGCCCTGTTCGAGGGCCACGGCCTGAAGGTCTCGGCCGTATCCGCCGGCAACGACTTCATCCAGGCCGACCGCGACGACTTCGAGGCCCAGATCCGCCGCTACCGCCGGGTCTGCGAGATCATCCCGAGGGCCGGCACCGACATCGTGCGCTCCGACGGCGGCTGGGACCGCGGCGACAAGGTCCCCCGGGAGCGCTGGGACGGCATGATGCTGGAGGCCTTCCAGCGCTGCGCCGAGTTCCTCGAGGAGCTCGACGTGCACATCGCCCTCGACAACCACGGGGTCTCCACCAACGACGGCGACTGGCAGGTCCACCTGATCGAGCGCGTCGGCTCCGACCGCCTCGGGGTCAACCTCGACACCATGAACTACCGCTGGTTCGGCCACGACCTCGACCGCATCGACCACTTCTACGAGATCGTCGCCCCCCACACCTTCCACACCCACATCAAGGACGGCACCGGCTCCCGCTCCGAGTACAAGGGCGCCGCCCTCGGAGAGGGGGAGATCCACCTGGACCACGCCGTGAAGTGCCTGCGCGACGCCGGGTACGCCGGCGCCTGGACCGCCGAGTACGAGGGGCCGGAGGCCGAGGGCGGGGTCGGCTACGAGAAGTGCTTCCGGTGGCTGCGGGACAACGTGGGGTAGGTCGGGGGTCGGGCGTTCAGTCCGCCTTCGCCACCGCCTCGATCGCCCGCTCCAGCCGCGCCGCGGAGACGCGCTCGGCCGTGCCCAGCTCCTGGGCGAAGACCGAGACGCGGAACTCCTCCACCAGCCAGCGCAGCGCCTCGGCCCGCCGGCGCCGCTCCGCTGAAGCATCGGCCAGGCCGTCCCGGACCTGCTCCCAGGCCTTGGCGAAGGGCTCCACCTGGGCCGCCTTGCCCGCGTCCCTGCCCGAGTCCGCGAGATAGCGGTCGGCGCGCACGCTCATCGCCTTGAGATAGCGCACCAGGTGCGGCAGGCGGTCGAACTCCAGTCCGTCCAGGAAGTCCGCCGGCAACAGCCGCTGCAGGTCCTTCTTCAGCCCCGGGTACGGCCGCGGCTGGGCGGCCAGCCCGGATCTCAGCCCCACGATCTCCCCCAACAGGTCGAGGAAACGCCGCGACAGCCCCTCCAGCCGCTCCCGGGAGCGGACCACCCGCGCCTCAAAGCGCTCCCGGGTCAGGGGGAAGAGATCGCCTTCGAGGAACAGATAGCGGGCCAGGTGCTCGTACGCCTGGCGCTCGATCTCGTCCGCGTCCCCCGGCAGCCGGCCGCCGGCGAGGGACCTCAATTCCTTCAGCTCCCGCTGCAGCCAGACGGTCTCGTCCTTCAGGGCCAGCTCGCACAGCCGCTGGAGACCCGCGGGCGTGGCGGCGCGGGCCTCCTCGCGGTCGGGGAAGAGCCGCACGTGGACGGCGTTGCTCGCCAACTCCAGTCCCGGGAAGGCGAAGACGGGCACCCCAGAGACGCGGGTCACCTCCAGGCGCTCGGGCAGGTCGCCGAAGTCGAAGCCGGTCACGTCCTCCCGCTCCCAGCGGCGGGCGGCCTCCCCCCAGGCCGCGAGGTCGACGGCCCCGGCCCCCGCGGGCCGGTCGAGCTGTCCGGACAGGGCCGCTAGGTCCCGCCCGGCGGCCAAGGTGGCGCCCTCGCCCTCGATCTCCACGCGCAGGCGCAGGTGCTCGGGCACCTGCTCCAGGTCCCACTCGGCGCGGCGCACCCGCACCTGCCAGTGCGCCTCGATGTAGTGCTCCAGGGCGTCGAGGAAGGTGCCGTCCCCGTGGGTGGGCTTCAGGTCGGCGGCGATCCGGCGCGCCGTGGACGGCACCGGTACGAAGCGCTTGCGCAGGGCCTTGGGCAGTGACCGCAGCAGCGCCGTGACCCGCTCCTCGACCAGCCCCGGGACCAGCCAGTCGAGGACCTCCGGCCGCACCGCGTCCACCAGCCGGTACGGCAGCTGCAGGGTGATGCCGTCGGCCTCGTTGCCGGGCGCGTATTTGTAGGAGAGCCCGAGCTGTACTCCGGCGATGTCGACCGCCTCGGGGAAGGCCTCGGCGTCGACGCCGGCGGCGCCTCCGAGGAGCCGGGCCTCGTCGGCGAGGAGGAAGTCGCCTCGGCCCCCGTGGTCGCGGATGACGCGGTTGAGGTCGTGTACCGAGGCCGTGCCCTCCGGCAGCAGCCCGGCGTAGAAGTCGTGGAAGGCGTCGTCCAGGTCGACGGGAGATCCCCCGCGCCGGCGGCTCTGCCAGACCTCGAGCCGCTGGTGCAGGCGGCGGTTGTGCTCCAGGAAGCCGTGGGCGGCGCCGTCGATCTCGCCGGCGATCAGGCCTTCGCGCACGAAGATGTCGCGCGCCTCCCGCGGGGCGATGCGGCCGTAGCCGACGCGGCCCTCTGAGACCACGAGACCGTGGAGGCGGATGGTCTCGTGGGCGAGGACGCGTCCGGCCGACCGGCTCCAGTGCGGGTCCCGGTGGCTGGAGCGGCACAGGTGCTTCCCCAAGTCCAGGATCCACTCCGGCCGGATGGCGGCGCAGGTGCGCGCGTAGAGGCGGTTGGTCTCCACCATCTCCGCGGCCACCACCCACTCCGCCCCCTCGGCCGCGGGGCCCGCCCCGTCCCGCCCATCCGCCGTCGTCTGCGTCCTGCGCTTCCGCGGCTCGGCGCGGTGGAACAGCCCCGAGCCGGGGAAGAGCATCGCCTTCCGCCCGCGGGGCGCTACGTAGAGGTTGCGGTCCTCGCGCCGCCCCACGTGGCTCAGAAGCCCCGTGAGCAGGCAGCGGTGCACGGCATCGTACGCGGCCTCGCCCCCGGAGGCCTCCTGCTCGAGCCGGAAGCCGCCCAGCTCGCGCAGGTTGGCGCGCAGCTGGGCGTGGATGTCCCGCCACTCGCGCATGCGCAGGTAGGAGAGGTAGTGCTGCCGGCAGAACCTGCGCAGCTGCGACTGCGTGCCCTCCTCCAGCCGGTCGTGGAAGGCGATCCAGATGTTGAGCAGGGTGAGGAAGTCGGAGCGCGGGTGGACGAAGCGCCGGTGGGCGAGATCGGCCTTCTCCTCCTCCTCGGCCGGGCGCTCGCGCGGGTCCTGCACGGAGATGGCGGCGGCGATGACCAGGACCTCCGCCAGGGAGCCCTCGTCGCGGGCCTGCAGGACCATGCGCGACACCGCCGGCGAGATCGGCATGCGCGCCATGTCCCGCCCCAGGGAGGTGAGGCGGCGGTCTCCGTCGATGGCCCCGAGCTCCTCGAGCAGCTGGTAGCCGGCGCGGACCGCGGCCTCGGAGGGCGGGTCGAGGAAGGGGAAGGTCTCCACCCTCCCCAGCTCCAGGTCGAGCATCCGCAGGATCACCTCGGCGAGGTTGGCGCGCTGCATCTCCGGCTGGGTGTGCTCCGGCCGCGCCAGCAGGTCCTCCTCGCCGTAGAGGCGCACGCAGGTCCCGTCCTCGACGCGGCCGCAGCGCCCCTTGCGCTGCTCCGCCGAGGCACGGCTGATCTCCTCGATCGGCAGCCGCTGGGTCTGGGAGCGCGGGTTGTAGCGCGAGATCCGCGCCAGGCCGGTGTCGACGACATAGCGGATACCGGGGATGGTGAGGGAGGTCTCGGCGATGTTGGTGGCGATGACGATGCGCCGCCCCGTGTGGGGTCCGAAGACGCGCTGCTGCTCGGCGGCGCCGAGGCGCGAGAACAGGGGCAGGACCTCCACCCCGCCGGCGCCCTGGCGGCCCTCCTTCAGCCTGGCGGCCAGCAGGTCGCGGGTCTCGCGGATGTCGCGCTCCGAGGGCATGAAGACGAGCACGTCGCCGCGGGTGGACGCGGCCAGCAGCCGCTCGCAGGCGGCCACGGCCCCGTCGGTGTAGGAGAGCCCGCCCTCCTCCCCTTCCAGCAGTTCCTCCAGGGGCCAGTGCCGCACCTCGACCGGGTAGACGCGGCCCGAGACCTGGATGACGGGGGCCCCGTCGAAGGCGCGGGAGAACCTCTCCGTGTCGATGGTGGCCGAGGTGACGACGATCCGCAGGTCGGGGCGGCGGGCCCGCAGGGTACGCACGTACCCCAGGAGGAAGTCGATGTTCAGGGAGCGCTCGTGGGCCTCGTCGATGATCAGGGTGTCGTACTCCAGCAGGTCGCGGTCGGAGCGGACCTCGGCCAGCAGCAGGCCGTCGGTGACGAACTTGATCAGCGTCTCCGGCGAGGTCCGGTCCTGGAAGCGGACCCTGGCGCCCACCTGCCGCCCCCACTCGACGCCCAGCTCCTCCGCCAGGCGCCGCGACAGGGAGGTGGCCGCCACCCTCCGGGGCTGGGTCACGGCGATGCGGGCGTCTCCCCCGCGGCCGGCGAGGAGGCAGATCTTCGGGATCTGGGTGGTCTTGCCCGAGCCGGTGTCCCCGGCGACGATGACCACGGGATGCTCGCGGATGGCGGCCTGGATCTCGTCGGCCCGCTGGCTCACCGGCAGCTCCGCCGGGAAGCCGATCTCCATCGCCTCCAGGGCCTGCCGGCGCAGGGCGCGGGTCCGCCGCGAGCGGCGGGCGCGCTCGGCGATGTGGTCCAGGTCCTGCCCCAGGCGCCGGGGCGGCCGGCCGCTGGACAGGGCTTCGCGCAGGCGGCGGAGCCGGCGGCCGAGGCGCACGCGGTCCGACATCATGCAGCCATCGAGGCAGCGCTCGAGATCGACAATTCGCACGTCGGGTGGGGCGGCGGTGCTCATCCGATGGAAGGTACGGGCGCGCGGGAACGGTGTGAATGGCGGGGCCTTCGTACCTTACGGGCATGCATGAATTGGTGGACACACTGGGGGAGTGGTTCGCCGAGCACCCCTTTGAGCGCCAGGCGGCGTACACCGCCGGTCTCGTCCTGCTTGCGTGGGCAACCCACCTGCTGGCCCGCAGGGTCCTGCTGCGCGCCATGGGCCACCTGATCCGGGCGAGCAGCACCAAGCTGGACGACGTGCTGGTGGACCAGGGCGTGCTCAACCGCGCCGCCCTGCTGCTGCCCGTGCTCGTCTTCTACTACGGCGCCGAGGGACTGCCGGGCTCGACGGAGACGGTGCTGCAGGTGGTCAACGCCGCCCTGCTGATGGTAGTGCTGCTTGTGGTGGGAGCCGCGATCGGCGCCCTGCAGGAGGCGGCGGCCGACTACGACGCGCGCACCGAGGTGCCGATCAAGAGCTATGCCCAGATCCTCAAGATCGTCCTCTACGTCGTCGGCGGCCTGATGACGGTGGCGGTCCTGACGGGGCGGTCGCCCTGGGTCCTGCTCTCGGGTGTCGGCGCGGTCATGGCCGTGGTCATCCTCGTCTTCCGCGACACCCTGCTGTCGCTGACGGCCAGTTTCACCATCGCCTCCAACCGGCTCGTCAAGGTGGGCGACTGGATCGAGGTCCCCACTTTCGGAGCCGACGGCGATGTCATCGAAATCGCCCTGCACACGGTGAAGGTGCAGAACTGGGACAAGACGATCACCACCATTCCCACCCACAAGCTGGTGGACGTCTCCTTCAAGAACTGGCGCGGCATGCAGGACAGCGGCGGCCGGCGGATCAAGCGCGCCATCCACATCGACATGAACTCGATCCGGTTCTGCGACGCGGAGATGCTGCAGCGCTTTCGACATTTCGAGCTGATCCGCGACTACCTGGCCTCCCGTCAGAAGGAAGTGGAGGAGCACAACACCGAGTCGCGGGTCGACGCCTCCGAGCTGGTCAACGGCCGGCGCCTGACCAACGTGGGCACCTTCCGGGCCTACGTGGCCGCCTACCTGCGCAGCCACCCGCGGATCCGCCAGGACATGACCTTCCTGATCCGCCAGCTGGCGCCGACGGGGCAGGGGCTTCCCCTGGAGATCTACGTCTTCACCAACACCACGGTGTGGGCCGATTACGAGGGGATCCAGTCCGACATCTTCGACCATCTGCTGGCGGTGGTGCCGCGCTTCGGGCTGCGGGTCTTCCAGGAGCCGGCGGGATCGGACTTCGCAGCCATGGTATCAGGGGCCGAGGGAAACGCCTTGCAGGCCCCGGCTGCGCAGACGTAAGGTAGGCGTCCGGCAGGAACGGCCGTCCGGACCCCGGAGTCTCAGCGGGGAGAGAGGCTGGAATGAGAAGGAAGCACCTCGACCGCTTCGTCATCCGTGGAAGCGTGCTGGCCCTGGCGGCCTTCGGGCTCGGGATTCTGCTCCCGTCGGCGGCGCCCGCGGCGACCAGGTCCCAGTTCACGCTGCCCTCCCTCGACGGCAAGGAGTTCTCGCTGCGGAAGGCGCTGGAAGAGGGCCCGGTGATCCTCGATTTCTGGGCCACCTGGTGCAAGCCCTGCATCAAGGGGCTGCCCGCGGTGCAGAAGATCGCCAGGGAGTTCGAGGACCGCGGAGTGGGGGTCTACGCCGTCAACGTCGACGGTCCCCGCAATCAGCCCAAGGTGAGGCCCTTCCTCAAGCGCCACCGCCTGGAGCTGCCGGTCCTCCTCGACCATTCGCGGCAGGTGATGAAGCAGTTCCAGCTGCCCGCGGTGCCGGCGTCGCTGATCATCTCCACGGAAGGCGAGGTGGTGTACAAGCACTTCGGGTACAAGCCGGGAGACGAGGTCCGCCTGCGCGCCAGGCTGGTGGAGCTGCTGGGAGAGGCCGTTCCCGATTCGACGAAAGGGGAAGCCGATGAGAGCTAGAAGCGTCCTGCGGAAGGGACCGTTCGCCTGCGCGGCGATCGCCCTCACCGCTCTTCACGTGGCCGGAGCCGGGAAGGCCGAGGCCCAGGCGGCGGCCGGCGATCCGGCCCCCACCTTCGAGCTCGAGACCGTGGACGGGGAGCTCGTGTCCCTGGGCGACTTCCTCGGCGAGAAGGTCGTCTACATCAACTTCCTCGGGAACACCTGACCGTACTGCGTCGCGGAGGCCGCGAGTTCAGAGGCGATCTGGCAGGAGTACGGGGGCGATCAGCTCATCGCCCTCGGTATCGATATCTGGGACGGGCGGGCATCGAGCGTCAAGTCCATCTGGGTAGACGACGGTCTGGCGACCTACCCGATACTCGTCAATGGTTCGGGGGTGGCCCGGGACTACGGCGTGGTCCAGGACTACTACATCGTCATCGATCACGAGGGCGTCGTCCGCTACCGGTCTCCCGACGCCAGGCTCGGCCAGCGTTACAACGACGGCGAGATCCGCGAGGCCATCGACACCGCCCTGGCCGATCTGGCCGCCGCCCTGGAGGCCGAGGAGGTGGAGGAGGAGCCGGAGGAGGTGATCACGGCGGTCTCCACCGCTCCCCGGGTGCCCGCCGGCTTCGCCCTGGAGGCCTGGCCCAATCCCTTCAACGCCGAGACCACCCTCTCCTTCACGGTGACCACGGCAGGTCCCGTGGCCCTGACCGTATTCGATCTGCAGGGGCGGGTCCTGCGCGGCTGGTCCGGCCACTACGGGGCGGGGACGCACTCCCTGACCTGGGACGGGCGCGACGAAGGCGGTGAAGCGGTCGCCTCCGGCGTCTACATCGCTTCCGCGCGCCAAGGGGGCGCGGCCATCGCCCGCAAGGTCACCCTGCTGAAGTAGGGAGGGGCGGTGGCTCCCGCCCCTACAGCACCTCGCTGGTGAGGCGCAGCTCGACGCCCTCGAAGCCCAGCACCTCGTAGCAGCTGCCCCCGGTGCAGGCCAGCCCCGTCCTGCGCCGGCCCCCGAAGACGTCCAGCGTGTGGGCGTCGCGGAACCGCCAGCTGACGCCCAGGGCCCACCAGTACGTCGCACCCGACTCCGAGGACCCTTCCTCCAGGGAATCGTTGGACCTCTGCAGCTGCAGCGCCCAGGTCCAGGCCGGGTAGCGGCTGAGCTCCACCGTTGCCAGCAGGTTCTCGTAGGGGAAGTCGCTGCGGCCGAAGCGCCGGTCCACGTCCTGCGCCTGCAGGTCGGCGCTCACGGCGTGGCGTCCGCCGGCGGACCAGTCCCAGCGCGTGCCCGCGGTCAGGCGGCGCTCGTTCTCCAGGATGCGGTTGCGCGTGTAGTCGAGGAACAGCTGCCCGTGCAGCGCCTCTCCCACCGGGGAGTCCAGCTGCAGGAAGTACTCGCGCAGGGACTTCTCGTCCCCCGGGTCCGATCCCCGGCGGGTGGCCAGGTTCCAGGCGGCGGTCAGTCCGATGTCGCGGGGCAGGGCCCAGGTCAGCTCGGCCTGCACCCCGGCCTCGTCGTCGGCGAGCAGGGCGTGGGTCTCCCGGTTGAGGAGGAAGGCCTCGTGCTCCCGGATCAGCGTCGGCGGGTTGTTGAGGCTCGGGAAGGCGAAGTCCTGGTAGTCCTTCAGCTCCAGGCTCAGGCCCCAGGCCCCGCCCGTCAGGGTGCCGGCCAGGTAGAGGGCCCGCGACCGGTCGCGGGCCAGCGCCAGCCAACCGCCCGGGGCGGGGTCGATCTGGGCGTACTCGCCGTAGAGATCCCCGTACCAGCCGCCCAGTCCGAGCCTCTCGAGGAGGGATCCGAAGCGCAGCTCCCCATGGGTGGTGGCGCCGAGCTCCTCCTCCCCGGCGAAGGAGAACTCGATCAGTCCCGCCCCCACCTCGATATCGCCGCTCACCCGGGCTCGGACGGCCCCCCCGGAGACCCGGCCCTGGCGCCGGTCGAAACCCTTGAGCGCGGGGGCCAGCTCGCTGTTCACGGGCACGCCGTGCAGCGCCAGCACCTCCACCTGCCGCCACCGGCCGCTCACCCGCGCGCCGTCGAGGTCGCGGACGATCTGGTAGCGCCGCCGGGAGACGCGGTCCTCGGTGATGACCCCGGGCAGCTCGAAGGCGTGCAGCAGCACGCCGCGGCCCACGAGGGCGTAGAAGTGCCCGGCCGTGGCCTCCAGGCCCCCGTGCCGGTACGAGAGGGACCGCTGGGCGAGATGGAGGTAGTCGCGGTCCTCGCCGCTGGAGCGGAAGGCCTCGCTGCGGGCGCTGGCCAGGAACCCGGAAGACTCGAAACCGAGGTTGAGCTGCTGGTACAGGGCGCGGAGATCGGCCCGCTCGGCGTCGGGGAGGTTTCCGAGCTGGTACTCGTGGAGGGCGGTGACCCGCACCTGGCCGTCGAGGGGGGCGGCCGCCGGCACGGTGGCGGCCAGCAGGGCGAGCAATCGAAGGGTGGCGCCACGAGGCAGAGTCATCTGATCTCTCGTCGACGAAGATTGGTTTGCTTGGCGGTGGCCTTGTGTAAATTTACGCCTTGAATTTACATTGAGTGGCATGGAACGCAAGAACCTTTCACAAGGGCGGCCCACGTCACGCGGAGCCTGACCGCCCGTCGAGGAACACATGAACCGCGGTCCGACCGGGGACTACCTGGTCACATCCCATGGCGACGAAGAGGTGCAAGCCTTCGTTCCCCGGCCGTTGCCCCCCGAACCACCCCTCCGGATGACGGGGTCTCTGCAGCTGCTCCTCGAGGAGGCGACCCATGCCCTCGGGCGGCTGGACGGTGCGGCCGCCCTTCTGCCCGACCCTGGTCTGTTCATCTACAGCTACGTGCGCAAGGAAGCCGTCCTGTCCTCCCAGATCGAGGGCACGCAGTCCTCCCTGTCGGACCTCCTGCGCTTCGAGTCCGCCCGTTCTCCGGGTGCACCCCTCGACGATCTTCGCGAGGTGTCCCGCTGCGTGGCGGCCGTCGACCACGCCACCACCCGGCTCGCCGACCAGGATGGCCTGCCCTTGTGCAACCGCCTGCTGCGCGAGGCGCACCAGGTCCTTCTCACCGATGCCCGCGGCGGCAACATGCGGCCGGGCGAGTTCCGCCGCTCCCAGAACTGGATCGGCGGGACCCGGCCGGGGAACGCCGCCTTCGTCCCGCCCCCTCCGGCGGAGGCGGCCTCGGCCATGTCCGACCTGGAACGCTTCGTCCACGCTGTCGATGACGGTCTGCCCGCGCTGGTGCGCGCCGGCCTGGCGCACGTCCAGTTCGAGACCATCCATCCCTTCATGGACGGCAACGGCCGCACCGGAAGGATGCTGATCATCCTCATGTTGATCGACCGCGGGCTGCTCTCGTCGCCCGTGCTGTATCTCAGCCTGTATTTCAAGCAGCACCGCGACCGCTACTACGACTTGCTGGACACCGTCCGCCGCACCGGCGACTGGGAGTCCTGGCTCGAGTTCTTTCTCGAGGGAGTCGCCGCGGTGGCCACCTCCGCCCGGGAGACCGCCCAGCGCCTGCTGAGCATGGCTTCCGTTGATCGATCGAGAATCGCCGCCAGCGGCCGGGGCGCGAACTCGGCGCTCCGGATCCACGAGGCTCTCGCCGAGCTGGTCGTCGTCAACGTGGCGCGGGTCGTCGAGCGCACGGGCCTCTCGGCCCCCACGGTCGGGACCGGGCTTCAGCGGCTGTGCGACCTCGACATCGCGACCGAGGTCACCGGTGGCCGCCGCAACCGGGTCTTCGTCTACCGCGAGTACCTCGCCGTGCTCGACGAGGGCACCGAGCCCCTGGCCTCCACGGCCAGCGGAGCCTGACAACCACACTTCCTCATGTTCGTGCTGGTCTTCCTGTCGCTCCTCGGCTCCGTCTACGCCTACTCGGGCTGGCGCCTCCTCCCCTATCTGCCTCCCCCCGCGCAGATCGGAGCGGCATCGGCCCTGGTCCTCCTCCTCTTCCTGCCCCTGCTGCTCTTTCGCCTGCGGTCCCACCCCCATCTGGCCTGGCTCACCGATCCCCTCTCCTGGGTCGCCTACCTGGGCATGGGGTTCTTCACCGTCTGTTCGACGCTGCTGATCCTGCGCGACATGGGAGGTCTGATCCTGGACCAGGTTCATCCCCTGGGCGCGGGGCTCAACGCCGGGATCGACCTGGCGACCTTCTCCCTCGCCCTGGGCTTGGCGGCCTATGGCTACCACCAGGCCAGGCGTACTCCGGAGGTCCGCCGGACCGATGTCCCGGTGGCGGATCTGCCTCCCGCCCTGGCGGGGCTGCGCATCGTCCAGATCAGCGATCTCCACGTGGGCCCGACCATCAAGGGTCCCTTCGTGGAACGCCTCGTCTCCAGGGTCCGGGAACTGCGGCCGGACCTGATCGCCTTCACCGGCGATCTCGCCGACGGCACCGTCGAACGGCTCGCCCCGCACACGGCCGCCCTGGGGCGGCTCACCGCTCCCCTCGGGGTCTATGCCTGCACCGGCAACCACGAGTACTACTCGGGCGTGGAGGAGTGGACCGCGCAGGCCCGCCGCCTCGGCTTCGACGTCCTGATCAACGAGGTGCGCCACATCGACCGCGGCGGTGGACGGCTCGCCGTGGCCGGCGCCACCGACTTCAGCGCCGGCGAGCTGGTCCCCGGCCACGAGTCGGATCCGGCCGGGGCCCTCGCCGGCAGCGACGGCGCCGACGTGCGGATCCTCCTCGCTCACCAGCCGCGCAGCATCGAGGCGGCCAGCCGGGCCGGCTGCCACCTGCAGTTGTCGGGTCACACCCACGGCGGCCAGTTCGTCCCCTGGAAGTACGCCGTGCGCCTGCAGCAGCCCTTCCTCGCGGGCCTGCACAAGGTTCGCGGCACCTGGATCTACGTCCACCGGGGCACCGGCTACTGGGGACCACCGCTGCGTCTCGGCGCCCCTTCCGAGATCGCCGTGCTCACCCTGGTTCAAGCCACCGGAGGGCCATGAAGCGACTGCTGTCCATCGCGCTGGTTGACGCAGCATCGGCGAAGGTAGGGGGCGCCGTCCCAAGAGCTACATTAGGCCCGGAGTTTTCCCGCCCGCAGGCATGAGGAGCTTCTGCGATGCGTTTCTTCAACACCGCTGGTCCGGTCAAGCCCGACAAGCACTACTGCATCCCGCCGCTGGACCGGCTGAACCTCTCCGAGGTCCGCGGGCTGCTCCGCGAGGAGTAGTACTCGGCCCAGGTG
>CAZEHQ010000037.1:0-24990 GCA_964512165.1 uncultured Gemmatimonadaceae bacterium | reverse complement strand
CACGGCGGCGATGGCCGCCACCCCGGCGGCGGCGAGACCGAGGCCGACGCAGGCGCCGTGGGCGGAGCGCCAGCCGGCGGCGGCGACGGCGCCCCCACCGGCGGCGGCGGTGGCGGCGAGCAGGATCAGTTCCACGGCAGCCACCCCGCGGAGCGGAGGACCGAGAGGGCGAGGTCGAGCAGGGCGAGGGGGACGATGCGCGTCCAGGCCGCGCGCGCGAGCCCCGCGGGCGTGCCGTCCGACAGGCTGGGACCGATGGCCACCGCCGAGGCCAGCACCGCGGCGGCGGTCACACCGGGCAGGATCTCCACCCATCCGGCCGCCCCCGGCAGGCGGCCGCCGAACAGGTGGCAGGCGAGGAGGGCGGCCGCCCCCAGCTGCAGATGCCGCGACAGGGACAGCCACACCGGGGCCGTCCCGGAGGCCGGACGCAGTCCGGCCCGGCGCCCGCCGAGCACCGATCCGGTGCAGCGGCAGAGGAGGGCGAGGGCCCCGACCCAGGCCGCCGCCCCCGCGGGATGGGACCACAGGGGCCAGTCCCCCGGGGTGCGGGAGTACGCCAGCACCGGAACGCCGTCGGTGACCAGGGCCGCCGCCACCAGCAGAAAGGCCAGGTGGCAGCCCGCGATGGTCACCGCGCCCGCGCTCAGGGACCGGCGCCCCTCGGCCCCGGCGAAGGCCGCCGGCAGAATCCACGCCTGGGCCGAAACCCCCAGCAGGGCCACCAGCACCAGCGCCTGCACCGCTCCCCCCGCCGTGGCCGCCCCCGTGGGAAACAGCCCTCCCACGCCCGCGCCAGGGGGCAGGAGAGCGACCAGTGCCAGGGCGGGCAGCAGGGCGGCGAAGGCCGCGGCACCCGCCCCGGGGGCCGGCCTCCCCGATCGTGCCATCACCTTTGCGGCGTCGGCCACGGGACCGAGCAGGCGCGGACGGCGAAGGCCGGAGACGCGGGCTCCCGCCGCGCGCTCGACGATGGCGCTGCCGAAAGCGAGACCGAGGGTGCCGAGGAGGGCGAGGAAGGCGCCGGAAGAGATGTCGGCGGACGAGGTCACGGCCGGCTGCCGAGGTCGGCGGCGCGGACCTGCCCGGGGCGCTGCAGCCAATTCGTCCAGCCGCCGCCGAAGGCGGCCCCCGATGTCGGATGGTCATCCCCGTCGAGGGTTTCGTAGTCGAGTCCGGCGAAGGGTTCGTGACCGGTCCGGGCCAGCCGCGCGAAGACCTGGTCGGCCGAATCGCGGCTCGGACCGCCGTGCCAGAGGGCGCTGAGGATCCACAGGTCCGGTCTGGCGTCGCCGGGGGGCTCGACGGCGGAGCGGACCCGCCGCACCCGGCCGAGGCCATCGACGAAGGTGCCCTCCTTCTCGGTCCAGGCGCTCGCGCCCGCCAGGGCGATGGCGGCGCCATCCACCAGCGGCGACGGGGTGAGGTCCTGGGAGATGAGCCGGGTCTCCCGGCCCCGGGGTATCCCCGGGCCCTCTTCGCACAGCGAGCCTCCCACGGCATACACCACATCGAGGCCGACGGGGAGGTCGGGCGCCGGCAGCGGGGACGGTCCCGAGGCCCGGGCGACGGCCCGGACGCCGGCGGCGTTCGGGCCCCTGGAAGCGCTGATCGTGAACCCTCCGGGAAAGACGCGGTCTCCCTCGGGGTCCTCCTCCTCCCACAAGTAGAGCTCCGCCTTCCACCGGCCGGCGAGCTGGATGAGCAGGAAGGCCTCCTCGTTGGTCAGGTAGGGGCTCAGGATCACCGCGGAGCGGCGCCCCTGCTCCATCTCTTCGGCAACGCCGGCCAGGGCCGTGTCCCAACCCGTCTCCCGGCCCTCCCGGCGCGGAGCCAGCAGGCGTTCGCCCTGCGGCTGCCAGCCGTAGCGGCCGTGATCGCACAGCCAGAAGCCGCCGGCCGCATTCTCCGGCCGGGGCTTGACCCTCCACACGCGGCCGTCGTGCACGTCCACCCGGTTGGCGCAGCCGCTGGCGCACCCGGCGCAAACGCTGGAGACCCCCGTCAGCCGCCACGGCGGCGGGGCCTCGCGTTCGTCGGGATCGCTCAGGGCCCCCGCCGGGCACAGGTCCAGGAGGTTGCCGCTCATGGCCCCCGCGATCCGATCGCCGGCGCTGGCGCCGATGCGGGCGCCGGCCGCGCCGCCCTCGACGGCCAGGCCCGGCTCCCCGGAGACCTCTTCGCCGAAGCGGACACAGCGTGTGCACAGGATGCACCGGCGGCGGTCGAGGATCAGCCTCGGCCCGAGAACGAGACGCTCCGGCTCTCCCGGCGCCGTCGATGGCGTTCGGCCGCCCCCGGCCACCCGCACCGCTTCCTGCAGCTCGCACTCGCCGGCCCGCTCGCAGACGGCGCAGTCCGCCGGGTGGCGCAGCAGCAGGTCGTCGAGCACGCGCTCTCGGGCCTGCGCCGCTTCGGGCGCATCGAGGGAGACCGACATCCCCCCGCGGACCCTCTGGTTGCAGGCGGTGATCAGCTCCCGGCCCTCCGGCCCCTCCAGGGAGGCCACGCACAGACGGCAGGAGGCCGGCGCCGAGAGGGCCGGATGGAAGCAGGGGTGCGGCAGCGCGCGGCCAGCCGACAGCAGGGTCGTCAGGAGGTTCGCCCCCTCCCGAGCCTCCACGGGCTCGCCGTCCACATGGATGGTGACGATGGCCATCAGAACCGCACGTGGATGCTCTCGGGAGACTTCATGGACAAGTCCTTGGCCACCGGGCAGCCGCCGTCCAGATGGGCCTCGAACTCCTCGGCGAAAGCGGCGGCCAGGGCACTGACCGCGGAACCTCCGAGGGGTCCGTGCCCGCACAGAGCCAGGGGCGAGGCGAGGGACGCGGTCCTGGAGCGCAGGTGCTCCAGCTCCCCCGCGCTCGAGGCGCCGGCCTCGAGCCGCTCCAGGGCCCCGGCAGCCCAGGCCAAACCCTCGCGGCATGGCGGGCACTGGGCGCAGGACGCGCCGGCCAGGGAGGCCGCCACCAGCCGGGCCGTGTCCACGGCGCAGACCGTCTCGTCGGCGACAATGACGGCTCCCGATCCGAAGTCGCCTTCGAGGCCGCCGCCGCCAGGGCTGCTCCAGGCCCCGGGATCGACGGGCCGGTCGAGATCGGCCTCGCGCAGCACGGGCCGGGAGCCGTACCCGGAGTGGAGGACGAACTTCAGGGGCCGGCCATCGAGCGTCCCTCCCGCGAGCCCCTCCACGAGACCGCGGAAGGTGCCCGAACCCAGGGCCACCTCGTACAGGCCCGGACGGCGCACGAGGCCGCTGATGCAGAAGACCTGGGTCCCCGGCGCCGAGGCGCTGCCCACGGCGCGGAAGGCGGCGCTCCCCCCCGCCATCACCTGCGGCAGGTAGCCGAGGGTGGAGGCGGTATGCACGGCGGCGGGCTCACCGAAGAGGGTGGTGGCCGGCCCCGGGGTGCCGTCCGCTGCCCTCGGCTCGGGGCGGCCGCCTTCGATCAGGTTCAGGACCAGGCTGTCGCCCGCGGCGACCGGGAGGGGTCCGGGCACGGGGTGCAGGTGGATGGACAGACCGTGGCCGCCGATCTCTCCCGCGTCGTGCAGCTCCGCCAGGGCCGCGGCCAGGGCCCTCCGCGCCCGCACCGCGTCGGCGCGGATGCAGAGGAAGGCCGCCGCGGCGCCGGTGGCCAGGGCGGCGATGCGCACGCCCTCCAGCAGGCGGTGGGGGTGCCGCTCCGCCAGCTTGCGGTCGCGGAAACGGGCCGGCTCCGGCTCGAGCAGGTCGGCCACCAGGTAGCGGGTCCCGCCGCGCTCCCGCAGGACCTGCCAGCGCTCCCCCACCGGCCGCCAGGATCCCCCGCGGCCGCGCAGACCGGAGGCCGTCACCTCCTCCACCACCCCCTCCGCTCCCAGGGCCAGGGCCCGGGCGAGGCCGCCGCCGCCGCGCCGGCGGTAGACGTGGTAGCGGTCGACGTCGGGGACGTCGATGCCCTCGAAGAGCAGGCGGTGCTCGTTCACGCCGCCTCTCCGGAGACAAGGTCGTCGAGACGCGCGGGGGTCAGCCCCTCGAAGAGGCGCCCCCCCCGCACGAAGGCGGGCGCCGCCGAGCAGACGCCGAGGCAGGGGACGGGGATCACGAGATCGCCGAGACGTGCCCGCAGCCGGCGGCCGACCTCGTCGCCCCCCATGAGCCGGCAGCTCAACCCTGCGCAGACGCGCACCCGGTCCCGGGACCGGCCGCCGCCGCGGCTGGAGGCGATCCCGGCGACGGCGGCGGCCGACAGTCCCGTGAGCCCGGCGATCCAGCGCGCCGCCTCGAGCTCGCAGGCGCCGCGGTCGGTCAGCACCAGGTCGATGAGGGGCATCAGGGCCCCGGAGGGCCGGGGGTAGCGGCTCAGCAGCTGCCGGGCGCGCTGCTCCAGGGCCTCGTTCACCGGTCCATCTCGGAAGCGATGACGTTGAGGCTGGCCGCCACCTGTGGTGCCTGGGCGTACCCGAGCCCCACCAGCAACCCCGGGAGGACGCGGAAGTGGTACAGGGACGGTGAGCGCAGGTGGACCCGGGCCGCTCCGCCGGCGCCGTCGGAAGCCAGGTAGAAGGCCAGCTCGCCGTCGGCGGACTCGATGGGGAAGTAGACGTCCGACCGCTCGGGACGGTACCCGTGCCCGTCCATCCAGCGCTCGAAGTGGTCGATCAGCTCGGCGGGCTCCGTGGAGCGCACCGTCGGCCGGGGGGCCTCGTGCGCCAGGGTCGGCCCGCCGGGGGCTCCGGCCACGCACTGCCGGGCGATGGAGAGGGACTCCCCCATCTCCTCGAGACGGACCCGCGTACGGTCGGCGACGTCGCCGGAATCCGCCGTGGGCACGCGGAACCGGACCTCCTCGTACGCCAGATAGGGATCGGTGCGCCGCACGTCCAGGTCGATCCCCGCGGCGCGGGCGGCCGGCCCCGTGGCCCCGGCGCCCAGGGCCTCGGCGGCGTCGAGAACGCCGGCGCCGGAGAAGCGGCGGCGCCAGTGCCGTTGGTCCACGGTGCCGCGCAGGGCATCGGAGCGCAGCCGGTCTACGGCGCCCCCCAGGTCGGCCAGCAAGCGGTTGGCGCCGGCGGGCACGTCGGCGGCGATCCCGCCGAGGCGCTGCGTGCCGGTGGCCCAGCGGCTGCCGGCGGCGGCGCAGAGGAAGCGCGCCACCGACTCCCGGGCGGTCAGGGCCTGGCCCCACAGGGCGGAATCGGGCCCCGCGAGGTTGGCCAGCCAGGCGCAGTGGGCGCCGATGCGGCTGATCTCGGCCAGCAGCATTCGCACCCAGGTGCATCGGGGCGGCGGCGTGATTCCCAGCAGGGCCTCGGCGGCGAGGACCGCCGCCAGCCCGGGCGCGAACGGCGCCTGCTCGTTGAGGCTCTCGGCCAGCACCGGCAGCTGGGCCCATGTGCGGCCCTCGGCGAGTCTCTCGAAGCCGCTGTGGAGCCGTCCCGGGCGGGCCGTAGCGGTCTCGATCCGGCCGTCGCGCAGGCGCGCCCCCAGGTCGAGGCGGAAAGGGGTGGCCTCCGAGGGATCGTGGATCGGCACCTCCCCCTCCGGCGGCGTTGGCGGCATCTCTCCGGGGGCCATGGCCTGCGAGGCGGAGAACAGGGGCCGCAGGTCTTCCCGCCCCCCGATGTGCATCCCGAAGCGGCCGGCCATCTCCCGCTCCGGCCAGTCGGCCGCGGGCCAGATGTGCGCCAGCCCCGGCAACTCGCCGGTGCCGGCGGCGGTCAGCCGGACCCGGTTGCCCGCCGCCGAGCGGAGCTGGTAGACCGCGCGGAACCGACGACCGGCGCTCACGCCGCCCACGGCGGTGAGGTCGACCAGGTGCAGCGTCGGGTCCGCCGCCAGCAGGGCCGCCACCTGCGTCTCCAGCCGGCCGGCGGAGACCTCCATGGCCGCCGCCGCGGCCTCCGGCGGGGCGGTGACCGTCACCTTGACTCCGGCGGGGAGGGCGGGCCTCCCCGGCGCCCGGCGTGGATCAGGACAATGGCGACCACCAGGACGAGGAGCAGCATCGGAAGGACGGCTCCGGCACCTTCGGGCCCCGCGGCGAGGAGCACGAGCAGCAGGACGGCGCCGGAAAGGGCCGGGGCGAGCCAGGCGAGGGGCCGCCACGGGTCCCCGGTCTCGACCTCGCCGCCGCCGGCCATGGCGGAGGACGGGGGCTTCGTGGCGGGGCCTGCGAGGGCGCGACTCAGGAGCGCGGCCAGGGCCCCCAGCAGCAGCCAGAGGCCGAGATAGGTGACGAGGGGCAGGTAAGCGGTCAACGACCGGCCTCCCGGGGTTGGAGGTGGTCCCGGCGCCGCGGGAGACCGCCCTTCGGCTTCAGACGGTGGCCTTCTCGCGGATCTCCCGGAGTGGCCCCGCGGCGGGTGACGCGGCCGGGTCGAAGCGGCCCTCGCGGCCGGTGCCGCAGGAGTCACCGGGCCGGGCCCCGCACTCGCACATGGGCTCGCCGTCCCCGGTCTGCAGGTTGGCCAGGCCGCCGCAGGAGCCGGTGATCCTGCGGTTGCCGAGGATCACCCCCACGGCCATGCCGGCGATCACCAGGGCGAAGACGACGAGGGCTGATAGAAAGAGGGTCATGGGGGCCGTGCAAGCGCTCGCGGAGGGAGCCTCAGCTGCCGAAGTCGTCGAAGCGGATCATCTCCTCTTCGACGCCCAGATCGTCGAGCATGGCGAGAACCGCCTTGAGCATCATGGGAGGACCGCAGAGGTAGTACTCGATGTCCTCCGGCGCCGGGTGCTTGTTCAGGTATTCTTCGAGGACGACCTGGTGGATGAACCCCGTGGGGCCGGTCCAGTTGTCCTCGGGCAGGGGCTCGGACATGGCCACGTGGAAGGAGAAGTTCGGGAACTTCTCCTCGAGGTCGCGGAAGTGGTCCTCGTAGAACAGCTCCTTGCTCGACCGCGCCCCGTACCAGTAGGAGACCTTGCGTTGCGTACCCTCGGTGTGGAACAGGTGGAACAGGTGCGAGCGCAGGGGCGCCATGCCGGCGCCGCCGCCGATGTAGCACATCTCGCGGTCGGTCTCCTGGATGTAGAACTCCCCGTAGGGGCCGGAGATCGTCACCTTGTCGCCGGGGTCGAGGGCGAAGGTGTACGACGAGGCGAGACCGGGATTCACCTTCTCCCAGCCGCCGGCCTTGCGGTCGATGGGCGGCGTGGCGATGCGGATGTTGAGCATGACGATGTCGCCCTCGGCCGGGTGGTTGGCCATGGAGTAGGCCCGCACCGCCGTCTCGGTGCCCACCGTGCGCAGGTCCCAGACCTTGAACCGGTCCCAGTCCTCGTGGAAGCGCTCGTCGATGTCGAACTCGCGGAAGCTGCACTCGAAGGGCGGCACCTCGATCTGGATGAAGCCGCCGGACTGGAAGTCCAGCGTCTCGCCCTCGGGCAGCTTGAGGACCAGCTCCTTGATGAAGGTGGCCACGTTGTCGTTGGAGACGACCTCGCACTCCATGCGCTTCACCCCGAAGACCTCGGCCGGCACCTCGATCTTCATGTCCTGCTTGACCGTCACCTGGCAGGAGAGGCGCTCCCCCTCCTTCTCCTCGCGCCGGGTGATGTGCTCCTTCTCGGTGTCCAGGATCTCGCCGCCGCCGTCGTGGATCTTGACCCGGCACTGGGCGCAGGTGCCGCCGCCGCCGCAGGCCGAGGAGACGAAAAGGCCGTTGTCGGCGAGCACGTTCAGCAGCTTGCCGCCCGCCGGCGTGACCACGTCGCGCTCGCCGTTGACCTGGATGTTGACGTCCCCCGTGGCCACGAGCTTGGAGCGCGCCGCCAGGATGACGGCCACCAGGGCCAGGACCACGCCGGTGAACATGCCCACGCCGCCAAGGACACTGTCGATCATCTTGTCGGTCGCTCCCTACAGCTGGATGCCGGAGAAGGCCATGAAGGCCATGGCCATCAGGCCCACGGTCATGAAGGTGATGCCCAGGCCGCGCAGGCCCGGGGGGATGTCGGCGTAGCGCAGCTTCTCGCGGATGCCGGCCAGCCCGACGATGGCCAGGGCCCAGCCGACGCCGGAGCCGACGCCGTAGACGACGCTCTCGCCGAAGCCGTAGTCGCGCTCGACCATGAACAGGGAGCCGCCGAGGATGGCGCAGTTCACCGTGATCAGGGGCAGGAAGATGCCCAGGGCGTTGTAGAGGGCCGGAACGTACTTGTCGAGGAACATCTCCAGGATCTGCACGCTGGCGGCGATGACGCCGATGTAGCTGATGAGCCCCACGAAAGTGAGGTCGACGCCGCCGAGACCGAGGGCGGCCAGGGCCTCCTCGCGCAGCAGGTGGCGGTAGACCAGATTGTTGAGGGGCACGGTGATCGTCTGCACGACGACGACGGCGATGCCGAGGCCGAAGGCCGTGGATACGCGCTTGGAGACGGCCAGGAAGGTGCACATGCCGAGGAAGAAGGCGAGGGCGATGTTCTCGACGAAGACCGCCTTGACGAACAGGTTGAGTCCGGCCTCGAACATCACGCCCCCTCCTCGATCTGATCCTCGTAGCGCTTGAAGCTGCGCAGCACCCAGATGAAGGCGCCGATGATGAAGAACGCGCTCGGCGGCAGCAGCATCAGGCCGTTGGGCACATACCAGCCGCCCTCCGAGGCCAGGGCCAGGATCTCGGCGCCGAAGAGCTTGCCCGAGCCGAAGAGCTCGCGGAAGACGCCCACCACCAGCAGGATCAGGCTGTAGCCGAGGGCGTTGCCGAGGCCGTCGAGCATGCTCAGCCCGACGCCCTCCTTCATGGCGAAGGCCTCGGCCCGGCCCATGATGATGCAGTTGGTGATGATGAGCCCCACGAAGACCGACAGCTGCTTGCTCATGCCGAAGGCGTAGGCGCGCAGGAACTGGTCGACGATGATCACCAGGGAGGCGATGACCGTCATGTGCACGATCATGCGGATGTTGGTGGGGATGTGCTGGCGGATCAGGCTGATGGCGCCGTTGGAGAACACGAGGACGAAGATCACCGCCAGGCACATTGTGACCGACGTCTCGAGCTTGCTGGTCACCGCCAGGGCCGAGCAGATCCCGAGGATCTGCAGGGCGATGGGGTTGTTCTTGAAGACGGGAGCCAGCAGGGTGTCTCGGGCCTTGCCCATGGTCAAGCCTCTCCTTCGTCCCGCAGCCGGCCCAGGAAGGGTCCGTAGCCCTCTTCCCCGAGCCAGTAGTGGAGCATGTCCTGCACGCCGCGCGAGGTGATGGTGGCCCCCGACAGTCCGTCGACGCTGTGCACGGCGTCCGGGGCGCCGGCGGCGACGGCGCCGCGGGGGATGCGGACCGCCACGCGGCCGTCGTCGCCGAAGGCGCGCTTGCCGTTCCACTGCGCCTTCCAGGCGGGGTTGTCGACCTCGCCGCCGAGGCCGGGGGTCTCGCCGTGCTGGTAGTAGACGAGGCTGCGGATCGTGTTGAGGTCGTCCCGGTCGAGGGCGACGAAGCCGTAGAGCGTCGACCACAGCCCCCGGCCGAAGATCGGCAGGATCACCTTGTCGACCTCGCCCCGGCGGCTGACCAGGTAGACGGGCATCAACTTGGCGCGGCGCCGGATGCCGGCGCGGCTGCCCAGGTCCGAGGTGTCCACGCCCTGCTCGGGGTCGGCGGCGGCGGCGATGTAGTCGTAGGTGCCGGGATCGATGCCGTCGACGTAGCCGCCGGTGGCCAGGTCGACGACGTGGACGTCGATGCGCTCGAAGAGCTCGTCGACGCTGCCGCCCTCCTCGGAGAGGCCCGCCGCCATCAGGATGTTGCGCTTCTTGTCCAGCAGCTTGTTGATCTCCTGGGTGGGCCGGAGCACCACCGCCGCCCCGGAGACGAGGACCGAGCAGACGACGCACAGGAGGAAGGCGACGGTGAAGGTCTGGCCGATGGTCTCTCGGGCCATGGGGCCGTCTCCTACGAAACGGCGGTGCGCAGGGCGCGCCGGCGGATGTTGGCCTGCACCACGATGTAGTCGAAGACCGGGGCGAAGATGTTGCCGAAGAGGATGGCGAGCATCACCCCCTCGGGGAAGGCCGGGTTGACGACCCGGATGAGCACGGTCATGACCCCGATGAGAGCGCCGTAGAGCCACTTGCCGAGGTTGGTGAAGGAGGCCGACACCGGGTCGGTGGCCATGTACACGCAGCCGAAGGCGAAGCCTCCGAGCAGCAGGTGCCACACGGGGTCCAGGGCGAACATGTGGTTGGTCTGGCTGTCCACCTGGTGCAGCAGCCAGGCCAGCAGGAAGGTGGTGGCCGTCATGCTGGCCATGATGCGCCAGGAGCCGATGCCGGTGGCGATGAGGATGACGGCCCCGATGAGGCAGGCGAGGACCGAGGTCTCGCCCATCGACCCGGGCAACAGCCCGAGGAAGGCCTGCATCTTGGTGAGGCCCGCCTCCATGGGGGCGATGCCGTCGGCCGGCACCTGGCCGAGGGGGGTGGCCCGGGAGTAGCCGTCGACGGCGACCCAGATGCGGTCCCCGGTGATCTCCACGGGATAGGCAAAGTAGAGGAAGGCGCGGGCGGTGAGGGCGGGGTTGAGGAAGTTCTTGCCCGTGCCGCCGAAGATCTCCTTGCCGATGACGACGCCGAAGGAGATGCCCACCGCCACCTGCCACAGGGGGATCGTCGGCGGCAGGGTGAGGGGAAAGAGCATGCCCGTCACCAGGAAGCCCTCGTTCACCTCGTGGCGGCGGATCGTCGAGAACAGGGCCTCCCAGAAGCCGCCCACGGCGTTGCACACCAGGAAGACCGGCAGGAACCAGAGGGCGCCGTGGACGACGTTGGCCACCAGGCTGCCCGGGTCGACGCCGACGCCGAGGACGGTGAGGACGATGCCGCGCCAGCCGTCGGCGGAGGTCCGGCCGAGCTCGGCCAGGGCCAGGTTCGCCTGGTACCCCGTGTTCCACATGGCCATGAAGATGCACGGCACCATGGCCAGGACGACGGTGATCATCATGCGCTTCAGATCGAGTCCGTCGCGCACGTGAGCGGCGTTGCGGGTGACGTCGGAGGGGGTGTACAGGAACGTGTCGACCAGCTCGTAGAGCGGATAGAGCCGCTCGAGCCGTCCGCCCCGCTCGAAGTGGGGCTCCACCGAGTCGAGGAGCTGGCGCAGCACGATCAGAAGTCCCTCTCGATGAGTTCGAGGTTCTGCCGCAGCAGCGGCCCGTACTCGGTCTTGCCCGGGCAGACGAAGGTGCACAGGCCGAGGTCTTCCTCGTCGAGCTCCAGCGCGCCCAGCTCGACGGCGCGCTCGGCGTCGCCGGTGATCAGGGCCCGAAGCAGGAAGGTGGGCAGGATGTCGAGGGGCATGACCGCCTCGTAGGAGCCCACCGGCACCATGGCCCGGGGCGAGCCGTTGGTGCTGGTGTCGAAGGCGAACCGCCGCCCCGGGAGCATGGCCGAGGCGAAGACCCGCTTCACCGAGAACTTGTCGGCTCCCGGGGACTGCCAGCCGAGAAGCTCGCGCTCGCGGTTCTCGCGCAACGCCGAGACCTGCAGGTGCCAGCGGCCGAGGAAGTCGAGGGGCCCGGAGGCCTGCCGCCCGGCGAGCAGCGATCCGGAGACAACCCGCGCCTCGACGCCCGAGGCCAGCTCCCCGGCGACGAGATCGCCGAGGCAGGCGCCCATGCGCGTGCGCAGGAGCCGGGGCCGCTCGACCACCGGCCCGCCGAGGGCGACGATGCGCTCGTGGTTGATGCGCCCCGTCAGAAAGAGGTCGCCCACGGCGGCCACGTCCTGGTAGTTGATCCAGAACACCGGCTTCTGCAGGCCGGCGCCGTCGAGGAAGTGGATGTGGGTCCCGGCCAGGCCCGCCGGGTGGGGCCCGCTGAACTCGGCCACGGTGACGTCGGCGCCGTCCACCGGGATGGCTGCGCCCGGGGCCTTGCACAGGTAGATCTCGCCGGCGCCCAGTCGGCCGAGGGCGGCCAGGCCGGTGCGGAAGGCGTCCTCGCGGCCGGCGAGGGCGACGGCGGGGTCGGCGCACAGCGGGTTGGTGTCGATGGCGGTGACGAAAATCGAGTGCGGGCGGGTGTCGGGCAGGGGCACCTTGCTGTAGGGGCGCTGCCGCAGCCCGGTCCACAGGCCCGACTGCACGAGGGCGCCGCGCACCTGCTCGGGGCTCAGGTCCTCGGGCCGGCGGCCGCCGACGTCGAAGGTCTCCTCTCCGCCGCGGTCGTCCAGCTCGACGATGACGGAGAGGAGCCGGCGCTTGTCGCCGCGGTGCACCCCGGCGACCCTGCCGGACCCGGGCGAGGTGAAGCGCAGGCCGGGCCGCCGCTTGTCCTCGAAGAGCAACTGCCCGGCGCGGACACTGTCGCCCTCCTGCACCGCCATGGTCGGCCGCAGGTCGTGGTAGTCGAGGCCGACGAGGGCCACTCGCGCCGGGGCGGGCGCGTCCTCCACGACCTGCCGGCACTCGCCCGTGATCGGCAGGTCGAGACCCTTGCGGAGGGTGAAGGAGCGCTTCTCAGCCATGGGAGCGGCTCATGCCCGCGAGGCGGATGGCCGCACCCGGGGGCGGCGCGCCCTCGGCGGCGGTACGGGGGCGGAACCGATATCTGGGAGACGCTGGCCGGAGGGCCCGATGTGGCGGGAGGGCGCAGACCGGACGCGTCGGGTGGCAGGACAAGGCTTGCTGTCGATCCGTGGGGGGAGGTGTGGACTGGATACGCACCGGGAACCGGCGCTGTGACATCGTCCTGAAGTTGAGTTAGGTTAGGGCCGCCGCCGAGGACTGTCAAGGATTCCCGCACACCCGTCGAGATGCCATGAAAACGAGCCCGTCGGCGCCGGCCGACCGGCAGCCGAAGGTGGTGAATCGGTGAGCCGGGGGGTCGTCGTCACCGGCCTCGGGGCGGTGACGCCTCTCGGCTCCGGTGCGGCGCGTTTCTGGGACCGGCTGTGCGCCGGCCAATCCGGGGTCGGGCCGATCACCCTCTTCGATGCCGGGGCCTTCCCGGTGCGCATCGCCGGCGAGGTCGCCGGCTTCAGCCTGCCCGCCGGGATCGACCGCAAGCGCCTCCGGCGCCTGGACCGCTACGCCCTGTTCGGAGTCGCGGCGGCGCTGCAGGCCTGGCGCGACGCCGGCGCCGAGGGCCACGATCCCTGGCAGGCGGGGATCGTCCTCGGCTCCAGCCACGGGGGCGAAAGCACGGCCCTTCAGGCCGCGGCGGCCCTCGGTCCCCAACCCTCGCCGAAAGCGGCCAGCCCCCTGGTGATCCCGCGCATGCTCAACAACATGGCCGCCGCCCAGGCGGCGATGCTCCTCGACCTGCGCGGCCCGGGCTTCGCCCTCGCCTCGGCGTGCGCCACCGGCGGCCACGCCCTCGGCGAGGCATCCGAGATCATCCGCAGGGGGGATGCCGAGGTGATGGTCGCCGGCGCCGCCGAGGCCTGCATCACCCCCCTCACCCTCGCCGGCGACAACGCCCTCGGGGCGCTGTCGCGGCGCAACGCCGAGCCGCACCGGGCCTGCCGCCCCTTCGACCGCGACCGCGACGGCTTCGTCCTCGCCGAAGGTGCGGCTGCCCTGGTTCTGGAAGAACGGGAGCACGCCCGCGGCCGCGGCGCCCGCGTCTACGCCGAGCTCTCCGGGTACGGGGCGACGACGGACGCCGTCCACGAGACGCGCCCGGACCCGACCGGTGCGACCGCGGCGCGGGCGATCACCCGGGCCCTGGAGAAGTCCGGGACCGGCCCCCGCGAGGTCGACGCGGTCTTCGCCCATGCCGCCGGCACGCGGGCGGGCGACGCCGCCGAGGCCCGCGCCCTCGGCGCCTCCCTCGGGGCGGCCCTCGGCGCCATCCCGGTGACCGCGGTCAAGGCGATGACGGGCCACATGTTCGCCGCCTCCGGGGCGGCCCAGGCGGTGGCCGCGGTCAAGGCGATCGAGGCGGGGGCCGTGCCCCCCACGATCAACTGCGACTGCATCGACGTGACGGAAATCGCCCGCGTGCCGGGCGAGGTGCTGCGGAAGCCGCTGTCGCGGGTGCTCTCCAACTCCTTCGGTTTCGGCGGCCACAACGCCGCCCTCCTCTTTTCGGCGGCCGCCGCCTGATGGCGGCTCCCGCAAGCGGCATGCATCCCATGACCGAGTCCCCCACCCTTCCCTGCCACGCCGCCCTCGCCGACAGGGCGATCGCCGGCGACCCCCTCACGCGCGAGGAGTGCGCCGCGGTCCTCGACACCCCCGACGGCGAGGTCCCCGGCCTGCTCGCCGAGACCTGGCGGGTGCGCCGCCGCTTCTGCGGCGACAAGGTGCACCTCCATGTCCTGATGAACGCCAAGAGCGGCCTCTGTCCCGAGGACTGCGGCTACTGCTCGCAGTCGCGCCTGTCGGAAGCGGCGATCGAGAAGTACCCCATGGTCAGCCGCGAGCGGCTCCTCGAAGAAGCACACGCCGCCCGCCGCTCCCGGGCCCGGCGTTTCTGCATCGTCACCAGCGGCCGGGGCGCCACCTGGGGCGAGGTGGAGTACCTGGCCGGCGCCGTGCGCGCGATCCGCGAGGAGGTCGGCATCGGGATCTGCGCCTGCGTCGGTCTCCTCGACGAAGAGAAGGCGAAGGCCCTGAAGGAGGCCGGTGTCGACCGGTTGAACCACAACCTCAACACCAGCGAGCGGTTCACCCCCGGCATCGTCACCACCCACGGATACGGCGACCGCGTGAAGACCCTGGAGGCGGCGCGCAAGGCGGGCCTCGACCTGTGCAGCGGCGCCATCTTCGGCATGGGGGAAACCGACGAGGACGTGATCGACGTCCTCATGGCGCTCCGCGACCTCGACCCGCAGTCGATACCGATCAACTTCCTCCACCCCATCGACGGAACCCCCCTCGAGGGGACGTGGAGGCTGACCCCCCTGCACTGCCTGCGGATACTCTGCCTGGCGCGGCTGCTGCATCCACACCGGGAGATCCGCGTCGCCGGAGGGCGCGAGCTGCATCTGCGGTCGCTGCAGCCGCTGGCTCTCTACGCGGCGAACTCGATCTTCGTCGAGGGCTACCTCACCACCCCCGGACAGGGCACGGGGGAGGCCCTGCAGATGATCGAGGACATGGGCTTCGAGGTCGAAGAGGCGTGACCGCGGGGTCGCCGCCCGGCATCTGGAACGCCTTCACGCCCATGGCCCGCTACGACAGCGAGCCGAGGCTGGTCATCGACCGCGCCGAGGGCAACCGCATCATCGACAGGGACGGCCGCGAGTACATCGACGCCGTGGCCTCGATCTGGGCGATCGTCCACGGCCACGGGCACCCGCACATCGTCGAGGCGATCCGGCGCCAGGCGGAGCGCCTGCAGCACAGCACCCTCCTCGGAGCCGCCCACTCCCCCGCCATCGAGCTGACGGAACGGCTCGCCGCCCACGTCCCGGGGGGGCTGACCCGCTTCTTCTACAGCTCCGACGGCGCCAGCGCCGTCGAGGCGGCCCTCAAGATGGCGCTCCAGTACCGGGTCAACACCGGCCGGCCCGAGCGCCGCCGCTTCGCGGTGATGGAGATGGCCTACCACGGCGACACCCTCGGCGCCGCCTCGCTGGGAGGCGAGGGGCCCTTCCGCAAGCCGTACGAGTCGGCCATGTTCGAGCCGTTGCGGTTCGCCAACCCCCGTCCCCGCAGCTGCGGGCTCTGCTCGCCGGCAAGCGGCTGCAGCCTCGCCTGCCTCGGCTCGCTGGAGCGTCTGCTCGACCAGCACGCCGGAGAGATCGCCGCCGTGGTCGTCGAGCCCCGGGTCCAGGGCGCCGCGGGGATCGTCGTGGCGCCGGAAGGCCATCTCCGCCGGATCGCCGACCTCTGCCGCGCCAACGACGTGCTGCTCATCGCCGACGAGGTGGCCACCGGCTTCGGCAAGACCGGCGCCATGTTCGCCTGCGGCCTCGAGGGAGTTCGCCCGGACATCATGGTGTTGGGAAAGGGGATCAGCGGCGGCTGCCTGCCCCTGTCGGCGACGGTGGCGAGCGAAGAGGTGTACGAAGCCTTCCACGACCCGCACGACTACGCCAGGACCTTCTACCACGGGCATACCTACGGGGGGAACCCGATCGCCTGCGCCGCCGCCCTGGCGAGCCTCGACATCTTCGAGCGCGAGCCGGTCCTGGAGAGGGTTGCCGACCGCGCCGCCTTCCTCGGCGAGAGGCTGGAGGAGGTCCTCGGCGAGCATCCCCTGGTGGGGGAGATCCGCCAGCAGGGGTTGATGGCCGCCGTCGATCTGGTCGCCGACCGCGCCTCCCGACGGCCGCTGCCCGCCTCGGAGCAGACCGGATGGCGGGCCTGCATGAAAGCCAGGGACCGCGGCGTCTTCGTCCGCCCCATCGGGGACACCGTCGTCCTCATGCCCCCCCTCTCCATCGAGGAAGGCGAGCTCTCACGGATCTGCGAGGCGGTGAGGTATGGACTCGACAGCGTCGCCCGGTCCACCCCGGCCCTGGGCTGAGTTCCTGCGCTCCGAGCGCCGGCGTCTCGGGCGGCTCGGTCTGCGCCGGTCGGTGGTGACCCCGGAGAGCCGGACGGGGGTCCGGGCCACCCTCTCCGGCCGCGAGTACGTCCTGTTCACCTCGAACGACTACCTCGGGCTCGCGGCGCATCCGGAGGTGACCGCGGCGGCGGGAGAAGCGGCCCTCCGGTTCGGCGCCGGCGCCGGGTCGGCGCGGCTGCTGCACGGCTCCACCCCCCTGCACGAGGAGCTGCAGGAACGCCTGGCGCGGCTGACGGGGCGGCCTTCCTGCCTGCTCTTCAGCTCGGGGTACATGGCCAACCTGGGGGTCCTCGCCGCCCTGGCCGGGCGGGGGGACGCGATCTTCCACGACGAGCGCTCCCACGCCTCGATCATCGACGGCGCCAGGCTGTCCCGCGCCACCGCCCTGGCCTTCCCGCACAACGATGCCGGCCGCCTCGACGACCTCCTGCGGCAGACCCCCGCCCGCCGGCGCCTGGTCGTCACCGAGAGCGTCTTCAGCATGGACGGCGACCTGGCGCCCCTCCGGGCCCTCGGGAAGACCGCCTC
The DNA here is from genome assembly GCA_964512165.1 of uncultured Gemmatimonadaceae bacterium. GTDB lineage: Bacteria > Latescibacterota > UBA2968 > UBA8231 > UBA8231 > UBA8231. Next base: position 8,016 of record CAZEHQ010000037.1, on the reverse strand, counting down.
CCGGCACGAGGCGCTGCTGATCGTCGACGAGGCGCACGCCATCGGGGTCTTCGGAGACGGCGCCGGTCTCCTCGGGGATCTGGATCTCGAGACGCCGGCCGTCGTCACCGGCACCCTGTCGAAGGCGCTGGGCTCGATCGGCGGCTTCGCCGCCGGCGACGGGACTCTCGTCGACTACCTCGTCGACCGCGCCCGCACCTTCCTCTTCGACACCGCCCTGCCGCCGTCGGCGGTGGCCGCGGCCACCGCCGCCCTGGAGGTCGCGCGCAACGAGCCCTGGCGCCGGCAGCGGGTCCTCGACCTCGGCGGGACACTGCGCTCCGGTCTGGGGCGCCTCGGCTACCCGGCCTGCCGCTCCGCCTCGCAGATCGTGCCGCTGCTCCTGGGCAGGCCGGCGGCGGCGGTAGCCGCGGAGGAACATCTCAAGGCGCACGGCATCCTGGCGCGGGCGGTGCGGCCCCCCGCGGTGCCCCGCGGCACGTCGCGGATCCGCTTCGGGGTCACCGCGGCCCACGAGGAGGAGCACCTGCGGCAGGTCATCGGGGCGATGGAGTCCTTCGTTGGGTAGGACCGTGCTGGTGACCGGGACCGACACCGGCGTCGGCAAGACGGTCGCCGCCGCCTGGCTGGCGTGGAAGGCGTCGCGGGCGGGACAGGTGGCCCTGATCAAGGCGGTGCAGACCGGCGCCGACCCGGAGGTCGACGGCGACGAGGCGTTCTACCGCGGCGCCCTGCGCGGCACCGGCGTGACCCTGGGGACGCTGGCCTCCTTCCCCGAGCCGCTGGCGCCGCTGATCGCGGCGAGGCGCGCCGGACGGCCGATCGACTTCGAGGGCCTGGCGCGGCGGTGCGAGTCGGTGGCCGCGGCCCACGACCTCACCCTCGTGGAGGGATCGGGGGGGCTCCTCGTGCCGATCGACGAGCGGCGGGATTTCGCCGACCTCGCCCTGCGACTGGACGCGGCCCTGGCGGTGGTCGTCCGCCCCGGCCTCGGGACGCTGAACCACACCGCCCTCACCCTGGAAACGGCGCAGCGCCGGGGCCTCCGGGTCCCGCTGCTGATCTGCAGCGGAACCTCACCCGACCCGGACGTGGTCGAAGCCGAGAACCTGCGTTTCTTCGCGGCCATGCGGGAGGCGCGCCCGGAGCGCGCGCCGATGGCGCTGATGGTGATCGAGCGCGCCCCCGAAGGCGGCCCCACCAGGCCGGAGCGGCTCGCCGTCAGGATCGAAGGACCGTCACCGGAGTGGCTCCCCGCTTGAGGCCGTCCCAGCCGGGTCCGGTCTTGATCGCCCGGAGGCCGGCCGCCTATACTGGAACGCACAGCCTGCCGCAGAATCCCTCACCCACACACCCGACCCGAAAGAGGAGGAATCCATGGGCAGAGCCCTGGGAGCCCTCTTCCTGCTCACCACCTTGGCGGCCCCGGCCCTGGCCGAGGACGCAGCCGGTGGGAGCGGGATCCAGCATCACCTGAGCCGCCTCGACGCGCTCTTCGCCGACACCGTCAAGCTGCTGGAGACCTTCCTCTTCATCGACTTCGGGACCGGCGTCCCCCTCATCGTCGCCGTCCTCGTGGCCGGCGGCGTCTACTTCAGCTTCTACTTCGGCTGGCTGTCGATCCGCGGTTTCAAGCACTCCATCGACATCATCCGCGGGCGCTACGACAACCCCGACGACCCGGGCGAGATCTCCCACTTCCAGGCCCTCACCAGCGCCCTGTCGGCGACGATCGGCCTCGGCAACATCGCCGGCGTCGCCATCGCCGTCAGCGTCGGCGGGCCCGGGGCGGTGTTCTGGATGCTCCTCACCGCCCTCATCGGCATGTCCTCCAAGCTCGCCTCCTGCACCCTGGCGGTGATGTACCGCAACGTCCACCCCGACGGCCGCGTCTCCGGCGGACCGATGTACTACCTCGAGAAGGGGCTGGCGACGATCGGCCTGGCCCAGTTCGGCCGCACCCTGGCGGTGATCTTCGCCTTCCTCACCATCGGCGGCTCCCTGGGCGGCGGCAACATGTTCCAGGCCAACCAGACCCTCGAGATCCTCGCCACCGTGTCGCCGTGGTTCAAGAGCTACAACTGGGCCATGGGCCTGATCATGGCCGGCCTCGTGGCCCTGGTCATCATCGGCGGCATCCGCCGCATCGGCCGGGTGACGTCGCGGATCGTCCCCGGCATGTGCCTGCTCTACGCCATCACCGCGATCTTCATCATCGTGTGGAACATCCAGGCGGTGCCGGCCACCCTCGCGCGGATCGTCTCCGACGCCTTCACCGGTCCGGCGATGTACGGCGGCTTCCTCGGGGTCCTCGTCATGGGCGTCCGGCGCGCCGCCTTCTCCAACGAGGCCGGCCTCGGCTCGGCCGCCTTCGCCCACGCCGCGGCCAAGACCGACGAGCCCGCGCGCGAGGGCATGGTGGCCATGATCGGCCCCTTCATCGACACCATCGTCATCTGCCTGATGACGGCGCTGGTCTGCACCATCACCGGCGTCTTCGAGCAGCCCGAGTTCCAGTCGGGGGGCGGCAGCATCGTCGGCGTGCGCATGACCGCCGCCGCCTTCGACTCCTTCATCCCCGGGGCCGCTACGTGCTGGCCGTGGCGGTCCTGCTCTTCGCCTACTCGACGATGATCTCCTGGTCCTACTACGGCGAGCGCGCCTGGGAGTACCTCTTCGGCCAGGGCTCGGTCCTCATCTATCGGCTGATCTTCGTGTTCTTCGTCTTCGCCGGATCGGTGGTCACCCTGGGCAACGTCATCGGGTTCTCGGACATGATGATCCTCGGCATGGCCTTCCCCAACATCCTCGGGGGAGTGCTGCTGAGCCGGCAGATCAAGGCGACGCTGAACGAGTACTGGGGGCGGCTGCAGCGCGGCGAGATGAAGGTCTACCGCTGAGCGCTCGGGGCGGCTTCGGCCGCCCCGGCTCCCGTCAGTCGAGGGCGGGGACCTCTCCCTCCTGAAGGAAGTCCTCCTCGAGGAGCAGGTCGGAGAACGACCGCCTCCAGGCCTCCGGAGAGACCTGGTCGGGCTGGACCTCGAGCCTGATCCGCGACAGCATGGCGAGGCGGCTGACGCCGAAGGTCACGGTGGCCACCCTCCCTCCCCGGAGCCGCACCTCCAGGCCCTGCTTCGCGCCCCGGTGCTCGACCTCGATCCAGTGGGTTCCGGCGGCGAGGTTGTGGAGCACCAACCCCTGCAGATCCGGGCGCAGCAGGTCGATGCGGTAGCGGCCGTCGATGCGCACCGTGACCCCCCCGGGGCCGAAGCTCTCGCCCAGGGGAGAGCGCAGCACCGCCACCGAGCCGTCGAGGGCGTCCTCCAGGGCCGGGTCCACGGCGGAGGCCTCGGCCAGGGCGGCCGGGTCGCCGAGGGGCAGGACGCCGGCGGCGGCCACCCGCGGCCGGTTGCGGAACCAGGCCGGCTGCTCCTGGCGGCTGGCGAGGGTTCCGGTCCGGGTGAGGGCGTGGACGACCAGGTTGACCCCGGCCACCAGCGCCGGTCCCGACCAGCTCGGCGGCGGCTCCTCCCCCTCCTCCGCCGGCTCCTCCTCATCGGCCATCTCCGACCAGGCGGCGTGGAGCGGCAGGTCGCTGACGATGGCCACCAGGGTGTCGCCGAGGGAGACGCCCCACAGGCCGTTGCGCCGGACGCCCTCGGCGGGGTCCACCAGCTCCGGATCGACGTTGGGCGGCGGCGGGGGAGCGGGAAGCTCCGGCGTCGGGTAGCTCCACGACTGCCTGAGGTCCTCGAGGTAGTCCCACCGTTCCTTGTCCTCGCCGGGAAAGCCCCCCGGGAAGCTGTAGAACGAGTGATAGAGGGGGTGCTCCGACGGGACCGGACCTATCCCGGGGGCCTCGGGGAGGAGCTCGCGCAGGAGGGTTACGGCCTCCTTCAGGAACAGACCGCCCCCCTCGATGTAGAGCAGGCCGCCGCCGCGCATATACTCCTCGAGGAGCGCCCTCTCCTCCGGGGAGAGCTGCAGCCGCGGCCAGTCCCCGACGGTCGGCAGGCCTTCGCCCTGCACCAGGAAGTGGATGGGGTCGCGCAGCAGCTGGCGGCCGGTGAAGTAGTGGACTGTCTCGGGCCGCACCCGGGTCAGCAGCGAGGTGCGGTCGCGCATGAAGCGCGACAGGTGGTCCAGCCCCCGTCCGCCGCCGGCGCCGCGGGTGAAGACCCGGGTCAGGTTGACGAAGCCGGTCATGTGCCGGCGGTTGTCGGGGTCGGCGCGGACGATGGCCCGCTCGCGGCCCTGCGCCAGGTCCCAGATCCGCATCAGGTCGAGGGACTGGCGGCGGATGGAGTCGCCGAGGGCCTGGGCGGCGGCCAGGGACCTGACGAGGTCGGGCTCGGTCTCGGACCGGAAGGAGTCCGCCCGCGCGGCGATATCGAAGAAGCTCAGGGCCACCGGGGCGTCCGGCGCCGGCGCCGGACGGTGCGGCAGCGACGGCTCCTCGAGCCGCGGGCGGGGCAGGAGCCCGGACCGGTACTCCATCTCGGTCCTCGGCCGGACCTCCTCCGGGCCGGCGGCGGTGAAACGCTCGGGCTCGAAGCGCAGGACCTGGCTCAGGCGGGCGCGGAAGGCCTCGGACTCGCGCTCGCCGCGGCGCCAGTCGTCGATGGTCAGCAGCACCGCGAGGTGCAGGATCAGGGAGAGGAGCAGGCTGCCCGAGAGGCGCAGGCCGGGGCGGCGGCGGGGCTTGCGGGGTCCCTCGTTCACGTCCTCTGGAGGTCTCCTCCCCGGGGCGAGGCAGGGCGGCCGCCGGAGTTGGCCCTCCGGGCGGCTTTCCTTATTTTACTCATTCCGGTTCCGATCCGCTTTCCCTCCCGGAACCGCCACTCCCACCTCAGAGAATCCGATGACCACTTCCCCTCCTGTGGATGAGTCTCTGATCTCCGTCAACGGCGAGGCCGAGGTCGAGCTGCGAGAGTGGCTCGAGTCCCTGGACTACATCCTCGCCCACCGCCGGCCGGAGCAGGTGCGGGATCTCCTTCTGCGGCTGCACGCCAGGGCGCAGAGGGCGGGGGTGTCGCTGCCGGTCACCGCCCAGACGCCCTACGTCAACACCATCCCCCGCTCGGCGCAGCCCCCCTATCCCGGCAGCCGCGAGATCGAGCGGCGCATCAAGAGCCTGATCCGCTGGAACGCCATGGCCATGGTGGTGCGCGCCAACCGCGACCCCGCCTCTCCGGGCGGGCACATCTCGACCTATGCCTCGTCGGCGACCCTGTACGAGGTCGGGTACAACCACTTCTTCCGCGCCCCGTCCCGGGACTTCAGCGGCGACCTGGTCTACTTCCAGGGCCACGCCACGCCGGGGATCTACGCGCGGGCCTTCCTCGAGGGCCGGCTCACCGAACGCCACCTGGAGAACTTCCGGCGCGAGCTGCGCGAGGGCGGCGGGCTGTCCTCCTACCCGCACCCGTGGCTGATGCCCGACTTCTGGCAGTTCCCCACCGTCTCCATGGGCCTCGGCCCCATCCTCTCCATCTACCAGGCGCGCTTCAACTGCTACCTCGAGGACCGCGGCCTCAAGGCCAAGGACGACGGGCGGGTGTGGGGGTTCTTCGGCGACGGCGAGATGGACGAGCCCGAGTCCCTCGGCGCCATCACCCTGGCGCGCCGGGAGCGCCTCGACAACCTGATCTGGGTGGTCAACTGCAACCTGCAGCGCCTCGACGGGCCGGTGCGCGGCAACGGCAAGATCATCCAGGAGCTGGAGGGCGCCTTCCGCGGCGCCGGCTGGAACGTGATCAAGGTCCTCTGGGGCGACGACTGGGACCCCCTCTTCGAGAGCGACGACGCCGGCCTCCTCGCCCAGCGCATGGCCGCGGTCGTGGACGGCGAGTTCCAGAAGTACACGGTCTCCGACGGCGCCTACATCCGCCGCCACTTCTTCGGCGCCGACGAGCGCCTGGCCCGGCTCGTGGACCACCTCTCGGACGAGCAGCTGCAGAGGATGCGGCGCGGCGGCCACGATCCGGAGAAGGTCTACGCCGCCTTCCGCGCGGCGGTGGAGCACGAGGGCTCGCCCACCGTCATCCTCGCCAAGACGATCAAGGGCTACGGCCTCGGCGAGGCGGGCGAGGGCAAGAACATGACCCACCAGCAGAAGAAGCTGAATGAGGAGGAGCTGCGGGAGTTCCGCACCCGCTTCGGCATTCCCATCGACGACGACGCCGTCTCCGAGGCGCCGTTCTACAAGCCCCCGGAGGAGAGCGAGGAGATCCGCTACCTCAAGGAGCGCCGCGCGGCCCTCGGCGGCTACCTGCCGCAGCGCAGCGTCCGCGCCGAGGCCCTGACCATGCCCGCGGGACCCCTCTTCCAGGAGTTCCGCAAGGGGTCCGGAGACCGCGACATGGCCACCACCATGGCCTTCGGCCGGCTGCTGACGCGGCTGCTGCGGGACCGGCAGATCGGTCCGCTGGTGGTGCCCATCATCCCGGACGAGGCCCGCACCTTCGGCCTCGACTCGCTCTTTCGGCCCTTCGGCATCTACTCCCACCTCGGCCAGCTCTACGAGCCCGTGGACCGCGAGATGGTCTCCTACTACAAGGAGGCCGCCGACGGCCAGATCCTCGAGGAGGGGATCAACGAGGCCGGGTCCATGTCCTCCTTCATCGCCGCCGGCACGGCGTACGCCACCCACGGCATCAACACGATCCCCTTCTTCGTCTACTACTCCATGTTCGGGCTGCAGCGCATCGGCGACCTCATCTGGCTCGCCGGGGACATGCGCTGCAAGGGCTTCCTCGTGGGCGGCACCGCCGGGCGCACGACCCTGGCCGGCGAGGGCCTGCAGCACGACGACGGCAACTCCCACCTTCTCGCCTACACCGTGCCCAACCTCGTCGCCTACGACCCGGCCTTCGCCTACGAGATCGAGATCATCGTCGAGGACGGCATCCGGCGCATGTACGCCGAGCAGGAGGACGTGTTCTACTACCTCACGGTGGAGAACGACACCTACCCCATGCCGGCCATGCCCGACGGCGTCGAGGAGGGCGTGCTCAAGGGCATGTACCGGTTCCGCAAGGCGCCGAAGAACCGCCGCCTCAAGGCCCAGCTCTTCGGCTCCGGCGCCATCGTCAACATGGCCCTCGAGGCGCAGGCGATTCTCGACGAGCGCTACGGCGTCGCCGCCGACGTGTGGAGCATCACCAGCTTCAAGTCGCTCCACGCCGACGGCCTGGCCGCCGAGCGCTGGAACCGCCTGCACCCGGGGCGCAAGCGCCGCGAGCCCTACGTGCAGCAGTGCCTGAAGAGCGAGAAGGGCGTCTTCGTCATCGCCTCCGACTACGTGAAGGCCCTGCCCGAATCGATCGCCCGCTGGTTCCCCAGGCCCCCCGTCTCCCTCGGCACCGACGGCTTCGGCCGCAGCGAGGGGCGCGCCGAGCTGCGCGACTTCTTCGAGGTCGACGCCCGCCACATCACCGTCGCCACCCTGGGCTCCCTGGCCGCAGAGGGCCGCATCGAGGCCGGCACCGTGCAGCAGGCCATCGCCGATCTCGGTATCGATCCCGAAGCCCCGGACCCCTCCACGGTGTAGGAGGACCCGTGGCCGAGTTCAAGCTGCCCGACCTGGGCGAGAACATCGAATCGGGCGAGGTCATCAACGTCCTCGTCGCCGAGGGCGATGCACTGTCCGAGGACCAGCCGGTGATCGAGCTGGAGACGGACAAGGCCGTCATCGAGGTGCCCTCCACGGTGAGCGGCACGGTGTCGAGGGTGCTGGTGGCCGAGGGCGACAGCGCCCAGGTGGGCCAGGTGATCCTCACCGTCGAGGAGGTCGGCGCCGACGCCGTGGCCGCCGCCCCCGCCGCTGAGCCTGCGGCCGCCGCGCCGGCGCCCGAGGAGCAGGTCCAGGAGACGGCCGAGCCCGTTGCGGATGCCGCCGCCGATGGGGCCGCCGCTCCCCCGCCCCAGGAGAGTTCCCCCGCGCCTGCCGGGGACGCCGGCGGCGAGGCCGCCGAAGCGGCGGCGACCGCCGCGGAGCCCGAGGCGAAGCTGATC
>CAZEHQ010000036.1:6453-25538 GCA_964512165.1 uncultured Gemmatimonadaceae bacterium | reverse complement strand
GGATGTGGTTGTACTCGATCAGGTGGTCATTGCCCCAGAACAGGATGGCGCAGTGCGGGTGGTCGTGGATCTCGTTGTTGGAGACGCGCGTGCCGACGCCCTCCAGGTTCACCGCCGGGTAGTAGCAGCGCGACCAGCGGGCCTGGTGATGGAAGTGGCAGTTGTGGACGAAGTGCCGGCAGGGGGTGATGCTCTTGCGGTCGCCCCCGCGGAGGCTGACGCCGCCGTCGCCGTTGTTCCAGATATCGCAGCTCTGCACGCCGTGGTCGGTGCCGCCGTCGATCCAGACGCCGTAGTTGCCGGTGTTCGAGATGCGGCAGCCGGCGACCAGGCAGCCGGCGCCGCCTTTGACGGCGACGGCGTGGCCCCGGGTGGCGGTGAGCTCGAGGTCGCGCAGGACGACGTGGCGGGCGCCCCCGAGAGCGACGAGGGGGCTCTCGAGAAGCGACAGCATGACCTCGGCGCTCCACAGGGGTCCGGGCGGCCACAGGTAGAGGATGCCGGCGGCGCGGTCGACGAAGTACTCGCCCGGCGAGTCGAGCTCCTCGAGGATGTTGAGGAAGTAGATCCTGTTTCCGGGCTTGAACCCGTAGTTGCCGTGAGGCGGGCGGGTCTTGACGAGGCGCGCCTCGGTGTCGATGGAGGCGATGCGCTCGTAGCTGTTGGCCCAGTCGTAGGCCCAGTAGCCGTGCACCCAGGCGTCGTCCACGGTCGCCCACCGGCGCGGGCGGTCCCCTTCGTAGAAGAAGCCCTCTTCCAGGAGCCCCAGTTGCATGCCGTGGCCGTCGTCGCGGCTCTTGCCCTCGGGAAAGCCGGCCATGCGGGCGAAAGGCTCGTCGGCATCGGCGTTCGGCCAGCGGGCCACCCTCTGCGGCTCGCCATCGACGAAGAGCTCCACATGGGCCGCCGCCATCTTGCGGCCGAAACCGCGCGACCGCATCGGCGACAGGCGCCCGAGGCCGAGGGCCTCGAGGTCGACCTGGCGTACGTGGCGGCGCGCGGCAGGGTCCAGCCGCGCCCGGACGGCGGGATCGCGCACCGGGGTGAAGCCGGAGAGGGTGATGCCGCCGAGGAGGCGTACCCGTTGATCCGGCAGGGCGCGCCAGGTCACCGGAGCCTCGGGACGGCCGCCGTCGCGGCGGCCCAGGCGCAGGCTCTCGGTGAGCGGGTAGTCTCCGCCGCCTATCCATACGGTGCTGCCGGCTCGCTCTTCCACCGGCAGGGCTCGCAGGGCATCGCGGGCGCGGGCCAGCGTGGCGAAAGGTTGCTTCCGGGTTCCGGAGTGTGTGTCCCTGCCATCGACGGCGACGTGGATCTCAATGCTCACAGTGGTCTCCCTATGGGGGTTCGCAGGTCGGCCGGCGCCGCTGGCGCCAGCGCGCCCTGGCCGTGGTCCCGGTGCGGTCGCTCTTGCGGATCATGTCCATCAGCCTGGCGAAGCGCAGGCCGACCTCGGGCGGACAGGGATTGGCCTGTCCTCCGGCCCGGACCTTGAGAAACTGCTCCCACACGCCCCGGGAGCGGGGGCAGCGGACCTCGGCGAAGGCGCTTGCCTTCACCGGCTTGAAGAGCAGCCGCTCTCCCCAGATCCCGGTCCGCAGGATCCCCCGGTCGCCGATGACGGTGACTTCGGAGGTGCAGTGGATGGAGTCGCCGGCCGCTGCCAGCGAGAGCAGGGTGCCGTCGCGGAAGCGGCCGCTCACGGTCGAGTTGATGTCGACGGGGGTGCCGCAGTCATCCATGAGGGCGCAGACCTCGACCACGTCCTGGTCGATGAGATCGACGACCGTGTTGACCATGTGCGATCCCGTGTCGAAGAGAAAGCCCCCTCCCGAGATCTCCGGGTCCTGCCGCCACTGGCCGACGGTGACCGCCTTCCAGTTCTGGTGCACGTAGGCGGAGACGGAAGTCACCTGGCCGAGCTTTCCGCCGGCGATCATCTCCTTGGCCTTCTTGACCGCCGGCGACAGGCTGCCCGGGAAGGCGACGACGAGCAGCTTCCCGACTTCGTCACGGATCTTCATCAGGCGTCTCGCCTCGGAGGCGTTGATCACCATGGGCTTCTCGAGCAGGACGTCCACGCCGGCCCGCAGGCAGTCCCGGGCATTCTCCAGGTGGAACTTGTGCGGCGTGTTGATGAAAGCCGTGTCGGGCGCGCCCTGGGCCGCGATGAGCGCCTTGATCGTGTCGTAGAAGGGCGGGCACCTCTTGCCCCGGCTCTCGAAGAGGTCGCCGGTCAGCTGCCGTTGGTCATCGGCGACCTCGACGAGGCCGCAGATGCGAGTGCTGGACATGTCGAGCATGACGCTCATGTGGTGGCGGGCCATGCCGCCAGTGCCTACGACGATGGCCGAGGTCTTCGCCATGGCTCTTCTCCGGGGGCTCCGGGCTCCCTGGTATCGCAAACCCGATTGCGGTTAGTATAGACCTCGGCGAGGCGGGACGGCACGGCCGGTATGTGCAAGAACGAACGGTCTTCCCTCGCCGCACGCGCTTCCTTCGGGACTGGCTGGTCATGGACCGACTCCTTCCCTTCCTCCGCTGGCTCCCCGAGCTGCGCCGCCCGGGCGTCCTGCGCCGCGACCTGGTGGCCGGTGTCACCGTGGCCGCCGTGCTCGTGCCCCAGGCCATGGCCTATGCCGAGCTGGCGGGGCTGCCCTCCGTCTACGGTCTCTACGCCGCCTTCCTGCCGCCGGTGATCGCCGCCTTCTGGGGGTCCTCCCGGCACCTGGCCACGGGACCGGTGGCCATGGCCTCCCTGATCAGCGCCGCCACCGTGGGGTCGGTGGCCGCGGCGGGGACCGAGGCCTTCGTATCCTGCTCGATCCTGCTGGCCCTGATGGTCGGGGTCCTGCGCCTGGCCCTCGGACTGCTGCGCCTGGGGATGCTGGTCAACCTGCTCTCGGTGCCGGTCATCGCCGGTTTCACCAACGCCGCCGCCCTGATCATCGCCAGCTCGCAGTTGCACCAGCTTCTCGGCGTCGGGGCCGAGGCGGGAGCCTTCCATCTGCAGACGGTGGGGCGGGTGCTGACAGCGGCCGCGGGGGAACTCCGCTGGACGACGGTGGGCATGGCGGTCCTGGCCGCCGCCATCCTCGTCCTGCTCCGGCACCGCTTCGAGAGGGTCCTCGCCGCGGTGGCGGTCACCACCGCCCTCTCCTGGGCGGCGGGCTTCGACGGCGAGGTGGTGGGCCACGTACCGGGGGGTCTGCCCGCCTTCGAGCTGCCGGCCGTCGACCCCGGCCTGGTCCTGCAACTGCTGCCCGGCGCCGCGGTGCTGACCCTCATCGGCCTCATGGAAGCGATGTCGATCGCCAAGACGATCGCGGCGCGCAGCAAGCACCACATCGACGTCGACCAGGAGCTCGTCGGGCAGGGCCTGGCCAACGTGGCGGGCAGCCTCTTCGGATCGTACGCCGTCTCCGGCTCGTTCTCGCGGTCGATGGTCAACTTCACCAACGGCGCGGTCACGGGCTTCGCCTCCGCCGTGACCTCCGCCGCCGTCCTCCTCACCCTCCTGGTCCTGACCCCGCTCTTCCACCATCTGCCCCGGGCGACGCTGGCGGTCATCATCGTCGCCGCCGTCCTCGGCCTCGTGCGCATCCAGCCGGTCCGCCTCGCCTGGAGGGTGTCCCGCACAGACGCCCTCATCGCCGCCGTCACCTTCGCCGCCACCCTCGCCCTGGCCCCCGCCCTTCACTGGGGCATCCTCATCGGCGTCGCCCTCTCCCTGCTGCAGTACCTGCGCCGCACCATGCGTCCCCACGTGGCCTACCTCGCCCGCCACCCGGAGGGCCATCTCGTCGACGCCGACGCCCACGGCCTGGCCCTCGGTCAGCGCATCGCCATCCTGCGTTTCGACGGCGGTCTCTACTTCGGGGACGCCGGCTGGTTCGAGGACAAGGTGCTCGAGGCGCTGTCGCGGCTGCCGCAGCTGCGCTACCTGGTCTTCGACGCGGGGGGCATCAACGAGATCGATGTCACCGGAGTGGAGGCCCTGCGCCGCGCCGTCGAGGAGTTGCGGGGCGTCGGGGTGGAGGTCCACGTGACCCGTGTCAAGCACGGAGTCTACCAGGTCCTCGAGAGCACCGGCCTCGCCGACGAGATCGGCGAATCCCGCTTCCACGACTGGAACCAGCACGCCCTCGAAGAGTTGTGGGACCAGATGGAGCCCTCGTACCGGGACCGCTGTCCCCTCAACGTGCCGACCCCGGAGAACGCCGCCGACCGGTCCTGACCAGCGGCGAGGCTCGTCCGGACGCTCGGGCGGGGGGGGGGCGGCAGGAAGCCGGCCGGCAAACTCGGGGTGGAACTCGGGAGAGACGGACTCCGCCGGGGGGGGGGGCGGATCAGGGCTTCAGGAGGCCGAGGCGGTGCTCGGCAGGCGGCGGCCTCCGGGGTAGAGCCGCCCCACCTCGCGGCCGAACCGGTAGGAGATGTCGACCTTCTCCACGGGCTCGTCGCGGTAGTCGAAGCGGGTCACGGCGCCGTGGATGGTCAGCGTCAGGTTTGACACGTCCGAGTGCAGGCTGCGGAAGACGAGGAACCCCTCCAGCTCCTGGCCGCTGAAGATCATCTCCTTGGGGAACATGGTGCGGTTGAGCAGGTCCTGCCGCTCGCGGAAGCGGGCGTGCTCGTTGCCCCGGTAGCCCTGGGCGTAGGCTCGGTAGTAGTTGGCCAGCTGCAGGAGGTCGAGGGACCAGTACTCGCGTCCGTTGTCGGCGTAGAGGGCGATCTTCATCGGATCGACGAGGACCTTGGGATACTCGTAGTTCTTCACGCTCAGCAGGAAGACGGTGAACCGGTCTTCCGACTCCTGCTCCGGCCGCTCGGCATTGCCGTAGGTGTAGGGATTGGTCGAGTGGACGCCCTGGACGGAGGCCGACTGGAACCGCCGGTTGAGCTCGTCCTCGGTCATGGGGCGCACGCGGACCTCCAACCGGCCCTGGGTGAAGTGGACGCCCCCGTCGTCCTGCACCTCCAGGTGGGGGGCCTGCGACCCGAGGGGCTGAAGGGGTTCGGCGTAGTAGGAGTAGCCGCAGCCGAGGGTGAGCAGAAAGAGGGGCAGGGCGGCTCCGAGGCGTCTCATCTTCCGTCCTCCGGCGAAGGGCGAGGGCCCTGGTCAGACGATCTTCGCCAGTATACACCGACCCTTTCCGAGGGGCAAGCCGCCCCGCGGGGGCCGCGGGGCGGCGTTCGAGGGCCCCGGGACGCGCGTATCCGGGAGACTCACGCAGGTCGCCTTCAGGCTCCCAGGCGCCGGCGGCGGCGCTACCACGCGACGCCGGGCACGGACGAGGTGAAGGACACGGTGAAGATGCTCAACGTCTACGGCTACACCCTGTGCTGGGACGCCGCCTACACCATGTCCAACCTGTGGCAGCGGGCGGGGCTGAAGATCCGCCGGGGCCTGCCCCACGGGCACTGCACCACCGAGGTGCTCTTCGACGGCGCCTATCACCTCCTCGACAGCGACGAGCACCTGCTGGTGCTCATGCGCGACAACCGCACGGTGGCCGGCGAGGCCGAGATCTCGCGCGACCACGACCTGATGAAGCGGTCCCACGCCTACGGCATCCTGCGCGCCGAGGACCGCCGCACCAACGAGTTCTCCGCCGCCCTGTTCTGCTACCTGGGGCCGCGCTCGGGGGGCCGTCCCTACATCGGCGGCCACCGCATGGAGATCACCTTGCGGCCGGGGGAGGGGCTGCGCTGGGAGTGGGCCGACCGCGGCCGCTACCACGGCCTCTCCGACCAGCCGCCACCGCGGCTGGCCAACGGCCGCCTGCACTACCGGCCGCGGCTGGACTCCGCCTTCAGCCGCTGGGCGAAAGCGTCGGCGAACCTGGAGGGCGGGAACGGCGGGCTGAGGGTTCTCGATGCCGGGAAGGAGGGGAGCGTCGTCTACCGCCTGCGCAGCCCCTACGTCTTCGTGGGAGGGCGCGTGCGCGTTCAACTGACGCCGGGGAGCGGCCCCTGGAGCCTGGAGCTGGCCCGCGAGGGCGAGGAGGGCTGGACCCACCTGGCCGACATCCGCGGGAACGGCGAGTTCGCCCTCGACGACGGCCTGCCGCGGCAGGAGGCGTGCTACGACTACCGCCTGCGGCTGCGCGGCTTCGGCGGCGGCATCGCCTCCCTGGAGATCGAGTCCGACCTGCAGATGGCGCCCCTGTCCCTGCCGGCCCTGGAACTGGGGGCCAACGAGATCGTCTACACCGACGAGAGCCCGGGCCCGCGCCGGGTGCGCGTGGTCCACGCCTGGCAGGAGCGGGACGACCTGGCGCCGCCGCCGGCGCCGGCCCGCGCCCTCCATCCGCTGCCGGGCGCCGAGGTGGCGGGCACGCAGGTCCGGTTCCGCTGGGAGCCGGTGCCGGAGGCGGTGGACTACCACTTCGAGTTGTCCCGCCACCCCGACATGCGCCGCATCCTGTCGCCCGTCTTCGAGAAGCTCTCGTCGAAGACCCCCGCCGCCGGCCAGGCCCACTGGCAGATCCCCTTCGAGGGGCTGCTGAACCCGGGCGAGCACTACTACTGGCGGGTCCGGGCGCGCAGCGCCGGGGGCCTCTGGGGCCCCTGGAGCGAGGTATGGAGCTTCACCCCGCGCGCCCCGGGGGTGCCCCGCGGCCTGGAGCTGGCCGCCGACTGGGAGGCGCGGTCGATCACCCTTCGCTGGCGCCCCGCCGAAGAGGGGACGCCGCCCCGGAGCTACGAGATCTACGGCAGCGACGAGCGCGGCTTCACGGCCAGCGCCGACTCCTACGCCGTCTTCGACGGCGCCGAGCCCCGGGAGGTCCCGGGCAACCGGCTGGCGGCCACGGGCGACACGTCGATCGTCGTCGCCGGCGCCGGGATTCCGCCGGAGGCCGGCAACCGCGGCTTCTACCGGGTCGTCGCCGTCGACGCCGACGGCGTCCGCAGCGGCCCCTCCGACTACGTGGAGGCGCCGCGGCCGTTCATCTACTCGACGCCGCCGACGGTCATGGCGGCCGGTGAACGCCTTCAGTACCAGGTGGGGGCGATCCGCTCCATCGGCGATCTGCGCGCCATCACCGATCCGGCGAAGCAGGAAGATCCGGGGGCCGGGGGGCGGTACCAGGCCGCCTTCCGCGACGGCGACGAGCTGCGCTTCATCCTCGACGAGGCCCCGCCCTTCATCAGCCTGGACCGGGAGACCGGGGTCATGACCCTGGCCCCCGGCGCCGCCGACGTGAGCACCCACACGGTGACGGTCCGGGTGCAGAGCAACGGCGGCGTCGACGTGCAGGGCTGGGACATCCGCGTCGTCGAGGCCCCGCCGGCCGCGAGCGCGGTCCCCTGAGGCTCAGCCCCGGCTCGTCCATCCCCCCTCGGCCATCGCGGGGCGGGGAGTAGGATCTCCCTGCCCCCGTCCCTCGTTCCTCACCCATTCGAGAGGTCACCATGAGCATCAGACGGATGGCTCTCCTGGTCTGTCTTCCCGGGCTCCTGGCCTGCGGAGATCAAGACTCTCCCGTGGCACCGGATCCTGGCCCCATGGTTCTGCGACCGAGCGGCGAGCTGAAACCCTGGGATCTGTCGGCCCGGGTCACGATCGATCAGGCCCGGGCCTTGCCCCAAGGCACCCCCCTCTACATGCGAACCGAGTTCGCCCATGGCGAGCTCGCGGACCTGGAGATGACCTTCGTGCAGGTGGTGGACGACTTCCTGCCGCCTATGCCGGTCCTGATGGTGGAGGCTTCGGATCCCGTCTTGATCCAGCTCGGGGGGGTCGCCCGAGGTATGAGTGGATCTCCTTTGTTCTCCGAGGAAGGCACCTTGGGCGCCGTAGCCTACGGGTTCAGCCGACAGGACAGACCGCCCTACTACGGTTTCGCCACCCCCATCGAGTGGGTGATCGGCGAGCGTTCGCCGGGCCCCGCGGCCAGGCCCGCGGCCACCTGGGGAGACTACCGGATCACCCCTTTGGAGCTGGCCTTGTTTGCCACGGGTCAGGCTCGATGGCCTGGAGCCCTTCCTGCGGTCCTGACTCAAGACCGGCAAGTCAGCTTTGAGGCGGGCCGCCCTTTGGCGGTGGCCTTGATGCTGGGAGAGCTTACACACGGCGGGATCGGCACGATCTCCTACGTCGATGGAGACCGGGTCTATGGATTCGGTCACCCGATGTTCCAGTTTGGCCAGGTCGAGCTGCCCATCATCGAGGCGCGGGTACTCGGTGAGGTTTCCAACTCCTGGGCACCCTTCAAGTTCGCGTCTCTGAACCCGACGATTCGGGGCACCCTGACTCAAGACCGTCTCCCTGCGGTGCAGGGCACCTTGGGAGAAGGCCCGGACCTGGTGACCGTCCAGAGCCGCCTGACCCTTCCGTCAGGCTCTGTGCAGCTCGAGCATCAGATCCCTGTGACGGGCGTGGACCAACCCTCCCTTGTGACCCGCGCGGCCTTTTGGCCTCTGGAGAGTCGGGTAGACGACGAATTGGACTACAGTCTCCGAGTGTCGGCCGATGTCTCCTTTGCCGAAAGAGAAGGGAAGCTGTCCCGCTCTCGTCTGTATTGCCAGCCAGCGGGTCGGCTCTACACGCTGACCGCCATCGCGAGCTTCACTCTGAGTGAAGATCTCCAGGAGATCGTGACCCACGAGGGCTATGTCTTGCCGATTCAGGAAGCCGAGGTTCTGATCGAGGTGATCCCGGAGTCTCGATGGGCAAGGGTCACGGGAGTCTCCGCGGACACTGTCCTTGCTCCAGGAACCACCTTGACGGTCCGGGTCTCGCTGCGTGCAGGCCGATCGGGAGAGAAGGAGGTCGAGATGGACCTGCTCTTGCCCGACGACCTGGTGCGCGGCGCCGCGTATCGACTCGAGGTCGGGCCGATCGAGGAAGATCGCCAGGCCTTCACTTTGGAAGAGTTCGCTTTCCTCCGAAACGAACCGGACGAGTACGAGACGTTGGAGGAGATCCTGGCCCGGATGAATGAAGAAGATCAGGCCGTGATTCTCCAAGCTCAGCTGATCTCGAATTGGGATACGGTAGTGGCTTCTTCCCAAGTCAAGATGGATCTGGTCGTTGATGGAACGGCGAGCCTTGCGGCTCGAGTCCCCCGATGACTCCCGAACCGACGAGGCCGCCGGCCTCGGGGCCGGTCCCCTGAGGCTCAGCCCCCCGGCTCTTCCATCCCCGCCTCGGCCAGCGCCTCGAGCAGGTAGGGCACTCCGAAGAACAGCAGGCTCAGGGCCATGGGGCTCATGCCCACGGAGCCCCGCCTCTTCGGGTCATCGCTCCTGTCCTGCATCTGCATGAGCCGCTCGAGGACGGCGCGGGCGATCTCGAGGTAGGACTCCCGGCCAGTGAGGCGCCAGGCGTAGGCCAGGTGCCGGCAGACGATCCCGTAGTAGTGCTGCGACAGGGCGAACTCCGGGTCGGTGGACCCGGGGCCGCCGCAGAACCAGTCCACGGCGCGGACGTAGGCGGCGGCCACGTCCTCCCTCCCCGTGAGCCGGTGCAGCAGCTCGACGCCGATGAGCAGGTAGTGGGTCTGGTAGCCCTTCTGCTCCTCGTAGGGCATGACCCGCACGATCGGCTTGTCCCGGCCCCGCAGCTCCAGGTGCTCCTCGTCGCTGAAGGGGGGAGCCCCCAGCTCGACGGCCAGGGTCGTGCCCTCGGAGGCCATGCCGTAGGGGTTCTGCAGGGCCAGGCGGTCCGGCGTCGACACCTGGAAGCGCTTGTGCCAGCTGCCGTCGTCGTTCTGCCCGCGGGCGATGACCTCCCAGACCTCCTCGGCCCGCCGCAGGAAGGACCCGTCGCCCGTCACCTCGTGGAGGTAGAGCAGGCCGCGGAAGGCGTTGCCGATGCTCCGCAGGCTGAAGCTGTACTGGGCGTCCTCGGTCCAGTGGAAACCGCGCAGGAAGTTCCCGGCCTCGCGCAGCACCTCCAGGGTGCGCAGGTCGCCGGTGAGGTAGTAGTGGTCGACCCAGTTGTCGATAAAGGTGTGGGAGGCGCAGGGCTCGTCGCCGAAGTGGTCGGTGCTGTGGCGGTAGCAGCCGCCCACGAAGTAGGGGCGGAAAGGGTGCCAGTGGCAGGTGTCGACGTCGACGGAGTGGCGGGTCATCGCCTCGCCGAGGTCGAACCACTCGGGATCGCCGGTCCGCAGGTACTCGATCCAGACGCCGTGGCGCGGGTCCCACTCGCTGTTGCACCAGCCCCAGCGGCCGGTGAAGCGCCAGTCGTCGTCGGCCTCGTCCCAGGCCACGAGGGCGTCGCCGTAGTCGAAGAAGCCGTACCAGCGGCCGATCCGGATCTGCCGCTGCATCCACTCCACGAAGCCGGCGAGCATGCGGTCCGAGCGCGGGAAGGCGCCGCCCGCCGCCGCGAACCCCCCGGTGGCCCGGCACCGCGCCAGGTGCCCGGGGTCGACCGCCGCGTGGGGCGGACTCAGCAGGCCGCGCAGGCTGGCGACGGCCCCCTCCGAGTCGCCTGAGGCGAACCAGGCGGCGAAGAGCTCGGTGGTCCGGGCGGCGCCGGTGCCGTCGGAGTAAACCCCCTCGCCCTCGTGCCAGGCGACCTCCTCCGAGTAGCGGCCCAGGCTCAGGAGCCGCCCCTCGGGGTGGTGCCAGGGCATGGCGGCGACCCCGCCGCTGGAAACCCGCAGCGCCGTGGGATGCTGCTCGGCCATGTGGCGCATGGCCAGGCCCAGGCCGCCGGCTCCGCCCTCCGCCGTGAGCCAGCCCTCGGTGCGCTCGCCCTCGCTGACCCGGCCTTCGCCGCCGGTCTCGAGCTGGCGGAAGTGGGCGTCCTCCTGCTGGGCCAGGAGCAGCTCGCCGCCGGCGGGCAGGCCCACGGCGCGGTGCGGCTCCGCCGCCGACCGGCAGAGGACCTCGCCTCCGCCATCGGGCAGGGGCAGGCGCAGGCCGATCTCGGCGACCTGCGTCTCCCGCGGGTTGAGGGTGAAGACCACGGTGTGCTGCAGGCGCACGAAAGGTTGTCCCGCGAAGGCGTGGACGCGCACCACGAAGCGCAGGGGCCGGTAGCCGGTGTAGTGGTGCATCGGCGCCCGCTGCTCCAGGGCACCCCGGCAGGTGACGACGGACCGCATGGGGCCGGCCTCCTCCACCTCCACCGACCACTCCCCCGGCGCCAGGCTGGCCAGGCACTCGCCGCCCATCCCGTAGATCCGGCGCCGGGTGCCGCCGAGGAACTCGCCCTCGCGGATGTGCGCCCACAGCTCGCCGCCGTCCCCCGACAGGTCGGCCTCCGCCTGAAAGACGCCGTCCACGCGGCGGCCGATCGCGACCCCCTCGAAGAGACCGGGGCGCAGCCGGGAGAGGGAGAAGCGCAGCGGCCCCGTGCACACGACCACGGCCTCCTCCGCCTCTGTTACCTCCACCGCCTCCTCCGGGGAGACCGGCTCCGGGCCGCCGGCCTGCAGGTGGTAGACGGAGATCCCGCCGCCGTCTACCCGGGCCTGGAAGTCGGCCAGCACCCACTTGAGCGAGCCGTCCGGCCAGCGCGCCAGGGGCCGGAGCTGCACCGGGACCGCGCCTTCGGGCCCGGCCAGGGCCAGCTCGCCGGCATCGCCCACGGCCCCCTCGGGTAGCGGCACGCCGCGAGTCAGCGGCCAGTCGGAACGCTCCTGCCCGTCGCGGGCCGTCACCGTCAGTCGAATCGGTTCCATCGTCATCGCTCTCTCAGATCACCAGGGCCCCGGCTTCGAGGCTGCGCTCGCCGATGGCGCGCACCTCGTCGGCGCTGGTGCCGCCGTCGCCGTACAGCTCGGCCGTGTAGCGCACCTCGAAGACCGAGCCGGCGGGCACCGGGTCCTGCTTCGGGTGGAGGTTGACGTGCACGTCGATGTAGTTGCCGCACACGGAGTAGTGGAGGGGGGTCTCCGGGTGCTGGGGGTTCTCGAAGAAGGCCAGGACGTTGCCGTGGTCGGCGGCGAAGAGCCCGTAGAACAGGTGCGGCCCCGGGTCGCCCTTGGCCGGGCTGTGGACGCTGCAGTCCGGGCGCAGGGTGTAGATCAGCGAGGAACCGCCCCGGGTCATGAACAGCACGGCGTCGTGGAGCCAGGTCTCCACCAGCCGCGAGGGGTAGGGGAAGATGTCGGAGAACTCGACGTTGGCGCCCTCCCACTGCTCCTCCACCTCCATGCGCATGCGCACCTCGATCCGCGGCCTCGGGTGGTCGCCGGGGATCGTCAGCCAGGTGTGCGACCGGGCCCGGCGGTTGGGGTTGGTGCCGCTGAAGTGGAGGCGCACCCGGTCCGGCCCGTTCTCCAGCACCTCGAAGGTGTCGTTGGTGTTGCAGTAGTGGTGGCGGGAGATGCCGCAGGAGAGGAACCAGGCCATGGGCATCTCCCAGAGGACCGGGTCCGTCTGCCCGTGGTTGGTCCAGCGGTGCACGGCGCCGCTGAAGAGGTCGAGCTCCAGCTCGGGGCGCTCCTTGTTGCGGCTGCTCCAGACCGCCAGGTCGCGGCGGTTGCCGGCGCGGCGCTGCAGGTCGAGGCCGCTGATCTCGCTCTGGTAGGTCGCCTGCACGCCGGGGACCTTGTCGATGCCGATGGTCGTCGGCGCGTCCGCCTTGAGAGCGGCGCTGACGATGACGTCGTCCACCGAGTCGTTGCGGTGGCTCATCTCCATGACCACGCAGATGTCGTCGGTGAGCTCCCCCTCCGACATCAGCTGCGCGCGGGTGATCTCTCCGTCGACGGTGGCCGCCACGGCGCCGCGGTGGCGCGGGTCGGTCTTGCGCCGGTAGTGGCGCAGGCGCACGGTGCGCTCGAGCTCGTCGGCGGGGAAGGTGACCCGCACCGAGGCCGGGTCGCCCTGGCCGATCTCGTAGGTGCCGTCCTCGGGGGTGTAGCCGCGGAAGCTGCCGCCGTGGACCTCGGGGGTCAGGGGCTCCTGCACGGCGGCGATGCGGCGCTCGAGATCGGCCTCGTCTGCGGCCACCGAGAGCACCAGGGTCGCCGCGTGGGTGACGTCCGGCTCGGCGCCGTCCTCGAGCCAGCAGAGCCGCACCCGCGGTCCCTCGCCGCAGAGGCTCGCGTCCACCCCCGCCGATGGCGACCGCTTCCAGCCGAGGTTGCCCCGGGCCCACTGCTGCATGCCCGTGGGCCAGCGCGAGGCGTAGAAGGGCGGCACCGCGCCGTGGTCGTAGCCCATGGTCAGGGCCTCCCCCTCGTCCCGCTGCCAGTAGAGGCCCAGCGGGGGCCGGTCCGGGCCCGATAGCAGGATCCGCTTCGAGGCCAGCTCATCCCCGAAGGCCCGGCGCGCGCTGGCCCCGGACTCGCCCAGGTCGGCGTCGCCCAGGCGCACCCGGCGGTACCCGGGGTCGCCGTCGACCTCGGCCCAGACCGCCTCCACGGGGCCGTGGCCCACGGGGTCGACGGTCTGCAGGGCCCAGGTCACGTGGACGTCGCCCTCGGGGTAGATCCACACGTCCTGGCGGCCGTCGCCGTGGTAGCGTCCGTCCTGGTCGAGCAGGTCGAAGGCAACCCGCATGCCGATGCGCACCGGCCCCTCCTCGAGGAAGTGGAACTTCGGCGCCGGGTCGTTCTCCTGGCGCACGAGCAAGGTGCCGCCGGAGCGGGATTTCAGGCGCAGGCGCGTCCCCAGCCGCACGAGGTGGGAGGGGGTTTCGCCCGGGGCCGGGGGCTCGGGGATTTCTCCCGTGTCGCGGGCGACGTGCAGGACGCCGCCCTGGTGGCGGGCGAAGCAGACGGCCGCGGTGCCGATGCGGCCGAGCCAGTGGGTGCGCAGGTCGGCGAAGGTGCCATCCGCCATGGCGGTGCTCTCCTGATCAGGGGGTGTCCGGCGAAGGGCCGGGCGAGGAGGGTCCCGGTATCATAGGGGCCTGCCCCGGAGGCGCCCAAGGGCAGGGCCTCCGGCCCTCACTCGATCCAGAAGGAGTAGATCCCGGCGCGCTCCAGGCGGAAGGCGAGGCGCACGTAGCGGTCCTTCAATGGACGCAGGGAGTCGCCCCCCGACCACGACACGGGCGCCCGCAGGCTGTCGCCCTCCAGGGGAGCGCAGTCGGCGAAGTCGAGACCGGCGATCGGTGTCCCGTCCTCCTCGAGGACGGCGGCCCTCACCGACCCGCCGCCGTCGGCGCGGGCGTTGACGCACAAGGTGCCGGCGCCGCTGAAGACCAGGGGCCGGGTGATCACCTCGCCGGGCTCGCTGCCGGCCTCGAGGGAGACGAAGCGGTCGCGGTCCAGGACCCCGAGCCCCAGGGCGGACTGCCAGGTCTCCTTGCCCAGGGTCAACCCCTTGCAGCCGGGGATGCCGCCGTAGTGCCCGTGGTAGTAGAGCCGCACCTCGTCCTGGGCGATCACCGGGCCGGCGACGGTGGTCCTCTGGGCGATGCGCAGGTAGTGGGCGTCCCAGCCGTCGTCGGGGCCGACGGGGACCAGGGGCCGGCGGTCGCCCAGGTAGTACCAGTGCCGCCCGTCGCGGCTGCCGGCCAGCCGGATCCAGTTGCGCTTGAAGCCGCCGGCGTGCCTCGGCGTCGCCTCGCAGGACGGGTCCGGGATGTTGGCCGTCATGGAGAGGCAGCCGAGCCACATGTCCTCGTAGGGGAACCCGTCGGCCTCGTAGATCCCGTACATCCCCGGCGTGCGCGCGTCTTCGGCGTCGGGGTAGGCGTAGATCCGGGGCGCGCTCCAGTGGATCAGGTCGTCGCTCTCGGCCCAGCCGGCGACGCGCGCCTCGTAGCGGCCGGTGGAGCCCCCGTCCCGGTCGTGGGGGAAGAAGGGGAAGCGCGGGTCCGGACCGACGGTATGCTTGGTGTGGGCCACGTACTTCTCGAGGACCGGGTCCCAGCGCACCTGCAGGACATCGCCGAGGCCCTCCGGAAAGGGGTCCTCGGGGCTGGTGTGGCGGAGGCCCGAGGAGCCCTTGCGCAGCAGGGAGGTATCGGCCTCCCAGGTCCAGCGCCGTCCGTCGGCGGAGGTGTAGAGGGCGATGGAGACGGTGGGGCCGGTGAACGGCGTCTCGCCCGGCGGCTGGCGGGGCCTGCCGCGGTCGAGGATGACCACCTTCCAGCGGCGCTCGGGGTCGGGCTCCCAGGGCTCGAAGAGCAACCCGTGGAGCTGGCCCTGCAGCGGCCGCCAGGGGGCGGACGCATGGTCGCGGCACAGGACCGGATCGGGGTCGAACCGCCAGTCGAGGCCGTCGTCGGAGCTCGCCGTCCACACGATCCGCGCGCGGGCCTCGGCGGGCTCCGGCTCCCCGGCGAGCCGGCCCCGCCAGCCGTTCGCGTAGAGGCGGTAGCCGCCCTCCGGCTCGGGGTGCACGAAGCAGGCCCACAGGTCCTCCACGAGGGGGTTGGCCGGATGCTTGCGCACCTCGTGCAGGCGCCGCTCCAGGTTGGTGCTGCGGGCGATCCAGAAGGTGTCGGCGAAGAGCTGATGGGAGCCGTCGACGCGAGTGCGCCAGCAGGAGAGGTCCTGCGGGAAGCAGGCCTTCTCGTTGAGCAGCAGGCTGTAACCCTGTGGGAAGGCGGACCAGTCGGCGGTTGGCGTGGTCATGGGATCGTCTCCAGGCTCCGGGGCCTGTCCCCCCCGGGGGCGGGTCTGCCCGCCGGAGGACGGCGGTCGGGGCGGCCTACGTTACCCGGGGGACGGAGCCCGGGTCAACCCTCGTCCCCGGGCTCCGGAATCCCCCGCGAGGCCGGGGTGACGATCGCGGACCCCTGCGCTGGCGCCCTTCGGGCGATGGCCTGCGCGATGTCCGCGGGACCAAAGCCCGCCGTCGCCGCCGCGGGTCCTGCGGCCCTTCGGGCGATGGCATGCGCGACGATCGCGCCCCAGCTCCCCGCCGCCCGCCGCAGATCCCGGCGGCGAAGCCTGCGCGCCGCGGCGCCCGCCGCTGGTCGCCGCGGGTCCTGGCGGCGCTTAGGCGAGGCCGGTGCAGGGATGGCGGAACCCCGCGCCCCCACCGTCGCCGCCGCGTGTCTTGGCGGGCCTTCGGGCGATGGCCTGCGCGATGTCCGCGGGACCAGGGCCCACCGTCGCCGCCGCGGGTCCTGCGGCCCCTCGGGCCAGGCCGGCGCGAGGATCGCGTCCTGCTCCCCGCCGCCGCGGATCCCGGCGGCGAAGCCTGCGCGACGATCGCCGGGATCCGGCGCCGTCACCGCCCCGGGACTTGGCGGCACCTCCGGGAGAGGCCTGCGCGGCGATGGCGGGGATCCGCTGCGTCCGGTGCCGGCGGCTCGGCGATGGTTGCCGCCGGTCGCCGGTCACGCCGCGGCGGGGTATCCTTCAATGGCCTTGGGCAGCCGGCCCATGGCCGCGAGCCGGCGTCCGGGAGAATCCGCGAGCCAGTATGCCGACCGTCCTGCTCTTCGCCCCCTACTTCCTGCCCCGCCGCCGCGTCGGCGCCATGCGCCCCCTGCGGTTCGCCATCCATCTGCGCGAGTTCGGCTGGGACCCGGTGGTGATGACCATCGCCTCGGAAGGGACCCTTACGGCGCGCGAGGCGGAGCTCCTGGAGGGGATCCCCGTGGTCGCGCTGCGCCCGCCCCTCGACCTGACGGGCGGCTCGGAGAGTCAGCTGGGCCAGGGAGGGGGAGGGCGCGCAGGACGCGGCCTGCTGCGACTGCGCCTCCCCGTGGACGGCTGGCTGCCCTTCTTCCTCTGGTCCTACCGGCGCATCCTCCGGGAGGTGCGGCGCATCGGCCCCGACGCCGTGTGGAGCACGGGGGACCCGTGGTCGGGCCTGGTGATCACCGAGAGGCTCTGCCGCAAGCTGCGCATCCCCTGGATCGCCGACTTCCGCGATCCCTGGACGATCTGCCGGGTGCGGTCACAGGGGCGCGGGCCGATCGTGCGCGCCCTGGACCGGCGCTTCGAGGGCCGGGTCCTGGGGGGCGCGGATGCCATCCTCTTCCAGGCTACCGAGACCGAGCGCCGCTACCGCGAGCGCTTCGCGGAGCTGGGCCTGCGCACGACGACGATCACCAACAGCTTCGACGAGGCTCTGCTCGCTGATCCCGTCCTCGAAGAGGGGGTTCCTCCGCCGCCGCCGGGCGACCGGCTCCGCATCGGCTTCTTCGGCCGCTTCCGCGAGATGTCGCCGGCGGGCCCCGTGATCGAGGCCCTCGCCGAGGCCGAAGGCCGGGATCCCGAGCTGGCCGCGGCGGTCCACGTCCACTCCTTCGGGCAGCTGAACGCCGAGGACCGGTCCCGCGCCGAGGCCCACGGCCTGGCGGACCGCTTCCACGCCGAGGAGGCGGTGCCCCTCGAGTCGGCCCTGTCGGCGCTGCGGCGCTTCGACGTCCTGCTGCTGAGCACGCACCCGGAGCGCGACGAGATCATCCCCGCCAAGCTGCTGGAGTACCTGGCCGTGGGCCGGCCGATCCTGTCGCTGTCGCCGAACCCCGAGGTGGCGCGGATCCTGGAGGAGACGGGAACGGGGGTGCAGCTGCCGGTGGACGATGCCGCGGGTCTCGCCGACCTACTGCTCCGCTGCGCGGCCGCCCGGCGGGAGGGCCGCCGGCTGCCCCTTCCCTTCGCCTGCAACCGCGAACGGTTGGCGGCGTACGAGGCCCGCACGACAACGCGCCAGCTCGCCGATCTCCTGGATTCCATCGCCGGATGACGGAGGCCCCGGAGCGGCGCCTGTCGCAACAGGTCGGCGTGGTGGTGGCGGCGCGCATCACCAGCACCCTCGTCGACATCTGCACGGCGGTGGCCACGGCGCGACTGCTCAGCAAGACCGACTTCGCCGTTCTCGGCTACCTGATGGTCCTCTTCCAGGTGGTCCGCTACCTGGCGATGATGGGATTCCCCGACAGCGTCTTCTACTTCTTCGAGCGCCTCTCCCGCTCCGCCCGCCGCGCCTTCTGCCTGCAGACCTTCGCCATCCTCGCGGCCACGGCCGCCTGTGCGGGAGGGGTCATCCTCCTCTGCGCCCACGCCGTCCCCCACCTGCTCAGCGCCGAGTGGACGGAGCGCAACATCCACGACCTGCAGCGCTTCCTCCCGTGGCTGGCCCTCGTGGCGGTCCTGGAGATCCCCACGTGGCCGGCCATGAACGTCCTCCTCGCCTCGGGCCGGCACCGCCACGCCGCCCTCTACGAGGTCATCTTCAGCGTGCTGATCTTCGCCGGCCTCATCGGTCCGCTGGCCCTCGGGTACTCCCTGCGCTACGCCCTCATGGGCCTGACCCTCTACGCCGCGGTGCGCCTGGTCGTCTCCGTGACCTGGGTCTCGCTGGTGCTGCCGCCGTCCACGGGCGAGCGGCGCCGCGGCCTGCTGAGGGACCAGATCCGCTTCGCCATCCCCCTCGGCAGCTCCCTCCTCGTGAACCGCATGAACCGCTACGCCGACAAGCTCGTCGTCGGCGCCATGCTCACGCCGGCGGCGCTGGCGGAGTACAACATCGCCTCCCAGGAGATCCCCCTGGTGGCCGTGCTCCCCTACGCCGTGGGCACGGTGCTGATCACCCGCTACGTGCGGCTGGTGAAGGACGACCGCCGCCAGGAGCTGCTGGAGCTGTGGTACCAGGGGATCCGCAAGATGTCCCTCTTCGTGGTGCCCGTCACGGTGCTGCTCATCGCCATCGCCCCGGAGGCGATCCCCCTGGTCTTCGGGCGCGAGAACTACGAGGCCTCGATCCGGCCCTTCCAGATCTGCACGACGGTGCTGCTCCTGCGGGTGGCCTCGTTCTCCAGCATCCTCCAGTCCTTCGGCGACACCCGCGCCGTCCTCTGGGTCGCCCTCTCCCGGTTCGCCGGCAACGTCGCCCTCACCATTCCCTTCACCCTCTGGTGGGGGACGATCGGCACGGCGGCGGCCACCGCCCTGGCCAGCTTCCTCAACCTGTTCCACATCCTCGCCATCCTCTCGCGCCACATGCAGCTGCCGGCGCACCGGATCCTGCCCTTCGGCTACTACGGCAAGGTCCTCGCCGTGGCCCTGGTCAGCGCCGGGGCCACCTGGGGCCTGCGCCTGCTGCACGTCCTGCCCCTGGACGAGGTGCCCCGCATGGGGGCGACGGTCGCGGCCTACGGGGTGGTCTTCCTGGTCGTGGGGTCCCTCACCGGCGTCGTCAGCCGCGAGGACCGGGGGCACCTGTGGGACTGGGTCCGGCTGAAGTACCTGCGCTGAGGG
>CAZEHQ010000036.1:0-6353 GCA_964512165.1 uncultured Gemmatimonadaceae bacterium | reverse complement strand
GTGGTAGAGCGCCGACCGCCGGGTGAGGAAGTGCCGCTCCAGCACCTCGCAGCCGGGGAAGTGGGCGGCCAGGGAGTCGGCGGTGTAGTGCCGGTGGTGCTTGGCGACGAGGGGAAGGTTGGTCGACGGCGCCGTAAGGATGAGGGTGCCGCCGGGGGCCAGGACCCGGTCCACGTGGCCGGTGAACTCCGGCAGGGCCTCGTCCGGGACGTGCTCCAGGACCTCGACCACGGTGACGGTGGAGAACGACCCGGCCTCCAGCGCCGCCACGTCCCGGCAGCGGAACTCCAGCCCCTCCACCTCCGGGGCGAAGGCGCGGGCGAAGCCGATCGCCCGCGGGTCGAGGTCGATGCCGAGGGCCCGGGAGCCGCCGTCGAAGGCGGGTCCCCGGGCGAAGTGGTTGAGCAGGAAGCCGTCGCCGCAGCCGACGTCGAGGAGGTCGCCGCCGCGGTGGCGGGCCTCCAGGAGAGTCAGGGCCCGGCCCATGTAGGCGGCGTAGTCGAGGCCCCAGCCGAGGTGCGCGCCGAAGCGGCGCCCGTGGAGGTCGACGAGGTAGTGGTAGGGGAAGCGGTACTGGTCGCTCTGCAGCTGGCGGGGGGTCCGGGGCATGGCCGCTCAGAAGGCGCCCCGGAGCCGCAGCAAGGCCTCGGGCAGGCGCCCCGCCCGCAGCCGGTCGAGCCACCCGCCCCAGGCGAAGCCGATGATCACGAGCTCGGCCATGAAGACGGTGAAGAAGATGTTCATCGTCCAGCCGATCCCGAAGTGCATGCCGATGAGGGCGATGGCGGCCCACGGGCGGGTGCGCCGCCACCACAGCAGGACCCCGGCCAGTTCCGTGCCCAGGCCGATGGCGAGGATCGCGGTGGCCGCGATCCAGTGGTCGGCGGCGAGCTGCTGCAGCAGGTTGGGCTCGAAGCCGCCGGTCTTCGAGATCTTGTCGGAGGCCTTCTCCGCCATCCACAGCCACAGGTGGCGGCCGTCGATCCACCCCGGGCCGGTGGCCGCGAGCTTGCAGACCCCCGCCGAGGCGTAGCCGAGGCCGGTGAAGAACCAGACGCTGCCCCACACGAACCGGCGCTGGGCCGCCGCGTCGCGGAAGCAGGCGCCGCCGACGGCGAGGGAGAGCAGGCCCATGCCGACGAGGTTCGAGCTGTGGGGGATCTCCCCGAGGCAGAAGCGGGTGGCGTACTGCAGGTGCAGGAGAGCCATGGCGGCGACGTACGGCCAGCGCGACCCGAGGCGCAGGAAGCCGAGGGCCACGAGCAGCGTCAGGAGGCCGGCGTTGACCAGGGGCAGGGGGCCGCCGATGAGGCGGCCGATGTCGATGTAGCGGGCGATGCCCAGGGGCAGGACGACATCGGTGATGCGCAGGGTCTCCCAGCCCCAGACCCAGGCGTAGCGGACCGCCTGGAAGCCGATGAACAGCTCCCAGATGCGGAAGTGCAGGGCCTGCCCCGGGGTGTCGTCCCGGGTCCGGCCGAAGTCGAAGAGGTTGTCGAGGAGCCCTCTCACCCGTCCCGTGCGTAGGCCTGCGGCGGCAGTTCCGGGTTGCGGGCCGTCTCCTCGCCGGTGAGCAGCAGGAAGGGGGTGGCCTCGACGACGACGGAGTCGCCCGCGGCGAGACGGCCCCTCACCTTGTAGACCATGAGCTGCCGCGACCGCAGGAGCTCCTCGGTGAACAGCGACCGCAGGCCGCCGACGCGGTCCTCGTCCCAGGTCCGCGTCTTCGACAGGAAGTTGGCGAAGTCGATGGGGTCGATGC
This sequence comes from uncultured Gemmatimonadaceae bacterium, assembly GCA_964512165.1. Lineage (GTDB taxonomy): Bacteria > Latescibacterota > UBA2968 > UBA8231 > UBA8231 > UBA8231. The sequence goes on along the minus strand of CAZEHQ010000036.1, from coordinate 4,591 downwards.
CGATGTGGGGGAGCACCACGGGCCGGCCGGGCAGGCCCCGGAGATCGGTGGCGCCCCAGCGCGCCGAGTCGGGTACCGCCTCCACGTCGCGCACGAGGGCCCGCGTCCAGGGGCGGCCGGCGACGGAGAACATGGGATAGATGCTCGCCGGCCAGAACTCGCCCTCGTTGGCGGCCACGAGGACGACGTAGACCGCGAGAGTCAGGACCAGGACCCGGGCGGCGCGCCCCTTGAACCCCATGAGGCTCAGTCCACGGCCGGCAGGAGGAGGAGGTTGTCGAAGTCGACCTCGGCCGACTCCTCCGTCGAGTCCGAGTCGCTCCACAGGGCGATGGTGGCCGGCCGGTCCGGCGGCTCCTTGCCGAAGGCGCGGCGGTAGTCGGCGGCCACGTCGCGCTCGACGGACTGCCAGTGGCCGCGCTGCCGGAGCCCGGAGGCGACGACGAGGACCTTGAGCGGCCCGTACTCGGCCAGCGTGCCCGGGGGCAGGGTGGAGCTGTAGGTGTACTTGAGGCCCTTGGTGCGGCCCCTCCAGTCCCGGGAGAAGATCACGTAGACGGCGGCGCCAGCGTCGTTGCGGGCCTTCCGGTCCTCTCTCGCTCCCTTGGGGAGCTGGTGGACGCGCCAGTCCCAGCGCAGCCGCGGGTGGGTGGCCAGGTCCCAGTCGTAGCCGTCGCCGTTGGGCCGGCCGATCCAGATCGCCTCGGCGCGGGTGAAGCCGCGCAGGAAGCGGCCGCCGGCCTCCTCGCGGACCACGAAGTACTCGTCCTCGTCGATGAAGCGGGGCCCGAAGGGGTGCATCTTGCGGCCGATGCGCCAGGCCGGCAGATCGCCGCCGCGGTAGCTCTCGAAGTCGTCGATGAGGATGCGGCCGGGGCCCGCCGCCGCGGGGGCCAGGTCCAGGCTCCCGATGACGAGGGCGGCGAGGAGAACGGACACCGGGCCGCGACGGCGGCGGCGAGGGGAGGCGCAGATCCCGCCGGACCTCCCGGGCCGGGTCGGCGTGCTCACCATCGGGAGACCTGATGTCGGCATTTTCTCGGTTGGTTCAGGTGGTCGGAAGCTGCAGGCAAAGATACGGCCGGATCCGTGGAGGGGTTCCGGAGATACGGTCCGGGGGATGAGCCCCCGGCAATCAGTGGTCCCGAGGGCTGCGCGGGTCCGGGGAGGGGGACCGCTCCGGCCGGTCAGTCCGCCGGCCGGACGACGCGGGCGTAGTCCTCCATCAGGCCGTCGAGGACGGCCGTCCAGGTGCGGCCGAGGGCGGTCTCCCGGCCCCGCCGGCCGAGGCTGCGCGCCAGCTCCGGGTCCTCCACGAGGCGGCGCAGGGCGGCCACGAACCCGGCCCGCGACTCGGCTTCGAAGAGCAGCCCGTTCTCCTCGTGGCGGATGATGTCGAGGACACCGCCGGAGTCGGCGGTGACCACCGGCAGGCCGGAGGCGCAGGCCTCGAGGACGACGTTGCCGAAGGTCTCGTTGGCCGAGGGGAAGGCGAAGAGGTCGCTGCTGGCGTAGGCCTCGGCCAGCTCCGCTCCCCGCAGGTACCCCGCGAAGACCGTCGGCGTGCCCTCGAGCCGGGCGCGGAGCCTCTCCAGCCCGGGGCCGCCTCCGACGACCGCGAGCCGGGCGCCCGGCACGCCATGAAGGGCGTCGGCGAGCCAGTCCACCCGCTTCTCGGGGGCGACGCGGCCCACATACAGCAGCAGGGGAGCCTCCGGATGGCCGCCGGAGAGGAACCCGCGCATCTCGGGCGAACGCCACTCCGGCGAGAACCGGCCGGTGTCGACGCCGCGGGTCCAGACGCGCGCATTGCGCACCTCGCGCTCCTCCAGCTGGCGGCGGGTGACGCTGGAGGGGCACAGGTTCAGGGCGGCCTGGTTGTGGAGCCAGCGGATGTAGCGCCAGAGCGCCCCCTCCAGGAACCCGAAGCCGTAGCGGCGGCAGTAGCCGGGGACATCGGTGTGATAGGAGGCGACCAGGGGCAGGCCCAGCCTGCGGGCGGTGCGGACCCCGGCGACGCCGAGGAAGAAGGGATTGAGGACGTGGATCAGGTCCGGGCGGAACGCCTCGAGGGGGGCGCGGACATCGGTGAGGGGATTGACCATCCTGAGCTCGGGGTACACGGGCAGCGGAATGCTGCCGATGCCCAGGACTTCGGTACCGGCATACCGTTCCGGCCCGCCGGCCGGGGCGAACAGGATCGAAGGGTGCCCTCTCGCCTCGAGATGGTGGAGGAGGTGGCAGAGTGTATTGACGACGCCGTCGATCTTGGGAAGGAAGGTCTCGGTGAAGAGGGCGACGCGCATGGGGGCTGTCCCGGCCCGGCACCGGCGGGCGTGCCAGATGCGCCGCCGCCGCCTCAGAGAGCCGGCAGACCGGCCAGTGCCAGGAGCCAAAGAGCGCAGCCGGCGGCGGTGCCGGCCGCCGCCTGTCCGAGGGTGTGCCGCCGCAGGACCACGCGGGACCAGGCCACCAGCGGCACCAGGGCAAACAGGGCCAGGGCGCCCGCCCCGTACAGCCACCAGCAGACCACGGCGAGTCCGGTGAAGCCGGCGCAGTGGGCGCTGATCTTCCAGCGCAGGGTGACGCCGAGGAAGAGGAGGGCCTGCACGGTCTGCACCCCGGCCACGAGGATCATCAGGGGGCCGGCGCCGCCGGCCCACAGCAGCCCGAGGGCGGCGACCGAGGCGGCCACGGCGCCGGCGAGGGGGCGCGTGCGCTCCTCGCGCACGTTCATGTGCAGGTCGCTGAGATGGCCGCGGCGGAAGAGGAACAGAACGTACCCGGTGGGGAGCAGCACGCCGACGGCGATGAACAGCGCCGCCCATCCCCAGGCGGCGGCGGTCCCCCCCTGGGCCGCGGCGGCGACGGCGGCGGCGGCGGCGCACAGGGGCGGCGTCAAGGTGCTCGAGACGCGCCTCGCCAGGCTCTCGGCCAGGGTGGATGGGCGCGAGAGCGGTCGTCCGGTGAGGTCCTTGCCGAGGATCAGTTCCACTGGGGCTGCTCCAGCCTTCAGGCGCAGGCGGCCACACCGGGGACGGCGGCGGTCCCCGGCCGGACGATGGACAGACTCGCCGCCGCCGCCGGCAGTTCCTGGACCCGCCCGGCCCACTCGATGAGGCGCAGCTGCCCGTCGAAGTCCTCGACGATCGCGGTGCAACTGTCCACCCAGTCGCCGCTGTTGCAGTAGAGAACGTCGCCATGCCGCTCGATCCCGGCCAGATGCACGTGGCCGGCGAGGACGGCGTCGCAGCCCCGCGAGCGGGCCATCTGCACCAGCGACGCCGTGAACAGGCCGATGGTGGCCTTCACCTTGCCCATGCGGCGCTTCACGTGGTCCGCGAGGGACCAGTACTCCAGCCCCAGCAGGCCCCGAAGCAGGTTGACGCCGTGGTTCACTCCGACAAGGACGGAATACAGGAGCCGGCCGAGCATGCCGTAGAGCCTCTCCACGTGCAGGATCGAGTCGAAGATGTCGCCGTGGGTGAGCAGTATTCTCCGGCCGTCGGCCAGCACGTGGACGTGATCCTTCCGGAACTCCAGGTCTCCGAAATGGAGGTGGTCCCAGTGCTCGACCTGGCCGTCGTGGTTGCCGGGAAGGTAGAGGACCCGCGTTCCCCGGCGGGGCATGTCCAGCAGCCTGCGCAGGACCTCGCGGTGGGAGGACGGCCAGTACCAGCGCCGTTGCATCCGTTCCATGTCGACGATGTCCCCCACCAGGAAGAGGTGCTCGGCTTCCACGGCATCGAGAAAGCACTGCAGGAACTCGACCTTGCAGGCGCGCGTCCCGAGGTGCAGATCGGAGAGGAAGACGGATCGGAACCTCAAGCTCAACACCTCCCGTGAGCAGGCGACGGGGAAGAGGCCCCGGCCGATGGTCGCCATCGTCAACGCCCGGAGCTCGGCGGATCCCGCGGCCTGAACAGGCGTCCCGGGACCTGGCGACCGCACCCGCCGGCGGGGTACGGACCTCGCTTCCGAACTACGGAGCCTCCTGATACGGCGAGGTTGGGGATGGAGGGCCGTTCCGTCACTTTCCGGTGACGGGTACGTCGGCCCCGTGCCGCGTGATCCCGCCGTAACCTCCGCGCCACCGGGGGGTGACGGCGCCTCCATACCCTCCACTCGCCCCACGGATCTCTCCGTGTTCATCCACACCCGATGAAGGGTTTTCCGGCCATCCGCCGCCCCCTGGCGCGCTGCCTGCGCGGCCGGGCGGGCCCGGCCCTTCGCGCCGCCGCCGGCCTGTTCACGGCGGGCGTCGCCGGCTGGGTGATCCACGAGGTGATCGAGGTGGGGTGGCTGAAGGTGGTCGAGTCGCTGCCGGCGACCCCCTGGTTCTACCTGATCTTCTCGGTGATGTACCTGGCGGCGCCCCTCTCGGAGGTCATCATCTTCCGCCGCCTCTGGGGCCCGGTCTCCGGACTGCTGCCGGCGGTGCTCATGCGCCGCCTCTGTTCGGCCCACGTCATCGACTACTCCGGCGAGGCCTGGCTCTACCTGTGGGCGCGGCGCCACCCGGGCCTGCCCCATGCCCGCGTCGTCCACGGCATCAAGGACAACGTCATCCTCTCCTCCGCCGTGTCGACGG
>CAZEHQ010000035.1:790-25732 GCA_964512165.1 uncultured Gemmatimonadaceae bacterium | reverse complement strand
AGTGTCACCCATCAACCCGGTCAGGAGTGTTACCAATCAACTCGGTTTGTACCCCATCCAGGCATAACCTCCTACCGCAACCCCACGATCGCCGAGGCGATGAAGAGCCTGGGATTCATGGAGCGGTTCGGCACGGGAATACAGAGGGCCCGCGCAGCTCTCCGAGACAACGGAAACCCGCCGCCCGAATTCGCAGCGGCAGATCCCTTCGTCAGCGTGACGATCGGAGCACGGACATGAAGACGGTCGCCTTTTTCAACAACAAGGGCGGAGTCGGCAAGACTTCCCTCGTCTACCATCTGGCGTGGATGTTCGCAGAGAAGGGCCGCAGGGTCATCGCAGCCGACCTGGACCCCCAGGCCAATCTGAGCGGGATGTTCCTGACCGAAGAGGCGATGGAGAAGATGTCGGACGATCCTGCCAGGAAGACGATCAACGACGACATCGCGCCGCTCTTCGAAGGAACCGGAGACATCGCCTCCGCCCCCCACATCGAAGAGATCAGCGAAAGGATCGGGCTTCTAACCGGCGATCTGGGCCTGTCCAGACAGGAGGATGAGCTCTCACATCAGTGGCCCCGCTGCCTGGACGAAGATCCACGAGCCTTCCGAGTCACCACGGCGTTCGCCCGCCTAATCTCTGGCGCTGCAGCACGGTTCGAGGCTGATCTCGCTCTTGTGGACGTGGGACCCAATCTGGGCGCCCTGAACCGGGCCTCCCTGGTGGCGTGCGACCACGTGATCGTTCCTCTTGCGCCGGATCTCTTCTCCCTGCAGGGATTGCGCAATGTTGGGCCGACCCTGAAGAAGTGGCGGGAAGCCTGGTCCGAGCGGCGTGCAAAGAAGCCGGCAGGGCTGGAACTGGATCTGCCGCAAGGTACGATGGACCCGGCAGGTTACGTCATCATGCGGCACTCGGTCAGGAACTACCGGCCGGGCAAGGCATTCGCGCGCTGGATCGGCAAGATCCCCGGCGAGTACCGGCAGTCCGTCGTGCGAGAGGGTGCCTCCGCCGGTGACTCCGACGCGGCCAACCCCCACCTCCTCGCCCACCTGAAGGACTACCGCTCACTGATGCCGCTGGCCCAGGAGGCGAGTAAACCCATGTTCAAGCTGAAGCCGGCCGACGGAGCCATCGGCGGACACCAGACGGCGGTCCAGGAGTGCTACCGTGATTTCAGGGACTTGGCGGTGACGATCGAGAGCCGCATTGGTCTGGCCGATGACGGCGGGGGGGCCCGCGGGCCTTCGGCTGGATGAAGCGCACACCGGAGCGGTACCATGGAGTCGCATCAAGCAACACCGAGTCCCAGCCTCGGCCGCGAGGATCCTGAGTGCCCCCAATGCGCAACCACCGCGATCAGGACTCTTGCGCATCGCCCCACATTCACCTACGGCTCCGACAAGTCCGGTGTCGAGTTGACGGTGGATGTGCCGTTGCGTCGCTGCACCTCCTGCGACTTCCAGTATCTTGACCAAGAGGCGGAGCGACTCAAGCACGAGGCGGTCTGCCACCACTTTGGTGTGCTCTCACCCGGCGAGATCCGACGCATCAGAGAGAGCTACAGGATGACGCGCGCGAAGTTCGCTGAAGTGACCGGGCTCGGGGAGGCGGCCCTCGATCGCTGGGAGAATGGACTCACGATCCAGACCCAGGGAAGCGACCGGTATATTCGGCTCGTGGCACGGCCGGGATCCTGAAGAGACGGAGGCCGAGACGGACCTTTGAGGCGACTCGAACTCAGGCCGAGGCTCGGCCCGGGAGACGACGCAGGATGACCATCCAATAATGCCTACCAAACGCGCCATCCTCTCTGAGCTGACCGCGGACGAGCTTCGCGCCAACGTCGAGTACTACGAGCTGGGGGTCTACGACCGCCGCCTCAAGACCGAACTCGTCGAGGCCCTTGCCGCATCGCGGAAGGCCTGGCTCGACGAGATCCTGCCGGACCTCTCGCGGAACCGCCTCAAGGAGCTGTGCCGGGCCTTCGGCCTCGACGATTCCGGCCGCGAGAAGGCGGAGATCGCCGCCCGCCTCATCGGGAATGCCACGGGGAACGCCGCGCCACCCAAGAGCGACAGCCAGCCCGCAGCGGAGGCGGCCCCCCCTCCCCTTCCCGACACCCCTGACCTGTTCCCGGAAGTCCTGAGCGTCGCCCAGCTCGAGCAGTACCTCTGGTCGGCCGCCGACATCCTGCGCGGGTCGATCGACAGCAGCGACTACAAGACCTACATCATCGGCCTGCTCTTCCTGAAGCGGCTGTCGGACCGGTTCGAGGAGGAGGCGGAGAAGCTGATCGAGGAGGGGGTGCCCGCCAGCGTCGCGTGGACCGACCCGGACGAGCATCAGTTCTTCGTGCCGGACCGGGCGCGGTGGGGCGCCATCCAGCGGACGGCCAACAACATCGGGGAGACGCTGAACAAGGCGTGCGCGGCGCTGGAGGAGCAGAACCACGCCCTCGAAGGCGTCCTCGCCGGCATCGACTACAACGACGAGCGCAGGCTCGGCGACGCCCGCAACCGCGACACCGTGCTCGCCCGTCTCGTGCAGCACTTCTCGCAGGTCTCGCTCCGCAACGACCGCATGGCCGAGCCCGACCTTCTCGGCCGCGCCTACGAGTACCTGATCGAGCAGTTCGCAGACGACGCCGGCAAGAAGGGGGGCGAGTTCTACACGCCGCGGATGGTCGTCCGGCTCATCGTCGAGCTGCTGGCGCCGACCGAGCGGATGCGCATCTGCGACCCCACCGCCGGCTCCGGCGGCATGCTGATCGAGTGCGCCCACTACGTCGAGCGGCACGGGGGCAATCCGGAGAACCTGAACCTCCACGGGCAGGAGAAGAATCTCGGGACCTGGGCCATCTGCAAGATGAACATGCTGCTCCACGGACTGCCCGACGCCCGCATCGAGAAGGGGGACACGATCCGGGACCCGAAGCTGCTGGAGGAGTCGGAGCTGATGCTCTACGACCGGGTGATCGCCAATCCGCCCTTCAGCCTCGACGAGTGGGGCCGCGAGGTGGCCGAGAGCGACGGGTACGGGCGCTTCCGGTTCGGCGTGCCGCCCAAGACCAAGGGGGACTTGGCCTTCGTCCAGCACATGGTAGCGGTGCTCAACGACTCCGGCCGGCTCGGCGTGGTGATGCCGCACGGCGTGCTGTTCCGCGGCAGCGCCGAGGGGAAGATCCGCCAGGGCCTGCTGCAGGAGGACCTCTTCGAGGCGGTCATCGGCCTGGCGCCGAACCTCTTCTACGGCACCGGCATCCCGGCGTCGATCCTGGTGCTGAACCGGGACAAGCCGGTCGAGCGAAAGGGGAAGGTCCTGTTCATCGATGCGTCAGCGGAGTTCGAGGAGGGGAGCAACCAGAACCGGCTGCGGGACCAGGACATCGAGCACATCTCCAAGGCGTTTCATGCGTACGCCGACGTGGAGAAGTACGCGCGGGTGGTGCCGCTGGACGAGATCAAGCAGAACGACTGGAACCTCAACATCAGCCGCTACGTGGATACCTCCGACGAGGAGGAGCGGATCGGTGTCGCGGAGGCGGTGCGGAAGCTGAGGGAGCTGGAGGGGGAGCGGGCGGCGGCCGAGGCGACGATGAACCGGTATCTGGCGGAGTTGGGGTATGGTGCCTGACGGTTGGCGGCCAACAACATTCGGCGATGTAGTGTCGCTCCAATATGGTAAGTCGCTCCCAGCAGCGCACAGGACAGGAGGTTCTTTCCCGGTGTGCGGTTCCAACGGCATCGTAGGACATCACCATGAGCCGCTCGTGCAGGGCCCGGGAATCGTCATCGGCCGGAAGGTTCGGTAGGGATGGTCTCCCAGTGGCCTCGTTCAGTTTGTCCAGCCGAAGACTGGTCGCGTCTTCACGTCCTCATCGAGATTGCGGATCGTGATGGTCGCCATTGGCCGTACCTCCTGGGTGCGGAAGGCTCTTCGAGGTGGGGCCTTTGGGCCCTTGGATCCGAGCAAGACTCAGCCGCAGCTGGAACGGCTTGAGCAACCGGTTCAACGTGGCTTGCGTCGGGTTGTGCCGAGGGTGGATCGCACGCAGGACGTTCGGACCCGCCATCCCCGCCCGCTCGCCGAACTCCTTGACCCCCATGGCCCGAATCACCTTTCCAAGAGCGGTCTGGACCTCCACTCCCTCATCCATGGCTGCGAGAAGGAACTCGCGTGCGAACTCCGGGTCGCGCAGATCCTGGGCCAGTCCCTCGTTCCAGTCTCGACTGCGTCGTGCCATGTCACATCCTCTCCAGATAGTCTCGCCAAATAGTCTTGGGCGCGGCGGATGTCCTTCGCCTGCGACGCCTTGGTCCCGCCGCCGAGAAGCAAGGACTCAGCATGCATATCACAAATGATAATAATTCGAGCCGAGGGACGCCGCCAATCGACACGCGCCTGCCACTTGACGCGGTGTAGCCAAACGGCTACAAAGGGTGTGGTTCAAGCATCGTCCACTGTGTCGCGGCTGAAGGAGAATGGCATGCCCGTCAGAGCCCATGAAGCCAGCGAGCACCTCCGGACGCCGGAGGATGTCGCGGCCTACCTGAACGCCGCGGTCGAGGAATCGGATGGGGACCCGCGACTGCTGATGAAGGCATTCCGGAATGTCGCCGCGGCCCAGGGAGGTGTTTCCGCCATGGCGCGGAGAGCAGAGGTCGACCGCGTGGCTCTCTCCCGCGGCTTGTCGGGAAACCGGGATCCCCGATTGGGGACGGTGACCAAGATCGCCGCGGCCTGCGGCGTGACCCTGCGGTTCGAGCAGCGGGAACGCCCCGCCAAGATAGAGACAACAGGGGAAACCGGAGTGGCAGGAGCATGACCTCAGAGGACGCCGCTGGCATGACGGCTCAGCCCCCAGGTGGGGCGCGCTTCTATCGGTGCGCACTGCAGGTGAATCCGCACCACTATGCCCAGACCTATCGGGGGCAGGCTACCCAGGGAGACGCGCTCTGCCATACCCAGGAGATCGTTGAGAAGGCCGTGCAAGCGGGCATCGAGGTGCTCGCCATCACGGATCACAACAACGTAGAGGGTGTCGCGGCCTTTCGAGCCGCGACGCGCAACCGTCCGATTCACATGTTCCCTGGGTTCGAGTTGTCCTCTTCCGAGGGCGTGCATCTATTGTGCCTGTACCCGCCGGATACAGGCGACGACCAACTCGGCCGGTACCTTGGAGAATTCGGCGTCCGTGAAACGACCCCGTCCAGTGAGCCCGCCGCCAAGGCATTTGCGGAGATTCTGGCGGCCGTTGACAGCCAGGGCGGGGTTGCCATTGCGGCGCATGTCACCAACGAGGGTGGCCTCTTCAAGGTCTTGTCGGGTCAGCCGAGAATCCGCGCATGGCGGGATGGGAACCTCCTCGCCGTCCAGATCCCCGGCGTCACCGGCGATCTGCCGCCGAACATTCGCGAAGTCCTCGAGAACCGGAACCCCGAATACCGCCGTAGTCACACACCCGAAGACGGCGTTGCGGTGGCTGTCGTCAACGCAAAGGACATCGTGGAGCCCGGCGACCTTGAGGCTCCCTCGGCGACTTGCTGGATCAAGATGCAGGAGGTTTCCATAGACGGGCTGCGCCAAGCCTTCCTGGACCCGGGCTCGCGCATTCGCCTGAATACCAAGGAAGGCGCGTTTGTGCCCGACGAGCACATGGAGATCGTCACGGTCGGGTGGGAAGGCGGTTTCCTTGACGGCGTGACCGTACGCCTCAATCCCAATCTGAACGTTCTCGTCGGGGGCCGCGGCGCCGGAAAGTCGACCGTGATCGAGAGCATCCGCAGCGCGCTCGGACTTGACCCGATCGGTGACGAGGCGCGCAAGGCGCATGATGGGATCGTGCGCCACGTGCTGCGCAACGGAACCAAGATCTCTCTGCTCGTCCGCGTGAGTCGCCCCGGCCTTCACGAGTATCGCATCGAGCGGACCATTCCCAATCCGCCGCTGGTCCGCGGGGAGGACGGCACGGTACTGCAACTCGCGCCAACGGACATTCTCCCGAGAATCGAAGCCTACGGCCAACACGAGATCTCGGAACTTGCGAGAAGCCCCGACAAGCTCACCCGGTTGCTCGACCGCTTCGTCGCGCCCGATGAGTCCCTCTCTCGCCGCAAGGTGTCGTTGAGCCGGGACCTGGCCCGGAACCGCAGTGCCTTGTGCGAGGCGCGAGCCGAGATCGCGTCGGTCGAAGAGCGTCTCGCCGCCCTTCCCGGATTGGAGCAGACGCTCGAGCGATTCCAGGAAGTGGGCCTCGAGGAACGCCTGCGCGAGCAGAGCCTGCTCGTGCGCGAGGAACGGGTGCTCGATTCGGTTCCCGAGCGGTTGGCGCCGTTTCGCGAGGCGCTGGAGATGCTGCAGAGAGAGCTTCCGATCGACCTTGCCTTCCTGTCCAAACGGGCCCTTGAGGACCTGCCTGGCCGCGACATCCTCTCCCAGGCGACTGGAACGCTCTCTGAATTGGAGGGGGCCATCCGGGGCATTGCGGAGAGTCTGGACCAAGCGTTGACGCGCGCAGATCAGGACGTCGACCGGTTGCGGACCAACTGGGACGTACGACGGCAACGGGTTCAGGCAGAGTACGAGAGGATTCTGCGAGAGCTGCAGAAGTCGCGCGTGGACGGGGAGGAGTTCATACGCCTTCGCCGCCAGATCGAAGAACTCCGCCCACTTCAGGAGCGCCTTGTGCTCGTGGGCCGGCTGGAGAAGGAGCACGCCGATCGACGCCGTACGCTGCTGGCCGAATGGGAGGACGTCAAGGCCGCCGAGTTCCGTAACCTGGATGAAGCGGCAAGGAAGGTGAGCCAGGAGCTTCGCGGCCGCGTACAGGTGGAGGTGACGGGCTCCGGAGACCGTGAGCCGCTCTTCAAGCTGCTGCGGGACGAGATCGGCGGACGCATGTCGGAGTGCATCGAGAGTCTGCGAAACGCCGACGAACTGTCCCTGACGCAATTCGTCGAAACCTGCCGCTCGGGCGCCGACGCGCTCCGCCGCACGTACGGCATCACCCCGGGTCAGGCGGAACGGCTCGCGGGCGTCGAGGCCGAGGTGCTCATGCGGATCGAAGAGCTGGAACTCGCCCCCACGACGGCGATCCGCCTCAACACCGTATCAGCGGGGGAGCCTCCGGCGTGGCAACTTCTGGAAGAGCTCTCAACGGGACAGAAGGCGACTGCGGTACTCCTGCTCCTGCTTCTCGAATCAGGCGCCCCACTGATCGTGGACCAGCCAGAGGACGACCTCGACAACCGCTTCATCACCGAAGGCATCGTGCCGCGCATGCGCGAGGAGAAGCAGCGCAGGCAGTTCATCTTCTCGACCCACAATGCGAACATTCCCGTGCTCGGTGACGCCGAGCTGATCGTCGGACTGTCAGCCGCCGGGGAGGCGGACCACGGCCAGGCGCGTGTCGCGCCCGAGCACACCGGCTCGATCGATTCGCCTTCGGTGCGCGAACTCGTTGAAGAAATTCTCGAAGGTGGCCGCGAGGCGTTCGAGAGGCGGCGGCGGAAGTACGGGTTTTGAGTGATGAACCGAACGGAACTGCTCGAGCTCATTGCCAACCGGGAGAACTCGCTCGTCGAGTTCAAGCGCGACGATGTCCATCCCGACTCCCTGGCGAAGGAGATGTCCGCCCTGCTGAACCTGGAGGGCGGCGTCATTCTGCTCGGCGTGGAGAAGGATGGGCGGATTACCGGACTGACCCGGAGCCGCGAGGAGGCCGAGGAGTGGGTGATGAACATCGCCCAGAACAACCTTCAGCCTGCGGTCCTTCCCGTATGGAGCACCGTCGCCATGCCGGACGGAACCGTGGTGGGGGCGGTGGAACTCCCCGCAGACAGTTCAGGCAAGCCGCACAAGGCAAGGCGCGGAGGAGCGTGGGTTACGTTCACTCGCGTCGGAAGCACTTCCCGCGAGGCCACAAGGGAGGAAGAAGCCCGACTCTACCAAGCGGCACAGTTGGTCCGATACGAGATCAAGGCGGTGCCGGACACGGGGCTCGAAGCTCTCGACATGGATCGAGTCGAGAACTATTTCCGCGATGTCCTGAAGCGCTCTGTCCCGGCTCAGTCCGACTCCGACCACTGGCGGCGGCTCCTGCTCAACTCCGACCTGCTTGTAGCGGTGGGGGACGATGTCGGCGCATCGGTTTCCGGGCTTCTGCTGTTCGGCGAACACCCGAAGCGCCGTTTGCCCCAGGCGGGCGTGACCGCGGTGGCCTTTCCCGGCTCCGAGAAGGAGTACAACACTGTCGATGAAGAGCGAATTCGGGGACCATTGACGTCTCGAGTCTCGAGCCGCGGGGCTGCGGTGGAGCTGGGAGTGATCGACCGCACGGTCGACTTCGTGAAGCGCAACATGGGAAGCGTCGCCTGGCTTGAAGGAGGCCGGCGGCGGCGCAAGCGGGCTTTTCCGATCGACGCGGTACGAGAGGCGATCGTGAACGCGGTCGCCCATCGCGACTACGCTCGCGAAGGCACCGACATCGAGGTGTCGCTCTACGGCGACCGGCTGGAGGTGATTTCGCCGGGCCGGCTCCCCAACGGGGTCACCGTGGAGAAGATGAGAGAGGGCGTGGTCCGAGCGGCCCGCAACGAGCTGCTCAAGGAGATCCTCCGCGACTACGGCTACATCGAGCACTACGGAATGGGCGTCCGCAACCGAATCATCGAGTCCATGCGGCGCCACAACGGGACCGAGCCGGACCTGATCGAGGAAGACGACCGCTTCATAGTCCGGCTTTCGAAGGTGCGTGTTGAGGGGCCAGCTTGAAATGCAAACCGGGCGCACCAAGCATATCTGCCTTCGCGAGATCATCGGACGGCGTCTTGAAGACATGGAGGACTACCATCTCGCTGCCGAAGTCCTCAGGCGCGTTCGAGAAGGTGGGGAGCAGGTGTACTCTGCGGCCAAGGTGAAGAAGTCGCTTGGTCTGGACGATTGAGTACACCGAGGCTGCGACGGCATGACCCCAAAAGCAACCCACTGGGACGAGGCCCACCTCGCGGAAGACCCCGCCGTCGAGCTCCTCCAATCCCTCGGCTACACCTACGTCCCACCCGAAGACCTCGAACGGGAACGCCATTCCCATCTTGCAGTAGTCACCCGGAATCGTACGTTCTGGATTGGAGAGGGAGAGAGTCGGGTCTTCCTTCCGAGGCCCCGTGACCCCCTTCCTCACGAGGCAGGGCGGTACGAAGTTGGCCAGTCGCAACGTCCAGGCACGGCGATGCAGGGCAAGGCAAGGCCCGCTGCTCTCTTGCCCTGGCCAGGCAGGTACACCGCCCTTTCCTCCTGTCCCATCGTCGTCGGTTTTCCGTCTCATCTCAGATGCTGTGGCCGCCTTGGCCTTCAAGCACTGATGCTCCGGTCCCTTGTCGGTATCGCCATGTGCATTGCATCTTTGATCCTGTCAGTTCATTTCGAGCGGCCGTGGCCGGCCCTGCTCCTGGCAACGGCCTCTATCCCCTTTGCCCGATCCCGCTGAGAGGAGGCTCCCCGTGCACCATACTCCATTCTTCCCTTCAGCCTTCTGGCTTCTGGCTCTGGCCGGCACCGGAGGAGCCGTCCTGCTCACCTTCTTCCTCAAGGGCACTCGGAGATACACCGCCTGCGCGTGGTGGAAGGTGGGAACCCTGTGCCTCGGCATTGCCATGATCTGCATGGCAGGAATCCGACTCGTTGTCGTCGCCGCGGCAGCACCAAGCCCAATCACGCACTCCCTGACGGCTCCTGTGGGGCTGCTCACCGATGGAGTGATAGGCATCATTCTCCTTGGTCTGGGGATTGCCCTGACTCGACCGGGCCACCTGCAGAGATAGGATCGCAAACCATGGAGTGGCTCTGGAATCTGGTCCTGATCGTTGCCTTGGCCGCCTTGGCGTACACGATCGTCTATCTGGCGATCGTCGGAATCCTGGGCATCGGTGAGGCGATCAAGCGACTTCGGAAGAAGTAACGCTGACGACAGCGGGACGGAACCTGTCACCGTCCTCTCCCGGCGCGCATTCGACCCGGTCTTCGGCGGGGGACGATGCACGCTCCGGCCGGGATGGCGGGTGCCTTCACTCACTGTACAGCTCGATCTCCATGTTGGCGAAGAAGTACTTGTACTGCCAGTACGTCCAGTAGGGGAAGAGAATCCCGAGGGTCAGGACGGACAGGACGAGGAGTCCCAGGGAGGTGAGGAAGTACTCCCAGAAGTTGCCCGTGAAGACGATCTTGCCTCTCGACATCTGAAGCTCTCCTTGGTGAGCGGGGGTATGTGGAGGTGCCCTTCGCCGAGCGGGCCGGTCACGCCACGGGCCGGTCCCGCTGGTTCTGCCCCCCGTAGCGGAAGCCGGGCAGGTTGTCGGCGCACCAGGTCTCGCGGAACAGGGTCCGGCGCATGGGGGGCATCTGCGCCACCAGCCTGGCCGGCGGCGACCAGGAGCTCCACCGGGACCCGACGCTGTTGTAGAGGTTGAAGATGCCCACCCTCTCGTTGTCCGCATTCGTCCACGGCGAGGTGCTGTGGGCCAGGGCCTCCGTGAAGAACAGGACCGACCCGGCGGGGCACTCGTAGGTCTCCCACGCCGCGGACCCGGGGTCCTGGATGGCGGCGGGCGCGGGGTAGGCGGCCTTGTGGCTCCCCGTGGCCAGGAGGGTGCCGCCCTGCCCCAGCTTGACCGGGGCCAGCTCCCACACGACGCGGGTCAGGCCGCTGAAGGACTTGCCGGGGATGCTCTGGTAGTGGTGGGAGTCGACGGCAAAGCGGAAGAGGCCGCTGCCGTTGTGGGGGTTGAAGACGCCCTGCCGCTCGGGCGTCGCCGCGGGGTTGCGCAGGCCGCTGCCCTCCATGCGGAACCCGTAGCACTCCGCGCTCGACAACCCCGGGAAGGCGAGGAACTCGTTGAGGAAGCCCACCACGACCGGGTGATCGCTGAGCTTCTCCAGCGGTCCGGCCACGAAGGAGCGCTCGTGCTCCGGCAACGACTCGGAGTCTCTCTCCACCCGCAGGGCGTACTCGCGCATGGCCTCGATCTCGTCCTCGGCCAGTACGCCGGGCACCAGCAGCCACCCTCGAACGTCGAAGAGGTACTTCTGCTCGTCCGTCAGTTCCACCACGGGCTCGCCGTCGGCGTTGTGCGTCGGCAGGTCGCCCTCCTCCACCAGCAGGGGCTGCCCCAGATTCTTGTCCACCACGTATGCTTCGGTCATCCCTCTGTTTCCCCCTTGGAGAGTCAGAACTCGATCCGCACCAGTTCCATGGGAATCCCCTCACCCATGGCCGGCTTGTGTCGCATCATCAGGCCCATGGTCACCCATCGGTCGATGGAGGGCAGCGAGATGGAGACCCCGTCCGCCGCGGGCCCCTGGCTGTCCCGGGTGAATCCGTGGGAATACCAGATTCCGGCGGCGGACCCGAGCATGTTGCCCAGGACGTAGGGCTGGTGCTCCTCCGAGTCGGTCAGCAATGCCACGCCGGTCCCGAAGAGACTGCCCACGTAGGCGCCGAGTATGATCCATCTCGCCCGACCCGGCGTGTACTCCTCTTCGCCCGTCCACTCATGGCCGAAGAACGTCCCCAAGGGCAGGCCGATCATGGCGGCCAGGACATGGGCCCGCGGGCTCTCCACGTCGCCGAGGCTGAGGAGTCCGCTGGCATAGCCGGCGCCCACGACTCCCCCCAGGGTGAGGAGATGGGCCCGTCCCTGGCTCATCGCTCTGCCGCGCATCCATCTCGTTGTCGTCCACACCCCCACCGGCGCGCTCACCATGGCGGATGCAACGTAGATCCGGGCCTGTGTCCACTCGTCGAGGGACTCGATGTCGAGGACGTAGGGAATGGCGACGCCGTAGAGTCCGCCGGTCAGCCCCCCGGCGACCAGCATGTCCGTCTCTCCCCTGCGGAACCATCTGTGAGAGCTGAGCCTGTGGGCGATCAGTCCGCCGGCCGGGGTGCCGATCATCGCCGCCGCCAGGTAGGCCTTGTCGTTCTCCGACTCGAAGAACACGGGCACTCCCAACCCGTACAGCGTACCCGCCCAGCTCCCCGCGAGGATCAGAAGCGAACGCCCAGCCCCGAGCCGGTAGTCCCTGGTGGTCTCCAGGGCCGTGAAGAACGACCCGCCGCCGATGAGCATCTGCATTCCAGCCACCTGGCGCTCGGACTCGATCTCCAGCAGGCGCACCGTCCCCGGCCCGTAGAGGCTGAACCCGTAGATCGTCGCCCAGCTCACGATGCCCCTTCGGCCGGACTTCTGCTCTTCAGGACGGGGTGGCCCTTCGCCAAGATCCGCGGCATACCCTTCCGTTGCCGCACCGAAGAAGGTGAAGCACAGCGCGCAAGAGAGTGCGCCGATGACCGCCTGGTGTTTCATGGTCTCTCTTGGATGGAGTTCGGTTCTCGCAACGTCGGCGGGCGAAGGATACCACGGGGCATGACCCGCAGCAATCGAGGAGACGCTGCCGCGGGAGGCCCGCCCGCCCGTGTGGCAACAAGCCCCGGCCGATGGCTACCTTGAGCCCGCACTCACTCCGTGCGATCGCCGCCGCACCCCTGGAGAGAGCCATGCGTCTCGCCCTGCCGATGGTTCTGGTGTTGCTGAGCCCCCTCCTGGCAAGGGCCGAGGTGCCGCGGGACCACTTCCCCGGCATCGTTCTGGACGAGCCCATACCCGCCGCCTTCGAAACGGGTCGGGCCCTGTTGCTGTCAGGAAGCGTGGAAGACGACGACATCTCCTTCGTCCGCTTCTCCTTCCGGGGGGCCGACGACCTCAAGCTGGATTACTGGTGCTGGGTCGTCGACGGCCGCTTCGAGAGGGAAGCCGTCTTCGCCCACAGCGTGGCAGGCGAGTTCGACTTGGTGGTCCATGCCCGGGACGATGAGGGGACCGAGTCCCTCCTGGGACGATTCGACGACCTGCGGATGGCCCAGGGGGCGGGAGCGGTGGCGCTCCCCCGGCGCTACTTCCCGCTGGTGCATCTCGATCAGCCGCTGCCCACCCGCCTGACCACCGGCGAGGCCCTGCACGTGGCCGGGACCTTGGAGGACTACTACTCGCCCGCACACATCCTCCTGCAGTTCGGGTCCGAGGCGGAGTCGTACTGGTACTTCTTCTTCCTCGTCGAGGACGGGCGGTTCGAGCGCACCCTCCTCCTGCCGCGGGAAGCGGAGAAGGCTTCCCTCCTCCTCCTGTACGTCGTCCCGCGGGAAGGGGAACCGGTCGCCCTGGGTGCCTACACCTACTTCGATGTCCGGCGCGGGGCCGTGCCCGTCGAGATCCCCCCACGGTTCTTCAGCGGCCTGGAGTTCGACGAGCCCCTGCCGCGGCGATGGCCGGTGCAGCGGCCGCTGATCCTGGCCGGCGGGGTCCGTCCCTTCGTGCGCTCGTTCTGGCTGGTTCTGGAGCCGCTCGGCAGCGGCGGACGCCGCCTGATCTTTCCCGGAGTGGAGGACGGACGCTTCCGCTTTTCCGTGCTGCTGAGGGCGTACGAGACCGGCCCGGTGCGTCTGAGCGTGATGCTCCAACTGCGGGACTACACGGTCTGGCGCGCCGGGGAGATCGTCATCGAGGGAATCGCCGCACCCCTCCCGGACCTGGAGGTGGGGGTGCTTGCCATGTCTCTGCTGGCCGGCGGGCAGGGCCGGGTCCCCCTGTTCAACCGGGGGGACGCCGCCGTCGAGCTGGGATCGCCCGAGGTGGAAGGGCCCTTCGAGGTAGTGGAGTCTCCCTCCGTGCTGGGGCCCGGCGAGGCCGGGGAGATCGTGCTGCGGTACGACGGCCCGGGGGGCGACGAGGGGCTGCTCACCCTCGTCAGCGACGATCCCCTCCGCCCCCGGGTCTCGATCGCCCTCTCGGGGCTGCAGGTCCAGGAAGCGGCCTCCGACGTCGTGCATCTGCGGGCCGACGCCTCGGGGCGCATCGAGTCCGGTGTCGATCTGGAAGAGCGGGACCTGATCCTCGCCCTCTACGCGGCGCCGGTGGAACGCTACAATCCGTCGAGGGCGTACGACATCTCCCTGGACGGCTCGTCCACCCTGGCCAAGCCGGCCGCGGCCGTGCGGCCCGACCGCCGGGACTCCGTCGACTACCGGGCGCGGCAGCTCGAGCGGACCCTGTCCCTGCGGGTCCAGCAGCAGGGGCTCTGGGCGGGCAAGCCGGCGGCGGTGCAGTACGAGGTCGGCGACAGCCGCCTCTTCCGCTTCGCCGGGGAGAGCGGCGTCTCGGCGCGGTCCTTCAAGGCGAGGGTGGCGGCGGTGAACGAGCGCGTCGTGGCCTGGGTCCAGGAAGACCTGCGGGAGGACGACGACAACATCGACGAAGGGCGGATGCAGGCGATCATCGACCAGTTGGCCCAGGACTACCCGGTCGTGGTGGAGGCCTTCGGGACAGCTTCCGACGTGGATGGAGACGGCCGGGTCGCGGTCCTCGTCACCCACCTCATGGAGGATGTCGGCGCCGCCGGGCAGTTCCGCGCCGCCTCGCTGGTGCCCCGCTCCGCGGGGGGAGACGGCAACCTGACCGATCTGCTCTGGGCGAACCCGCTCGTCCCCGAGGAGTCCTGGCGCTCCCTGCTGGTCCACGAGCTGCAGCACCTGATCAACTTCAACCAGCACGTCCTCGTGCGGCAGGGAATCAGCGAGGAGCCCTGGCTCAACGAGGGGCTGTCGCACCTGGCCGAGGACCTGGTGGAAGAGCCGCCGAACGACAACTACCGGCTCGTGCGGAGCTTCCTGAGCGAGCCGGCCTCCGTGGGGCTCACCCGGGGCATCCTCACTTTCGCCACGCGCGGGGCGGCCTACCTCTTCGTCCGCAGCCTCGTCGACCTGCTCGGGGAAGGGGTGCTGCTGCGCCTGGTGCAGACCGACCGGATCGGCCGCGGCAACATCGAGGCCGCCACCGGCGAGAGCTTCGCCGACCTGATGGCCCGCTGGGGAGCGCAGCTCTACCTCAGCGGCACGGGACACAGCGGCCATCCGAGACTCAACTACAGCGTGCCCTCCCTGCAGTCGCCCGATGGCCGGGGTTTTCCGCCGCCGGTTCCGGTCACCTGGCGGTGGGGCGAGGACCCGCCGGGCCTGCGGGTCCGGCCGTGGGGCCTGCAGTTCCTCCACGTGGCCGGCGACGGCAGCGGCACCCTGAGGCTGCAGACCGAGCCGCGGGCCCGTCTGGGCGCGGTGCCGCTGGCGGTGGCCAAGTCGGCGGCGGCCGCAGCCATGGCCGCGGACCACTTCGCCGGAATCACCCTGCACTCGCGGCCGGCCATGGAGCTGACCACCGGGGAGCCGCTGCTCTTCGAAGGGACGACGGCCGACAGCGTCGAGACCATCCACCTGGAGTTCGTCCCCGAGGAGGGAGGCGAGCCCCAGACCTTCTTCATGCTGGTCGACGAGGGCCGCTTCGAGCGCACGATCTTCTTCCCCCACGACGATGCCGGGACCTACTCCCTCAACGTCTACGTGCTGGAGCGCCGGCCGACTCCCTTCGTGGGAAGCTTCCGTTCCGCGCACGTGGCCCGGGGGGAGGGTCCGGTGCTGGCTCCCACCCGCTACTTCAACCGCGTGCGCCTGGACCGTCCCCTGCCGACCTCCGTCCACGTCGACCGGCCCCTGAGCATCGGCGGCGAAGTGTCGGATGCCGAAGCCACGCTGATCGAGTTCTCCCTCCGTCCCCTCGATGCGGAAGGAGAGGTCAGACCCGGAGTGGAGATCACCCGCAGCCTGCCGGTAGAGGCGGGCCGTTTCGACGGCGAGGTCCGCTTCGACGAAGTCCCGGTCGGCCTCTACAGGTTCTCGGTGAACCTGGGTCCCGCCGGCGACCTGACCTACGTGGGCGCCGTGGTCTCCTTCGAGATCCGGCCCATGGCCACCTCCCTGCACCTCGCCGCCGGGCCGGCGGCCTTCGCCCTCCACCCCAACTACCCCAACCCCTTCAACAGCCGCACCCACCTCTCCTTCTCCCTGCCGGACCACCAGCCCTCGGTGGAACTGGCGGTCTACGACCTGCTGGGCCAGAAGCTGGCTGTCCTGGCGTCGGGGCCGCGGGAGTCGGGATTCCACTCGGTCGAGTGGGACGGCCGCGACGACGAGGGGCGGCCCCTGGCCAGCGGATCCTATCTCTACCGTCTGCGGGCGGGGCCGTACGAGGGGGTGGGGAAGTTGCTGCTGCTGCGTTGAGCCCTTGGACTTCTACCACACAGCCGCCGACCTCTACGACTCCACCTTCGGCCGCGCCGATCTGGAAGGCGAACGGGGCGACGTGGCCTTCTACGTGGAGGAGGCCCGGCGGGCCGGATCGCCGGTCCTGGACCTGGCCTGCGGCACCGGGCGCGTCCTGATCCCGATCGCCCATGTCGGGGTGCCGGTGGTGGGAGTGGACAGCTCACCGGCGATGCTGGCAACGGCCCGGAGGAAGATCGCCCGACTCCCAGAACCGACACGGCAGCGCATCGAGCTGGTGGAGGGCGACATGCGCTCCTTCTCCCTCGGCCGGCGCTTCGACCTCGCCATCATCCCCTTCCGCTCCTTCCTGCACCTGATGACCCCGGCCGACCAGCGGCAGGCCCTGGGCCGCGTCCGCGAACACCTGACCGACGGCGGCCGTCTCGTGTTCAACATCTTCGACCCGCGGCTGGAGGTGATCGCCTCCCACCTCGGACAGCCCGGCGCCCTGGAGAAGGAGAGCGAGTTCACCCATCCGGAGACGGGCCGACAGGTGGTCGAGTGGGTGAGGCGCCGCTTCGACGCGGCGAACCAGACGATCGACGAGGAGCGGATCCTCGAGGAGCTGGAGGCGGGGCAGGTCGTGTCCAGGACCCACGCGCCGATCAGCCTGCGCTGGGTCTACCGCTACGAGATGGAGCACCTGCTGGAACTGAGCGGCTTCGTGGTGGAGGCGCTCTACGGCGGCTTCGACCGCGGAGCCTTCCGCCACGGCGGCGAGCAGGTCTGGGTGGCTCGGAGAGGGTGAGGCCCGAGTCCCCCCGGCGCCGCTGCATGCCAGTACAGGGCGGCCATGGGGGTCACCGCCGCCGCCAGGCTCGCGGCCAGCAGGACGGGCACCTTCAGCCGCCCCCCTCCCGGACCGGGCCGTGGGCGATCTCGGGCAGCTCCGCCGGGCGGCGGTGGTCCGGACGGGCCAGGAGCATCTGCACGTCGGAGATGTGGCCCTCCTCGAAACCGCCGATGCAGTACGAGAGGTAGAAGTCCCACATGCGGATGAACTCGTCGCCGAAGCCCAGTGCCCGCACCCGCTCCTCGGCGCCATGGAAGCGCGACCGCCAGGCCCGGAGGGTGCGGGCGTAGTGGGGGCCGATGTCCTCCAGGTGCACGATGCGCATGTCCGTGGCCGCCGCCAGCGAGTTGCCGATGACCGCCACCGACGGGATGCAGCTGCCCGGGAAGATGAAGGCCTTGATGAAGTCGACGGAGCGGCGCGCGCGCTCGTAGGCCCGGTCGGCGATGACGATCGCCTGCAGCAGCATCACGCCCTCCGGCTTGAGCAGGCGCGAGCAGCAGCCGAAGTAGGTGTCGAAGTAGTGGTGACCCACGCCTTCGATCATCTCGATGGAGACCAGCTTGTCGTACGGCCCCCGCAGGTCCCGGTAGTCGGACAGGACCACCTCCACCCGCTCCGCGAGGCCGGCCTCCCGCACCCGCTGACTCGCCAGCTCGTGCTGCTGCCTCGAGATCGTCGCCGTCGTCACCCGGCAGCCGTACTCGCGGGCGGCGTGCAGGGCGAAGCCGCCCCACCCGGTGCCGATCTCCAGCAGGTGGTCCCCGGGGACCAGGGCCAGCTTCCTGCAGATGCGGTCCAGCTTGTGGCGGGAGGCCTCCTCGAGGGAGCTGTCCGGGCGCGGGAAGATGGCGCAGGAGTACATCATCTCCTCGTCGAGGAAGAGGCGGAAGAAGTCGTTGCCCAGATCGTAGTGGGCGGCGATGTTGCGGCGGCTTCCCCGGAGGCTGTTGCGCCGGAGGGCGTGCCCCAACCTCCGGGCGGGGGCGGCCAGCCGCGCCCAGCCGCGCTCGTTCCGGTGCATCGACTCGATGTTGGCCACCGCCAGCCGGCACAGGGCCGGCAGGTCGCCGCAGCTCCACCATCCCCGCATGTAGGCCTCGGCGGCGCCGAGGGTCCCCCCGAGGGCCAGGGCGCGGTAGAACCGCGGGTCCTGGACGTGGACGACCACCTCCAGGCCCTCCTCTCCGCGCCCGGGGGTGCGGCGGTCCTCGCCTTCGACCAGGTGGACGGCGCCGCGCCGCAGACGTCCCAGTCGCCCCGTGACCACCCGCCTCGCCCAGCGGTCGCCCCAGGAGTCCCGGCGGGGGGCCCTGCTCTCAGTTGCGCCGGAAAGGTCCCGTCGAGACATGGTCTTCTTCCTCCTTGGCCGTGAGCAGCGGCCTCACGGGCCGGCCTCTCCCGGGTCCCCTTCCAGACGCCGGCCCAGGAGGTAGCGGTACAGCTCCAGGGCCAGGCGCTGCTCCTTCCGCTCCAGCAGGCCGTGGGCGACCGGGGTCAGCACCATCGTCCGGCAGGGTTCCTCGGCCACCACGGAGGCGGCTGCCGCGTTGGGTCCTTCCGCCGGCCATACCGCATCCCCCGGGGCAAACTCGCGGAGCCGGGCGCCCGCCGAGTCGTGGGCGGAGGCGCGGCCGGAGACCAGCAGTTGCAGACCTGCCTGCGATGCGCCCGGTCCGGATATCGCTTCCCCGGCCGAGTACCGGCAGGGACTCAGCCAAATCCGCAGTTCCTCCACCAGGTTCTCGAAGTCGACCTGACGGTCCAGGTAGCGCTCGAGGTCTTCGGCGGTGTGCTCCAACAGCGAGGCTCGCCGCTTGTCGGCCATCTCGCCGTCCGTCGTCCATGCCTCGACGATGGTGTCCTCGCAGCGCTCCAGGGCCCGGTCCGCGTCCGGCTCCACCAGCAACCGGGCGTACTCGGTGGGCGGCAGGTTCGACTCGAGCCCGGACCTCAACCCCTCGGGCAGAGCGCTGAGGACCACCCGCACCCCGGCGGCGTGCGCCGTCTGCAGGAACCGGGAGATGACGCTCACCGCCGAGAAGTCGAAGCCCGAGACGGCGCCGAAGTCGAGCATGAGGCAGACCGGCCGCGAAGAGCCGCGCAGGGACTGCCGGAGGTGTTCGGCCAGGGGAGAGACGCTGCCGAAGAACAGGTAGCCGCGCAGGCGGTAGGCGTGGACCCTCTCGCCCTCCTCCCACAGGATGGCGCGGTCGGGGACCGAACGGGCCCGGTTGCTCTGCCGGTCCCGGGCGCTGAAGCGCTCCTCGATCGGATCGACGCGGCTGAGGCGCACGGCGAAGAACACGAGGGTGGCGAGCATCCCCACGCCCACGCCTTCGATCAGCCCGAAGGAGGTGATGGTGACGAAGATCAGGAGGATGATGCCGTACTCCGGCCAGGGAAGCCGGCGCAGGCTCTTCAGGAGGCCCTCGTCGAGCATGCCGAGGCCGGCGAAGACCAGGATGCCGCCCACGAGCGGAGCCGGGACGAGCTCCAGCATGCCGTCGCCCAGGACCACGCCGCTGCCGATGACGAGGGCGGCGACCACGCCGGTGAGGCGCGTGGTGGCTCCGAAGAGCTTGCTGCGCAGGGACGCCGGCACGACCAGCGTCGCCACCGTGCCGCCGCCCAGACCGGCGGCCAGACTCGCCGCCCCCGTGACCTTGAACTCCCGGTCCCAGTCCAGCTCCTGGTTCGCCGCCAGCTCGAGGCCGGCGAGATTCATGACGACGCAGATGAAGGCGACGGCGACCAGCGTCAGCATGTGGGGGGACTGGGCGGCCATGGCGGTCCACTCCACCCGAGCCAGATCGGCGGGACCCACCGACGGCCACAGGTTTCCGTCCGTCGTGCTCGTCAGCAGCAGACCCGAGGCCCGGGCCTCGTCAGCCGGGATGCCGAGCTGCGCCAGGGCGAGGTGGCAGGCCCCCACGACGAGGACGACGCTCACCGGCAGGATCAGCGGGTTGCCCCAGCGCTTGATCGCCACGTAGAGGCCGATCCCGTAGGCCGCGCCCGACCCCCACTTCCACAGCGCCGAGGGCTCCAGGAGGGCGGGAATCGCCCGCCAGTCGGGTTCGGCGCCCATGAGCGACAGGGCCGCCAGGCACACGGCGGCGCCGATGCCGGCCACGAACCCGCCCGCCACCGGGTAGGGGATGAAGCGCAGCAGGTTAGCCAGCCGGAAACGGCCGATCACCAGGCAGCCCAGGCCGGTGGCCATGGCGCTGATCATCAGGGCCGCCGCCGTGGTGACGAAGAGGGCTTCCCCCTCGGCCTCCATGGTGAATCCGATGGCGGCCATGACGATCACCAGCGCCGGGGAGAGCCCGGCGATGGCGCCGCGGAATCCGCCGGCGAGAGCGAAGACCAGGCACGCCGCGAAGTTCCCGAACAGGATCAGCCCGATGCCCTGGGAGGAGTAGTGGGCCAGCGGCCCCGAGAAGATGAGGCTCCCGAAGGCGATCTGGGAGACCAGCAGGCCCAGACCCGAGGTGAGTCCGGCCGACACCGCCGGGAGGGCCTTCGCGGAGGGGACCTCCGCGCCGAGGCGGGAGGTGAGATCCCGCAGATATGGGGTTCGAATTCGTGTCATGCTGGATGAACCACGCCGACGTGCTGCGGGAGGTGCGCGCCCTGGCCGCCGATGCGGCGGCCGAGGCGGGCGTGACAGCGGAGGTGCGGGTGATCGATCGCGGACCGGCCGCCCGTCGACACGCCGGCTCGGGAGCCCCTCGTCGGCACCGCCCTGGAGGTGGCCGGGTCCTGGGGGGGTCCCCCGAGCCGCGCGGGGTCAGCTGCTTCTCCGACGCATCCGTGCTGACCCCCGCCCTCGGCGTGCCTACCCTGATCTTCGGGCCGGGCGACGAGCGGCTGGCGCACCCGGTGGACGAGCACACGACCCCGGGCGCCGTGGCGGACGCGGCGCGGCTCTACGCCGAGCTGGCGCTGGCGCCCGGGCTGGCCGTCAGCGGCTCTTGAGCTGTCCCCAGGACTCTCCCTCGACCGCCGTCAGGGCCTTCCCGTAGATCCCGGCGCCGACGACGATCTCGCGGCCGCCTCTCGCGGTGAAGGACTCGGCGTAGCTGATCTTCGGCGAGCCGGTGTCCTCGTCTCCCTCTACGGCCGGATCGTTGTAGTAGTACTCGACGTAGCCGCCCCCGGCCCTGGCCGCCTCGATGAGGGCTTCCACCATCCGGAACCCGTTGATGTCCTCGGAGTCGAGCACGTTCCGGGCTTCGAGGGTCCGGTCCGCGCCGTGGAAGATCACGTATCCGTTGGTGGTGAAGATGAACAGGTAGATGGAACCATGCCGCCAGTCTCCTTCTTCCGCCCGGAAGACGTTCAGGACATCCCGGTAGCGCTCGGCGCCATGCTCCTGCACGGCGGCGATATAGGCCTGAAGCGCCCCGATCACGAAACCCCGGAGGCTCTCCAGATCCTTGACGTCGGCGGCCGTCACCTCCGGACGGGGGATGAGCGAGAGGTCGTACACCGGCGGCGGGACATCTGACAGATCCTGGTAGTATCCACCGACGAGGATGACCGTGTTGCCGTAGGCCTGGCCCGAGAACTGGGTGGCATAGGCGATCTTGGCCGTCTCCTCGTCGCCTTCCTGCGCTGGATCATCCCAGTAATACTCGACGTGTCCGCCGGCGCTCGAGGCCGCGATGAGGTCCTGCACGACCGTGTTCCCACGATCGTCCTGGAGGGCCAGGAGGTCCTTGTCTCCCGCATTCTCATCGTCCGAGTGGAACAGGACGATCCCTTCCTCGCTCAGGAAAATGACGAAGGTGTTCCCGTGCTTCCAGTCGCCTTCGACCGCGAGACTGGAGATGAACGGCGTCAGCAGTTCGTTCCCCTCGTCTATCTCCTCGATGCGCGATTTCACGCCTTCCACGAAGGCCTTCAGCGTCTCCGCGTCGACGACCTCGCTGGCTTTCGTCTGGGCCATGGAGGGCTCCGCGGTGGGCAGGAGGCTGGCCAGCCCAAGAGTCAGTACTGCGATCATGCGTTGCATGACGGTCCCCCTTGTGAGGTGGTTGGTGTAGTTTGATAATAGCCCTCCAACTGCAAAGGGGCACCCCTTTTGTGAACTCCAGCGGCGGCGCTCTCGGCCGCATGGCGGCGAGACCTGGGAGGAGCCGGCGCCGCTGCTGGCCGAGCCCGGGACTGGTTCGGCGCCCAGCGGCTGCTCCCCCTCGACGACGGGACCCTGCTCATGCTGGCGGGCAAGGCGCGCTGGAACACCGATTCCACATCCGCGCCGTCCGCCCGCGGGAGGTGGAGTGATGCCGCGCGCCATCGATCTGACCGGCTACGGCCTGCCCTACTGGCTGGATTTCGAACGTCCGCGCTACCCGGCCCTGGACACGGACACCCGCGCCGACGCGGTTGTCATCGGCGCCGGCATCGCCGGCCTCAAGCTCGCCGACTACCTCTCCGCGCGGGGGCTGAGCTGCGTGGTGCTGGAGGCTAAGCGCGTCGGCGAAGGCGCCTCCTCCCGCAACCAGGGCTGCATCGTCACCGGCCTGCCGGTCTCCTACGCCGACCTCGCCGGCGCCCGGTCCCGCGCCGTGGCCCGCGGCCTCGTCGACCTCTGCCACCACAACCAGGAGCTGCTGGAGGAGCAGATCGAGCGCCACGGGATCGCCTGCGACTACGAGGTCCTCGGCGAGATCCTGCTGGTTCGGGGCGACGAGCCGGACCACGAGCAGACGCTGGCCGGCCTGCGGCGCGACGCCGCCATGATGGCGGAGGACGGTTTCGCCGTCGACTGCCCGGACGCGGCCGAGGTGCGCGCCGTCACCGGCAACCCCCTCTTCGCCGGCGGCATCCGCCACCACCGCGACGCCCAGTTCCACTCCGGCCGCTTCGTGGTCGGCCTGGGGGCGGCGGTGGCGCGCTCGCCGAGGGTGCGGATCTTCGAGGAGTCTCCGGTGGCGGCTATCGAGCCGCCGAACGGGGGCGGCGCCCACCGGGTGCGCACGGCGCGCGGGAGCGTGACCGCCGACCACCTGTGCGTGGCCACCAACGCCCTGGTGCCCCAGCTCCTGCCCGAGCTGACCCCCACCTTCCGCGCCGAGCGCGGCCAGGTCCTGGTCACCGCCCCCCTCGACGAGCGCCCCTGCCGCGGCTGCTACGCCGCCGGCGCCGCCTGGTGGCGCGAGATCCGCGAGGCCGACGGCCGCTACCGCCTGCTCTTCGGCGGCTGCCGCGACCGCGACGAGCCGGACAGCCTGTTCCCCCAGTACGGGGCCGATGGCCGCCGCAGCGCTCGCATTGCCGGCGCCGGGTTCCGCCCCACGGTGGCCCACCAGCGCCGCATCCACGCGCGCCTCGGCGAGATCTTCCCCCACCTGGCCGAGGCGCCCGTGACCCACCGCTGGGGCGGCCTGCAGTCCTTCACCTACGACGGCCTGCCGGCGATCGGCCTCTTCGACCCGGAGCGGCGCATCCACGGCCTGGCCGGGTTCTCGGGGTACGGCAACTCCTACAGCAACGTGGGGGCGGCCCACCTGGAGGCGCGGATCGCGGGGGCCGGCGACGGCCTGGCGGCGCCCTTCGCGGAGAGCCTGAAGCTGTTGATGGCCCCGGCCCGCCCGGGCTCCCGCTGGCCCGGCGGCGAGCCAACCCGCGCCCGCTGCGATTCCCTCGCCGGCCAGCGCGAGAGCGGCGGGCCCGCAGCCCAGCGGTGAACGGCCGCCGGACGGTCTCGGGACTGGCCCGGACTGCCCACGCCAACCCGCTGGTCGGCACCAGGCGGTTCACGCGGGGACGGGCGGTATACCGTCCCACTTGTTGGGCAGCGACGGCTTGGGGACTCCCCGGCCCGCGGGCAGTGGGACCCCATGGCGTTGGCAGCGGGCCCCACAAGCCACAGGCCCCCTCCCGCCGCGGCGCCCGCCGGCGGCGGCGAGCCAACCAGACCCGTACGCCTTCTCGGTCTGCAAACACCTGCTCCACTGGAAAGGGATCTTCGACTCGCCTCGGGTGCGCCCCCCTACCTCAACGCGCCGGAGTGGCTGCAGCGGGAACTGCGCGAGCTGGCGGATCAGCTCGGACTGCTCGACGGGGCGGACGCCGATGCCGGGGTGGCCGTCGAGCCTCCATCTGCCTTGCCACTCATACTTGTACTTGAACTTGCGACGGTACTGGCCCAACTCCTGAACAGGGATAGAACAACGTGCTGAAGAGACTTGCCGTTCACCACTTCAAGTCGCTGAGCCAGGTCGAAGTGGAACTGCCGCGCCTTGCGGTGCTCTTCGGTCCGAACGCGGCGGGCAAGAGCAACCTGGTCGAAGCCATCCGGGTGCTCTCCTGGATCGGCACGCAGCGCACCTTGGCCGACGCCCTTGGAGGTGCCATCCGGGGTTACCCGCTCGAGGCGCTGAGCATGCCTGCTGGCGGCATCCCCGACCTGGTTCAGATGGAGGCGGCAAGCTTCCAGTTGGAGGCGGACTTGTCCGTTCCCGCCGAGAACGGCGGTACGCCCTCTGGCTATCGCTTCCGCATCGAGGTCGGAATCAACACCCGGTCCGGCGTACTGACGAATCGGAACGAGTTCCTCTCCGCGCTATCCGTATCGGGAGAACCGAAGGGACGTCCCGCCATCGAGCCCGACGGCGATCGTGCCCTGGTACGCCGACAGACGGGCGGAGGCCGACCGCGGGCTGCGCTCCATGATCCCCAGTATCGAGGAAGTTCACGTTCAACTGGATGAGAGACGCGGCACCCTGGATCTCTTCGTCTTCCAAGACGGAATCTACTATTCCTCTCGCGTGGTCTCTGAAGGAACGCTGCGGGTCCTGTCCCTCTGCGCCCTCGCCGTAAACCCATGGAGTAGCTCACTGCTCGCCTTCGAGGAGCCCGAGAACGGTGTCCATCCACGCCGGATCGAACTTGTCGCCCAGATGCTTGCATCCCTCGCGCTGGA
>CAZEHQ010000035.1:0-780 GCA_964512165.1 uncultured Gemmatimonadaceae bacterium | reverse complement strand
TCACCACCCATTCACCTCTGTTTGTGACGCCATACTCCGGGAGTCGTGCAACAGGTCGAGCCAGGAGGTGCGGCTCTTCAACGTGCGGCGTGAAGCGCATCAGACAGTCGTGCGACCGTTCGAGAACACCGACCCGGTGCTTGCCGATTCGGAGATCCTCAAAGAACTCTCCGACCGCGGCGAGGAGGGCTTGCTCGAGAGCCTGGTTCTGCGTGGCCTGATAGATGAGTAGCTGCATGCTTCTGGACCTCTTCGCCGAGGACCAGGCCCACGAGAGCCTGATAGGGAAGCGACGTTACCACTCTACGAGCACAGGGTGGTCCCGGCGTGTCCGGACCCGCACGTGGAGCGGTGGTTCCTCGCTGATCCGCCATCATTTCAGGAAGTAGTGGGGGCCATGCCCAGTCCGGGCAGAGCCAAGTGCGAGCGCGAGTACTACAAGAGCCTGCTCACCACAACTATTCGCAGGGCCGGGCACCCCTCGACTCTTGGTGGAACGGAGTTCGCTCCTGATCTGGCAGATGCCATGGATCTCTACCGGGCCGGAAAGAGCGACTCCTCCCTGAAGGCGTTCCTGGACGACTTTCGCGCCGCCCTGGAGAGATGGAGAGGATAAACGGCAGAACACGCCGGAGTGGCCTGCCGTGCGAGCTGCGTGAGCTGCGCGAGCTGGCGCTGCAGCTCGGCCTCCTCGACGAGGCCTGACGATGGCGGAGAGACTCGCCATCCGGACCCGCCGCGCCGTCGAAGCGGACGTCCCCGCTCTCATCGATCTGGCGC
>CAZEHQ010000034.1:0-25795 GCA_964512165.1 uncultured Gemmatimonadaceae bacterium | reverse complement strand
CAGCGCCAGCGCCGGGCGCAGCCGGGCCATCGACGCCTCCCTGGCCGACGACGAGGTGCTGCGCCGCGTCACCGTGGGGTTCTGGTCCGGCACCGACCGCCGCTTCTGGGGGGTCTATCCCCTGTGGCGCGTCTACGCCTGGGCCGCCGCCGACCCGGGGGTGCGCGCCGCCGTGGAAGGGCTGGCCGGGGCCGGCACCGACCTGGGGATGTGCGCGCATTCGATGCTGCGGATGATCGACGGCGACCTGCAACCCCTCGCCCGGCTGGACGGCGCCGAGGGCGTGCAGGTCGAGTCCGTCGGCGAGGATGCGCGACTCACCAAGGAGCCGGGGGAGGGGATGGACCCGGACCACTGGCGACTGACGGTGGGCGACGACGTGGAGCCCTTCTGGAACCCGCCCCACGCCGGCCCTTCGGGCCGCATCCGGATCGAGGAGAAGGATGGGGCCACGGTCGTCGTGTGCGAGGGTACGGCCTACGCCACCGTGCGCCGCCGGCTGGCACCCATCGAGGGAGTGGTGACGGCCCTCTGCTTCGTGCGGACGCCGGCCGCCGCCAAGGCACGGGTGGAACTCCGCCTGTGGCAGATCTGCCAGCCCGGGCACAACCCGAGCCCGTACCGGACGACGGTGACCCCCCGGCCCCGCGAGTGCGTGCCGGTCGCCGTGACCGCTCACCTGAGATCCCACCCGGGTCGCGAGGTCGACTACGTGCTGCTGGAGGTCGTGGTCCAGGGCCTCGAGGCCCGGCAGCGGCTGGAGATCTCCGAGGCCGCATTGTGGCCGGCCGCTGACCCTGGAGAGGGGCCGCCGGACCTGGCGGACTACGAGAATCGAGGAGAGAGAGCGCCATGAGTGAAGAGAGGACCTTCCCGACCGCCGCCGAGGGGTTCCGCGGCGTCCCCTGGGGCACCCGGCGCAGCGACATTCCATGGGAGTGGAGCGGCGACGGCTTCGGCGCCCCCTGCGCCGTGCGCGCCGACGAGGACCACCACGTCTGCGGCCTCCGGGCGGCGGGGCTGACCTACACCTTCCGCAACTCCATCCTCTACGGGGTCCGCATCGACTACGAGGGCCAGGGGCAGAACCGCGCCGCCGAGGCCGGGCTCCGGGAGCTCTACCCGCCGACGGGGGAGGTCCGGGACCGCGGCGCCGGGAGGATCTCCTGGCCGACGGCCGAGACCGCGGTCTGGCTCGACCCGGCCTCGGCGGACGCGGGGGGGACGATCTTCCTGTGGGGCCGGCACCGCATGTTCGCCGACGACGCGCGGCGCCCGCTCCATCACGCCCTGCCGCCGGACCTCAACAGCCACCCGGGGCCGTACCGGCCGCGCCGCTACGTCTGCTACCGCGCCTCGGGGCCGATCGCGATCGACGGCCGGCTCGACGAGAAGGCCTGGCGCGACGCCCACTGGAGCCAGCCCTTCGAGGACCACCAGGCGCCGTACGCGCCGCCGCCGTGGAAGACGACGCGCTTCAAGATGCTCCACGACGACGAGTTCCTCTACTTCGGCGCCGAGCTGCAGGAGGAGAACGTGTGGGGCACGCTGACCGAGCGGGACTGCGTCATCTACCACGACAACGACTTCGAGATCTTCCTCAACCCCACGGCCGACGGGGTCGGCTACTACGAGTTCGAGATCAACGCCCTGAACACGGCCTGGGACATGTTTCACGAGACCGACTACCACCGCGCCTCGGCCCTTCACACCCTGTACGACGTGACCGGCCTGCGCCACGCCGTCGACGTGCAGGGCACCCTCAACTACCACCACGACGAGGACCGGGGCTGGACCGTGGAGGTGCGCTGGCCCCTGGCCTCGCTGCGCGAGCGCAACGAGCGCGTCAAGCTGCCCGTGGAGCGCGGCGACCTGTGGCGGGTGAACTTCAGCCGCGTCCAGTACATGCACGTCTACGACCGGCTCGTGCCGGCCATGGTGCCCGACAGCCCGTGCGAGGACTGGGTCTGGCAGTCGACGGCGACCGGCGACCTGCACAACCCAGAAATGTGGGGCCGGGTCGTGTTCTCCGATCTGGAGGCCGGCACCGTCCTCGACGCGGAACTGGAAGAGGAGGCGCCCCCGCTGGCGCTCCCGCCGGCGCCGGCGCGCGCGGCCGGGGACGACATGGTCCTGCTGCCGGCCTGCCGCCTGGTGATCGGCCCCGACCCGACGGACGCGGCGCGCAGTCCCGCCCACGAGGTCGAGCTGGAGGCGTTCCGGATCGACCGCTGCCCGGTGACGGTGGCCGAGTACACGGCCTTCCTGAACGCCGGCGGCCACGACGAGCACTACGCCACCTGGATGCGGATCCCCGAGCACTGCGGCATCCGCCGGCTGCGGCCGGGCCGGTACGAGTGCGTCCCGGGGCGCGAGTCCTTCCCCGTGGTCTACGTCACCTACGAGGGCGCCCTCGCCTACGCCGCCCACCACGGAAAGGCCCTGCCCACGGAGGCCCAGTGGGAGCGCGCCGCCCGGGGGCAGGAGGGCCGGCGCTACGCCTGGGGAGACGAGGCGATCGATCCCACCTGCGCCAACTACGACTTCCACTACGGCGGCACGACGCCGGTGGGCGCCTTCCCGGAGGGGGCCACCCCCGAGGGGATTCTCGACCTGACGGGCAACGTCAAGGAGTACACCACCTCCCTCTTCGAGTCCTACCCGGGCGGCGAACCGATGGTCTACCTGGGCATGCGGGAGCCCTTCATCTACGAGACCATCACGAAGCACCGGGTCGTGCGAGGCGGCGCCTGGACGAAGCAGGAGGCGTGCATGGCCGCCGCCTGCCGGGACGCCCACGGCAGCCTGAATCTCGGGTTCCGGTGCGTGCGCCCCGCCTGACCGAGGCCTGCGTGACGCCGCATCCATGTCCTCGCCGAGTCGGTCTCCCATCGATGCCCGGGGCCGGAGGCGAGGGCCACGGCCCTTGCGAGTGGGGGCGGCGGGAGGACCCTCACGCTCCTCATCGCCGCCGGCGATCCTGGCGGCGTGTTCCGTGTGCCAGGCCTCCCGCGGGCGAGTCCCGGGCTGCACGGATGGCGCGGCGAAGCTTGCGGCTCCCGGAGAGGCGGGTCTGGCATCCACTTTGCACTGTGAAGGGTGCAGCCCGCCCCCTACATTTCACGGATACACGCCATGGCGCAGCCCGACAGCGGCGGACCGCCGCAGGAACCCCCGGCCGAAGAGATGCACTGGGCCACTCATCTGAGCGAGGACATCAAGGATCTCCGTCTGGAGGTCCGGGACCATCGCGAGCAGAGCCACCAGGACATCCGCGAGTTGCGATCGGAGGTCCGCGGGGACATCCAGGGGTTGCGCACGGAGATCCGCGGGGACACCAAGGGGTTGCGGACCGAGCTCCGCGAGGAGATCCACGAGTTCCGGACGGAGATGCGCGCAGACCTCCAGGAGTTCCGCACGGAGGTCCGCGGGGATGTCCAGGGCCTGCGCACGGAACTGCGCGAGCATCGGGCGCAGGTGGACACGCGCTTCGCCCAGATCGACGAGCGCTTCAATCAGATCGATGAGCGCTTCGTCCAGGTAGACGCACGCTTCGCCCAGGTAGACGCACGCTTCGCCCAGGTAGATGACCGCTTCGCCCAGATCGACGAGCGCTTCGCCCAGATCGACGAGCGCTTCGCCCAGGTGGACGCGCGCTTCGCCCAGGTGGACCGGCGCCTCGACGAGCTTCGCCGGACCATGGACACCCGGTTCTACTGGACCATCGGGATCATGGTCACCCTCTTCGGCGCCCAGACGGCTCTGATCGCCGCCCTGACCCAGCTCTGACCCCCGGACGGCTCGGCCCGCCTTCAGTCCAACGCCGTCACCTTCTCCCGGAAGTCCACGGGCACCCGCATCCGCCCCTCGCCGCGGCGGTCGAAGAGCAGGTAGCCGTGGTCGCGGCCGAAGCGCCAGATGTCGCGGGTGATGCGCACGTCGTTGCGGCAGTACTCCTCGATCAGGTCGAGACGCCCCTGCTTCCACCAGCGCAGGGCCTGCAGTCCGTCGGCGGACTTCTCCTCCTCCAGGGTGGCCTGGGCGAGGCTGTTGAGGCTGACGCGGAAGTTCAGCTGATCGCGGATCTCGCGCAGCATGTCGAGGGTGTCGAGGCCGCGGAAGTCGAAGCGGGTGTAGCCGCGCAGGACCGAGTAGTCGAAGCCGATGCAGTTGAAGCCGACCACGAGATCGGCGGACCGCAGGTGCTCGATCAGCCGGGGCACGCCGTCCTCGAAGTAGGTGACGAACTCGTCGCCGCGGCTGTCCCAGAGGATGCCGCAGCTCACCCTCATCAGGTAGGTGCGGTTCCAGCCGCCGACCTCGGCGGCGCTGAGCTGGGTCTCCAGGTCGAAGACGACGATGTGCCGCTCCTCCGGCTCCGTCTCCGCGGGGTCGCCCCCGTCGTCTGACTCCCAGTCGGCGAACAGCGGCGGCTCCGCCTCGAGGTCGTCGACCTCCAGGGACTCCGCGTCGAGGCTGGCGCGGCCGGTGAGCAGCTCCAGCAGGTGCACGCAGCCGGCCTTGTCGAGGGGGTGGTTGCCGGCGCCGCAGGTGGGGAAGTGGATGCACGAGGGACAGCCCTCCTCGCAGTCGCAGGCCTCCACCAGGCCGAGGGTTAGCTCGATGAGCCGGTCGAGCATGTCGAAGCCCTTCTCGGCCAGGCCGATCCCCCCGGGGTAGTGGTCGTAGACGAAGATCGCCCCCTTGCGCAGTTGCGGGTGCATGGGGTAGCAGATGCCGCCCACGTCGGTGCTCTTGCTCAGGGCCAGCAGCGGGAAGATCGATTTGGCGGCGTGCTCGGCGGCGTGGAGCGATCCCATGTGGTGATGCCCCCGGCGCTTGAGCTGCTTCTTGAAGGGCGCGTCCATCTCGAGCCAGAAGCCGACGGTCTCGAAGGTCTCCACCGGGCACTCGAGAGGGTGGCGCGAGATCACCGTCTGGTCGCCGGCGCGGACCTTCTCGAAGGCCGTCACCTGGGAGCGCACGAGCAGGCGCCCGAGCTTGGCCTGGTAGCCGTGCATGGGCCGGCAGGCCAGCTCCTCGAGGATCTCGGTCTCCTTCTCCCTCTTGGGACGGGTGTGGTAGGGGACGTCGACGACGCGGGCCTCGATCTGGCGCTTCGCCGGGTTGCGCCCGCCGATGAGGTACTGTCGGCCCCGGTGCAGGTAGACGGCGCCCTCGTGGCACTCGGCGTGGAGCTGGCCGCCGGAGACCGTGCCGATGGCGCGCCCTCGCCCGGCCGGCGCTGGCTCCGCCCCGCCCGCCGCCCCGTTGCCGGCAGAACCCCCATGTCGACGCCGGTCCGACCCGCCGGCGACGATCGACCAGCTCTCGCCGATGGCGCGCATGCTCACCCGCCGGTGGGGCCGCTTGCGGGAGGCGAACCAGGCGTCGCCCTCGGCGCTCTGCAGCAATTCCCCGCCTTCGGTCAACCGCTCCAGGGCCGGCGCGTATCCGGCCAGCCCCGCGTACCCCGGCTCGTCGCGGGTCAGGGGCCGCTCGCGGGCGGCGCAGGGCAGGTGCTGCTCGAGGACGTAGCGGTTGGAGGGGTCGGCCACGGCGTCCTCGATGTCTCGGCCGAAGAGCTGCTCCGGGTGCCGGGCGAAGTACTGGTCGAGGGCGTCGCGGCCGGCTAGCAGGACGACGATCGACTCGCGGCCCTGGCGGCCGACGCGGCCGGCCCGCTGCCAGGTGCCGACGATCGACCCGGGGTAGCCCACGAGGACGCAGAGGTCCAGCCCGCCGATGTCGATGCCGAGCTCCAGGGCCGAGGTGCTGACCACCCCGAGCAGGTCCCCGGAAAGCAGCCGCGACTCGATCTGCCGGCGCTCCTCGGGCAGGTACCCGGCGCGGTAGGAGCTGATGCGCTCCCGCAGCTGGGGGCGGTGGTCGGTGGCCCACCGGTAGATCAGCTCGGTGGTCACGCGGGCCCGGGTGAAGACGATCGACCGCAGCCGCCGCAGGACCGCGGACCGCAGCAGGCGGGCGGCGGCGGTGTTGGGGCTCTCCGCGGGGTCGGCGATCAGGAAGTGGCGCGCCGCCTCCGGCGCCCCGGAGCGGGTCACGGCGGTGAAGGGCCGGCCGAAGAGCCCTTCGGCCAGCGGCCGGGGGTTGCCGATGGTGGCCGAGCAGGTGACGTAGCGCGGCTCGGAGCCGCTGGCGGCGCACAGCCGGTTCAGGCGCCGGAAGAGGTGCAGGACGTGGGAGCCGAAGATGCCGTTGTAGGTGTGCAGCTCGTCGACCACCACCCAGCGCAGGTTCCGCCACACCTCCTCCCAGGCCTCGTGGAAGGCCAGGAAGCCGGAGTGCAGCATGTCCGGTGTGGTGATCAGGATGTTCGGCGGCTGGCGGCGGATGCGGTCGCGCACGTGGCGTTTGGTGTCGCCGTCGTAGATCTCGGCGGTGAGGCCGCAGGCCATCGCCGCCAGCAGGCCCCGCAGCTCGTCGAGCTGGTCCTGCTCCAGGGCCTTGAGGGGGAAGACGTAGAGGGCGAACCCCGAGGGGTGGCGCAGGAGATCGGCGAGGACGGCGGCGTTGTAGACCAGGGTCTTGCCCGAGGCCGTGGGCGTGGCCACCACGACGTCACGCCCCGCCTGCAGGTGGCCGATGCCCTCCTCCTGGTGGCTCCAGAGCGCCTCGACGCCGGCGGCGGCGGCGACCCGGGCGACACCCTCGCCGAGGTGGGAGAGGCCGCGGGCGTGACGCGCCGGCCGCGGCGGCAGGGTCTCGCGGTGGACGATGCTGTCGGAGAGGGCGGTCTCTTCGAGGTAGCGCAGGTAGGCGGCGAGGTCCGCCTCGGCTGGGGAGGACCCGGGCCGGCCTTCTTCCAGGCAGGGGCCGGCGAGGTCCTCGGCGGGTGACAGGGAGCGTATCAACGGAAGCCTGCGGGGTCTCCGGGAGGGGATCAAACAAGCACTGGATCATAAGTATACCCAGGGCCGCGCTTGAGGGGCAAGCGAAATTCAGGCCGGCTTTCTCCGGCTCCAGGCATCCGCTATGCTCACGCCGCCAGCCGGGAGCCGCGCGGGCGCCCGGGCGCGGGACCGAAAAAGGAGGACGCTCGTGTCAGTAGAAGAGAAGGCCGTCGGCATCGGGTTCATCGGCTGCGGCGGCAACGCCCGGGGGCACATGAACCGCCTGACCGGCATGGAGCGGGCGCGCCTGGCGGCGGTCTGCGACATCGACGAGGCCCGGGCCCGGGAGGCGGCCGAACTC
The DNA here is from genome assembly GCA_964512165.1 of uncultured Gemmatimonadaceae bacterium. Classification (GTDB taxonomy): domain Bacteria; phylum Latescibacterota; class UBA2968; order UBA8231; family UBA8231; genus UBA8231. The sequence continues at coordinate 18,580 of CAZEHQ010000034.1, read as the reverse complement.
ACCGGCGCCGAGGCCTTCACCGACTTCCGCCGCATGCTCGAGCGCGACGACCTCGACGCCGTCTACCTCAGCCTGCCCGTCTTCGCCCACGGCGAGCCGGAGCTGGCCGTCATCGAGCGGGGGCTGCCGTTCTTCGTGGAGAAACCGGTGGCCCGCCACCTCGACCAGGCCCTGCGCATCGAGTCCGCCGTCGAGGCCGCCGGCCTGATCACCTGCGTCGGCTACCAGCTGCGCTATCTCGGCTCCACCGACATCGCCCGCCAGACCCTGGAGGGCGCCGCCGTCAGCCTCGCCAGCGGCCGTTACTGGAGCGGCTCGGGCCGTATCGCGCCCGACCGCAAGAGCTGGGTCACCACCATGGCCCAGTCCGGGGGGCAGCTGGTGGAGCAGGCCACCCACACCCTCGACATGATGCGCTTCCTCGTGGGCGAGGTCAGCGCGGTGACGGCGCGCCACGCCAACCGCCAGATCCCCCACATCGACTGCCCCGACGTGCACGCCGTGATCCTCGAGTTCGAGTCCGGCGCCCTCGGCACCCTGACCACGACCTGGGCCTACGACAACCTCGACTGGAGCGAGACCAACATCGTCGACATCCTCTACGACCAGTGCCTGCTCACCTGGGGGCGGGACCGGGTGGCCGTGCGCCAACGTCGCCCCAGGGAGGAGGGCGAAGGGGAGGAGATGGCCACCGAAACCCGCACCTCCCCGGGGCCCGGGATCGACGAGGTCTTCGTCGAGGCCGTGGCCGCCGGCGACGGCTCGAGGATCCGCTCGCCCTACGCCGACGCCGTGAAGTCCCTGGCCCTCTGCCTGGCCGCAGTGGAGGCGGGAGAGACGGGCCGCACGGTGACCCTGTGAGCCTCTACAGCGACCTGCTGGCGGAGCGAGAGCGCCGCGGGCGTCCGGTGCGCGCGGCGGTCATCGGCGCCGGCAAGTTCGGCGGCGGTCTGATCGTGCAGCTCGCCCAGACGCCGGGGATGGAGACCGCCGTCGCCGCCGACATCGATCCGGAGCGCGCCCGCCAGGTGCTGGCCGCCTGCGGCCAGGCGGAGCGCGCCGTCGAGGTGGATTCCGAGGCAGCCGTGGCGGACGCGGTCCGGTCCGGCCGCTGCGCCGTCACCGGGGACCCGCTGCTGGCGGCGGGCTGCGAGGAGGTCGACGTCGTCGTCGAGGCCACCGGCGTGCCCGAGGCGGGCGCCCGCCACGCCCTGGCGGCGATCGAGGCCGGCCGCCACGTGGTCATGGTCAACGTCGAGGCCGACGTCACCTTGGGCGCCCTGCTCAGGAGGCGGGCCGATGCCGCCGGGGTGGTCTACACCCTCGTCGACGGCGACCAGCCCGGCTGCATCATGGAGATGGTCGAGTGGGCCCGCACCCTCGGCTTCGAGATCGTCGCCGCCGGCCGCGGCACCGTGCGCTACGCCGACGACGGCGCCGGCACCCCCGACTCGGTGCAGGACCGCTACGGCTTCGACGATGACCTCATGGAGCGGCGCACCATCAACACGAGGATGTTCAACTCCTTCCGCGACGGCACCAAGGCGCAGGTGGAGATGACGGCCCTGGCCAACATGACCGGCCTGCCGCCCGACGTGCGCGGCATGCACGAGCCCTCGGTGAACGTGGAGGAGATCCCGCGCCGCTTCAGCCTGCGCGAGGAGGGGGGCCTGCTGGGCCGTTCCGGAGTGGTCGAGCTGGCCAACAGCGTCGCCGCCGACGGCCGCACGATGCTGCCCGACCCGCTGGGCACCGGCGTGTTCTGCGTCATCCGCGCCGAGCACCCCTTCATCCGCGAGGACCTGGCCGGCTACCACTGCCACGCCGGCGGCGATGGCCGCAACTTCCTGCTCTGGCGGGCGTATCACCTCGTGGCCGTCGAGGCGCCCCTCTCCATCGCCCGGGCCGCCCTCTACCAGCGGCCCACGGGGGCTCCCCGGCAGCGGCCGGTGGCCGACACGGTAACCGTGGCCAAGCGGGACCTGCGCGCCGGCGAGGTCGTCGACGGCGGCGGCGGCTACACGGTGAACGGGGTGATCGAGACCGCGGAGGTGGCCCGCGCCGAAGGCCTGCTGCCCCTCGGCCTGTCGTCCGGGGCGAGGCTGAAGACCGACGTGGCCGCCGGCGAAGCGGTGCGCTACGCGGACGTGGCCCTGGAGGAGGGCTTCCTGCCGGCGCTGCGGCGGGAGCAGGACCGCATCCTCATCGATCTCTGAGGGAGGAACCTGTGGCTGTCGTCGCGGTGAGCTGGAACATCGCCAAACGCCACGAACCCTGGCGTCAACTCCTGGAGATGGACGCCGACGTCGCCCTGCTGCAGGAGGCGGGCCATCCGCCGCCGGCCGAGGTGGCTGACAGAATCGACACCGGCCCTCGGGAACACTGGGACTCGCATCTCTGGAATTCGCGTTGGTACGAGGACCGGTGGGAGAGTCTGTACGACCGTTGGGCGATGGTGGTGAAGCTGTCGGACCGGGTCGAGGTCGAGTGGTTCAAGCAGGTCAGCCCGATCAGCGATCCGGCCGGAGACGAGATAGCCGTCAGCGGGATCGGGACGATAGCGGCGGCCCGGATCGTCCCGAAGGACGCCCCGCCCTTCCTCGCCGTGTCCATGTACGCGCGCTGGATCAAGCCGCATCTGCGCGCCGACAGCAAGTGGTCCGTGGGCTGCCAGGACGGCTCGGCGCACCGCATCATCTCGGACCTGTCGGCCTTCATCGGCAGCACCGACCCGGGTACGCACCGCATACTCGCGGCCGGCGACCTGAACATGATCTACGGAGCCACGGACGACAATCGCCTGGCGCTGCCGGCTCGCGACCGCACCGTCACGGACAGGATGGCCGCCCTCGGCATGGAGTTCCTGGGGCCCCGGCACCCCGCAGGCCGACGGGCGAGTCCCACGCCCCCAGGGCTGCCCCCGGGCACCCTGAACGTTCCCACCTACTACACGCGCGGAAAGAACCCCGCAACCGCCCAGAACCAGCTCGACTACGCCTTCGCCTCCCGCGGCTTTCACGAGAGCGTCAGCGTGCGCGCCATGAACTCGGTGGAAGAGTGGGGTGCGAGCGACCACTGCCGTTTGCGGATCGAGGTCGCGGGAGAGTGAGCCGGCGGAGATCGGTGGCCCGCGGAGGGCGGCGCTGCGACGGCAGCAGGACCACCCGACCCCCTGACGCCTCAGCGGTCGCGCACCACGGCGAGCGGCCGCCGCAGGGACACCCCCTCGGCCTCCAGCACCGCGTAGTAGATCCCGGAACCGACCGGCTCGCCGGACTCGTTGGTGCCGTCCCAGCTCACCAGGTGGCGGCGGGCCGAGCGCGCCCCCAGGTCGAACTGGCGCACCCGCCGGCCGTCGGCGGCGTACAGGGTCAGGCTCCCGGCGGCGCTGGGGCGGTGCAGGGCAAAGGGGATCCGCGCGGCGCCATGCCCGGCGGGCCGGAAGGGGTTCGGCCACACGGGGTCGAGGCTGGCCGCCGCCGGCGGCCCGACCTCGTCCACCAGCCCGGGGTCGTACTCCACCACCACCCCGTAGTCGTAGCCGATGCCGGTGCGGTCGACGTTGCTGAGGACGAGGACGACCTCGTCCCAGGCGTCCCATCCCCGCACGGTCACCTCGCCGCCCTCCCGCAGGTCCCGTTCCTCGAGGCTGTGGGACGAGGCCAGGAGGAGGCGGTTGCGCCAGCGGCCCCCGGGCTGATCGATGCGCAGGGTGGCGCCCCCCGGGAGCAGCCGCGGATCGAGGCGGACGTAGCGGCTGGCCATGTGGTCGACGGCGCCGCTGTCGGCGGCCTCCACTCCCGCGCTCACGGCAAGGGGCGGCTCCTCCCGGGAGGGGTAGAGGCCGCCCTCGGCGAAGAACCCCTCGCGGTGGCGGCCGCCCACGAACCAGGACCACACGGCGAAGTCGGAGAACGCGCGGTCGAGGCCGGCCTCGGGGCCGCTCACCCCGGCCTCGCCGTGGAAGTCGCGCAGGGCGCGGTCGAAGTTGTCGAGGGTGACGGCGCGCCTCCGGGCGTGCTCCTCCCAGGTGAAGCGGACCGTCTCGCGGCCGTAGCGCTGGTCGAGGAAGAGGGCGAAGATCGAGCTGCCGTAGGCGTGCAGGTCGACGCGCGGGTCGCCGCCGTCGAGGGCGCGCTTCGGGGACTCCAGGAAGATGCACACGTACTGGAGATAGTCGTTCACCCCGGGGTGGAGGACGTCCTCCATCCACGTGGCCGAGGCTTCCTGCCACCAGGCGCCGTCGTAGCCCTGGTAGTAGCCGAACTGCACGACGTGGAAGAACTCGTGGGCCAGGGTGACGCGCAGGGCGTCGAGGCCGCGGGTGCCGCTGTAGCCGCGGCAGACGCCGTCGGCGGTGCCGAAGACCGGGTTCTCGAAATCGTTGTCGATCTCGAGATAGCTGGGGCCGCTGTTGCCGCCCGACATGGGATAGGTGAGGCCGTAGCGCCGGGAGCGGCCCACGTCGGTGAGGTAGATGTCGATCTCGTCGCCGCCGCCCTCACCGCCGTCCCGCGGCGGCTCCTGGTAGCCGAGGACCTCCACCTGCACGTGCCAGGCGCTGTCGGCCAGGGTCATCGTCAGGTCCACGTAGTCGGGAAGGCCGTTGCCGTCGGCGTCGGCGGGAGCGACGGCGTCCGGTCCCTCGGTGTCGTAGTGGACCCGGAAGTGGCCGGAGGGCGAGACCACCTCGTGGGCCAGGGACGGCCGCTGCAGGGCGCGGGTCAGCAGGCGGCCGGCGAAGGGATCGGCGCTCTCCAGGGCCTCCACGGCGGCCACCGCCAGCGGCGTGGCGCAGTAGTGGGGGTGGGCGGCGTCCGTGAAGTCGGCGGGCACGGCCTCCGGATCCCTGACCTCGAGCAACTGGTAGGCGGCGGCCTCGGCGCTGAGCCGGCTGGTCTCGCCCGCGGCGGCGGTGGCCAACCCGAGGCAGGCTGCCGCCGCGGCGCCGAGAAACCCTCTCCTCCTCCGTCTGGCGCTCATCCCTTCCCCTATCTCAGCACGGCGATCTTGCCGCGCTCGATCGAGTCGCCCTCGAAGCTGCGCACCTGGTAGAAGTAGACCCCCGATGCGAGGAGGTTCCCGGCGGCGTTGACGCCGGTCCAGCGGATCTCGCCGCGCTGGTCGACGTTGCCCGACTCCTCCCGCCCCTGCCACACCAGCGCCCCGTGGGGATCGTAGATGTCCAGGCGCGAGAACGGGGGGACGAAGAACCGGGCGAAGCCGTCCCGCGAGCGATGCAGGGGGTTCGGGAAGACGAGGACCTCCTCGTCGGGTACGAGGCGCACGTGGACGAAGGCGCGGTTGTCGGCGGTCTCCACCTCCTCGGCGATCCGGTCCCCGGGGTCGACCTCGACGAGGAACAGGGCCTCCCCGTAGCGCGGCCAGGGCACCCGCAACTCGACCGCGGCCCCCGGCGGGACGGGCCCCGGGTGGGAGCCTTCGTAGACCAACTCGCAGCCGCTGGAGTCGCTCCGGCAGCGGTGCAGGCGCAGGCCCACGGGCCCCTCGGCCGGGACCGGCCCGAGGTTGGAGATCCGCGCCAGCAGGCCGCCGGCTCCGTCGCCGGCCAGGTCGCCGCCGAAGACGGCGAGGTTGGGCAGCCCCTCCTCGGCGCCGAACTGGGCCAGCGTCGCCAGCGTCAGACGGGTCACGCCCGTCACCAGTTCCCAGTTGATCGAGTCGGGCAGGTCGGCCACGGTGTGGTAGTGGGTGTTGATCCGGTAGGCGCCGTCCACGACTCCCGCCGAGGTCGAGTCCGTGGGCAGGTAGTTCTCGATGGCGAGGATGGCGTCGTAGCCCTCGGCCCAGAAGGGGGCGTGATCGCTGAGGCCGGCGAAGCGGTCCTCGAGGACGTCGGTGCGCAGGCCGAGGTCGTAGCGCTGCCCGGCGGCGACCATGAGGTCGACGATCCAGGCCGAGGACGGGTTGGTGACCAGCTCGATGCGCTCCGCCAGGTCGTTGAAGCCGATCATGTCGAAGTTGAGTACGCCGAGGATCCGGTCGCGGCGGGCCCCGGCCCGGCGCGCGTAGTTGCGGCTGCCCCACAGGCCCAGCTCCTCGCCGGAGAAGGCGATGAAGCGGATGGAGAAGGGGAAGCTCCGGCGGCTGAGGATGCGGGCGGTCTCGAGCACCAGCACCACCCCCGTGCCGTTGTCGTCGGCCCCCGGCGCCGGGTGCAGGCGCCAGTCCCAGGCCCTCCGGCCCTCGCCGACGCGGGCCATGTCCGAGAGCCGGGAGAGGTTGCCGATGGCGTCGTAGTGGGCGCACACGACCCAGTAGCCGGCCTCCGGGTCGGTGCCGCGCAGCTCGCCGACGACGTTGTACATGAGCGAGTCCCCGGGGACGGCCTGGAAGGTGTCGATGCGGACCGCCCCCTCACCGAGGACGGCGGCCAGCTCCTGCCGCAGGTAGGTGGTGCTGGCGAAGGTCTCCGGACGCCGGGCGTGCCGGGTGCGCACGTTGCCGGCCACGGCGCCGGCGGCCGGGTCGTGGTAGACCAGCCGGTCCAGGTCGGCGCGCATGCGCGCCTCGTCGACCTGGTCCAGGAGGTCGCGCACCAGGCTCGACGGGGGCCGCTGCGCCGGTTTCGGGGCCGCCCTCGGCGCCCTCGCCCGCGACGGCGCGGCGTAGCGCTCGGGCAGCGGGTAGAGGAAGTGCTCGAGATCGAAGGCTTCGGCCAGCCGCTGAAGGGGCAGCCGGTGCAGGGCCCAGCCGCCCGGGTCGCGGTAGACGGTGGTGATCGGGCCGCCCGCCGGCCGGGCGTGCACGTGGTCGGAGAGGTAGTAGGCCTCTCCCGGACGGGCCCGGTCCGTGAAGCGGACCCTCGCGCCCAGGGCGGTCAGGTCGGCGGGTCCGGCCTCGACGAGGGCGATCCCCGGGGCGACGTGGCGCAGGGTCCCCGCCCCGGCCAGGCGCCGCAGGTCGTCCACGGAGTCCCACTCGACCCCGGCCAGGGGCGCCCCGGCCCCGGCGGTCCCGGCGCTCAGCAGCCCGAGGAGACAGCCCTGGAGGAACCGCGTCACGGGGCGGGTAGGGGGGCGCCCGGGTTCAGCCGCCGGCCGCCGCCGCCGCGGCCGGCTCCCGGCGCAGCAGCAGGCCCAGGGCTTCGATGGTGAGCCAGACCTGCAGGGCCAGGGCGACGCCGCCGATGATCAGGCTCGGCACGTTGCCGCTGTCGTAGAGGCTGCCCAGGGTGTGGGTCAGGGCCCAGGCCGTGCACACGAAGATCGCCAGCGACGGCAGCAGGGTGACCAGGTAGTTGCGGGCCTGCTGCTTGAGCCAGTAGGTGACGACGATCAGGGCGAGGCCGGCCAGCAGCTGGTTCATGCTGCCGAAGAGGGGCCACAGCAGCAGCGCCCCCTTGCCGCCGGCGCCGTTGTAGAACGCCAGGGCCGCGGCGCTGACCACGGCCAGCAGGGTCGCCGGATGGCGCCGCGTCAGGGGCTCGATGCGCAGGTCCGCGGCCAGCTCGCTGATGACGTAGCGCTGCAGGCGGGTCGCCGTGTCGAGGGTGGTGCCGGCGAAGGAGGCGACGAAGACCCCCATGACGACGATGGCCAGCTCCCGGGGCAGGCCCAGGGCGGCGATCATGTTGGCGGCCCCCACGACGAAGGCGGCCACCTTGGAACCGAGGCCGCTGGAGGCCTGCCAGGTGCCGTAGTGGGCGGCGAAGGCCGCCGGGCCGGTGAGCGTCGTGCCGTCGGCGGCGGTGTAGGCCAGGGCCAGGCCGGCGCCGCAGGCGATGAGGACGATCGTCGCCAGGAAGCCCTCGGTGAGCATCGAGCCGTAGCCGACGAAGCGCGCGTCGGGCTCGCTGGCCACCTGCTTGGAGGAGGTGCCGCTCGACACGAGGCAGTGGAAGCCCGAGATGGCGCCGCAGGCGATGGTGATGAACAGGAAGGGCATCCACGGCGGCGCCCCCTCGGGGGCGAGGTGGAAGGCGGGGGCGACCATCTCCGGCGCGGCGGCGAAGACGCCGAGCACGAGCAGCCCCAGGGCGATGAAGAGCTGCCAGGCGTTGATGTAGTCGCGCGGCTGCAGCAGGGTGGTCACCGGCAGGGTGGAGGCGATGTAGGCGTAGGCGAGCAGCAGCAGGGTCCACACGCCGGTGGCCGGGATCCCGGCGATCTCCGGCATCTTCACCGGCATGTAGTGGCCGATGACGACGGTGACGTACATGGAGACAACGGCCAGCGCCGTGGCCCCGGTGAGGTTGATGCGGCCGCGGAGGATGGCCCGCCCCAGGGCGATGGCGATGGGGATCTCCATCCACACGGGGAAGACGGCCTGCGGATAGAGGTCGAAGAGGACGGCGATGACCAGGCCGAAGATGGCGATGACGATGAGCAGGGCGAGGAAGACGATGACGAAGAACATGATCTTCATGTGCCGGTTCATCACCATGCCGGTGATGTCGGCCATGGTGTGGCCCTTGTGGCGCAGGGAGATGACCAGGGCGCCGAGGTCGTGGACGGCGCCCATGAAGATCGAGCCGAGGAAGACCCAGAGCAGGGCCGGCACCCAGCCCCAGATGATGCCGATGGCGGGGCCGACGATGGGCCCCGTGCCGGCGATGGAGGTGAAGTGGTGGCCGAAGATGACCTGCTTGCGGGTGGGGACGAAGTCGACGCCGTCGCTCTGCTCGCGGGAGGGCGTGACGTTGTCGGAGCTGAGGCCGAAGACCTTGCGGCCCAGGTAGCGGCCGTAGGTGTGGTAGGCCGCCAGGTAGCCGACGAAGGCGGCCACGGCGATGAGGATGCTGTCCATCGGGCATCTCCGGGAGGACCCGCGCCGCCATGGCGTCGGGCCGTTGCACGGGGTGGTGGTAACGATCGATGCCCGGCCCCGAAGCGGCAAGGGACCGGGACCGCGGCCGTCAGGGGCCCGCGGGCGCCGCGGCGGCCTCGACCTCGATCTCGAACATCCAGGGCCACAGCTTGCCGGTGACGAAGAGGCGCCCCCCGGCGGCGTCGAAGGCGATGCCGTTGAGGACGTCCGCCTGGCGCCGCTCCCCCGTGGTGAGCAGGCCCGCCAGGTCGACCCAGCCGAGGACGGCGCCGCTCTCCGGGTCGATGCGGGCGACGCGGTCCGATTCCAGCACGTTGGCCCAGACCTCCCCGTCGACCCACTCCAGCTCGTTGAGCCGGCGCACGGGCTCGCCCTCGTGGCGGACCTCGACGCGGCCGGTCTCGGCGAAGGTGGCCGGGTCCCGCCAGGACAGCCGCGCGGAGCCGTCGCTCATGATCAGGGCGGCGCCGTCGTGGGTGAGGCCCCAGCCCTCGGTGGCGTAGACGAACTCCCGCTGCCGGGCGAACCCGTCGAGGGCGTAGACGAAGCCGACGCGCGATCTCCAGGTCAGCTGGTAGAGCCGCCCTTCGAGCAGGGCCAGGCCCTCGCCGAAGAACCGCGGCTCGAGGGTGTGCTCCCGCAGCACCCGGCCGGTCTCGATCTCCACCTTGCGCAGGCTGGAGGGGACCGACGGCCGCGAGGTCAGCTGCACGCCGCCGCCGGTGCTCTCGTACAGGAAGCCGCCGTGGTAGACCAGGCCCTGGGTGAAGGCCGCCGGGTCGTGGGGGAAGACGTTGACGATGCGGTACCCGTAGGTGGGTACCGGACCCGCCGGGAGGGCCGGGCCGGGGCCGTCGGCGGGGTCGGAGGCGGAGCAGGCGCAGGGCCAGACGAAGGCGAGCAGCAGCAGGGGGCGGGGCATGGCTCGGAAGGTCGTGCGTCAGCCCCCGGGGGGCGGGCCGATCCTCCCGAAGGACGAGGCGAAGAGAAAGAAGTCGGAGAGGCCGACGCGGCCGTCGCCGTCGAGGTCGTACCCGGACTGGAACCCGGGATCGCCGCGGCTCGTCCCGAAGGCGGCCGTGAAGGCGGCGAAGTCCTCGAAGTCGACCGCCCCGCTGCCGTCGAAGTCGCTGGGTCCGGCCTCCCTCTCCTCCGACAGATGGATGCGGACGAGGGTTTCCCCCAGGGCCACGTACACGCCCGTCGATTCCCGCGGGCCGGCGACGGACAGCCAGGCCTTCAGCTCCAGGGACTCGTGCCCCGCCGGCCACGGCAGCCGCTCCTCGACGGCGATCGAGGCGCCGGCGGCGAGGGAGTCCCGCCAGATCACCTGGGCAAAAGCCATCTGCGCCGACCACCTCCACAGCTCGCGCCCACCGCCGCTCAACGCGAAATCGTACTGTTGCGCGTCGTTGTAGAAGAACCACAGGGTCCCGCCGGAGACGTTCGCCGCCGTGTAGGTCACGAGCAGGGACTCGTCCATCTTGCGGACCTCCAGTCCCAGTCGCAGGCGCGGGTCCTGCACCTCGCCCCCGGACATCGCCGGAAGGAGCAGCAGCGCGAGCACGACTCGAAGGCTCATGTTCCGTCCTCCTGGTGATGGGCCAGACCGCACGGCTTTGAAGGTAACGCCGAAACCTCTTGTTTACCCGCCCTCATGCAAGCCATCGACTGGAACTCCGTCCGCGCCGAGGTGACCGCCCACCTGCAGGCCCTGATCCGCATCGACACCACCAACCCGCCGGGGAACGAGACGGAGGCCGCCCGCTACCTCGCCTCCGTCCTGGAGGGGGAGGGGTTCGAGGCGGAGATCACCGAGTCGGCACCCGGGCGCGGCAACGTGACCACCCGCTGGCAGGGGGGCGGCGAGCCTCCGCTCTTGCTGCTCGGCCACACCGACGTGGTCGCCGCCGATGCCGGCGCCTGGACCCATCCCCCCTTCGGCGGCGAGATCGACGACGGCTTCGTCTGGGGCCGGGGCGCCCTCGACATGAAGAACATGGTCGCCGCCGAGCTGATGGTCCTGTTGCTGCTCAAGCGGCAGGGCCTGCGCCTGAACCGGGACGTGATGTTCGCCGCCACCGCCGACGAGGAGGCCGGCAAGGGCGGCCACGGCCCGGGGTGGCTCCTGGACAACCACCCGGCGGGGATCGAGGCGCCGGTGATCCTCACCGAGGGCGGCGGCCACGAGGTGCGCCTCGGGGGGCGCCGGTTCACCACCTGCCAGGTGGGCCAGAAGGGGATCTGCCGCCTGCGGGCCACGGCCCGGGGCCGGCCCGGACACGGCTCGGTGCCCCATGCCGACAACTCCGTCCTCACCCTAAGCGCGGCCCTCGCCCCCCTGAAGGACCACGCCCTTCCCGTCCACCCTTCCGCCACCCTGCGAACCTTCTTCGAGGCGGTCTCCGAGAGCCGTCCGCAGCTGCGCGCCGACCTGCTCGACCTGTTCGACGAGGAGCGCAGCGACGCGGCCCTGAGGCGGCTGCCCCTCGACGACGCCGAGCGCGCCGGCTGGAGCGCCCTGCTGCGCAACACCGCCTCGGTGACCATGCTCGCCGCCGGCTCGGGGATCAACATCATCCCCGCCGAGGCCGCCGCCTGGATCGACGGCCGCCTGGCGCCGGGCCAGACGCAGGAGAGCTTCCTCGCCGAGCTGCGGGCCGTCGTCGGCAACGGCCTGGAGCTGGACGTCGATCAGTACAGCCCGCCTCTGGAGGCGGAGGCGGCGGGGGAGTTCTGGGACGTCATCGCGTCGGTCATGGCCCGCCACGAGCCCGAGGCCCCCCTCGTTCCCGTCCTGTCCACGGGCGGCACCGACGCCAAGCACATCGTGCCGCGCCGGCCGGGGACCCGGGTCTACGGGTTCATGCCCTACCGCCGGCAGGCCGGCTCCGGCGAGCTGGGCCGGGTCCACGGCCACGACGAGCGCACCTCGATCGACGAGCTGCTCTTCGCCACCCGCGTCATCCACGAGATCGTCTGCACCTACGGAGGAGTCCAGGCATGAGCGACTGGCTGCAGGACGGCACCACCGTCCTCTTCATCGGCGACAGCATCACCGACTGCGGGCGCCGCGACGCCGAGGCGCCTCTCGGCAACGGCTACGTGCGCACCTTCACCGAGCTGGTGACGGCGCGCTGGCCGGAACGCCGCATCGAGTGGATCAACAAGGGCATCGGCGGCAACAAGGTCTCCGACCTGCACCTGCGCTGGCGCGACGACGTCCTCTCACACCGCCCCGACCGGCTGTCGGTGAAGATCGGCATCAACGACCTGCACTCGGCCCTGGGCGGTGCCCCCGACGCCGTTCCGCCGGAGCGCTTCGAGGCCCTCTACGACGAGGTCCTCGGGCTCACCCGGCGCGAGCTGGACTGCCCGGTGGTCCTCATCTCGCCGTTCTACATCTCCCAGAACGAAGGCGGCGACCCCTTCCAGGCCCAGGTGCTCGAACTCCTCCCCCGGTACATCGAGGTGGTGGAGCGCATGAGCGGGAAATACGGCACGCGGCTCCTGCGCCTCCACGACGTCTTCCAGGAGCAGCTGCGCTACCGCGACGCCGAGAGCTTCTGCCCCGAGCCCGTGCACCCGAATCACGCGGGCCACACCGTCATCGCCCAGGCCTTGCTCGAGACCCTGGAGAGCTGACCGGACCCGGCCTCGTGCGCATCACCGCCATCCACATCCACCAGCCCTGCGGCCTGCTGCGGCTGCGCACCGACAGCGAGCTGGAGGGCTGGTGCCCCGGCGTCGACGAGAGCAGCGCCCGCCACATCCTCGGCTCCTGCCGAGAGACCGTCGTCGGCGCCGACCCCATGGAGCGCGAGCGCCTGTGGAACGAGCTGGTCCGCCTCGACCGATTCGCCTACCTGCCCCACTCGGTGCGCGGCTATCTCGACGTGGCCCTGTGGGACCTGGCCGCCAAGGCCTGCGGCGTGCCCGTCTTCCGCCTCATCGGCGGTTTCCGCGACCGCCTCCCGGCGTACAAGATGGGACCCAACCTGCCGTCGGTGGGCGACTTCGTCGAGGCCGCCGTCACCGCCCGCGACGAGGGGTTCTCCGGCTACAAGGACCACTGCTACCACGGCCCCGAGACGATGATGGAGGTCGCCCGCCAGGCCCGCCGCGCCGTGGGGCCGGACTTCCACCTCATGCACGACGCCGTGCAGACCTACACGTACCGCGATGCCCTGCGCGTCGGGCGGGTTCTGGAGGAAGAGCGGTACTTCTGGTTCGAGGAGCCCCTGCGCGACTACGACCTGATGGGCCTCAAGCGGCTCGCCGACGCCCTCGACGTGCCCATCGCCGCCGCCGAGTACCTGCCCGGCTCGGCCTTCTCCACCTCGCAGATGCTGGCGCGGCAGGCCGTCGACATCGTGCGCGCCAGCGTGCCCTGGCGCGGCGGCATCACCGACATGCTCAAGATCGCCCGCCTGGCGGAGAGCTTCGGCGTCAACTGCGAGATCACCTCCAAGGGGGTGGGCTTCGGCTTCGTCCACGCCCACGTCATCGGCGCCCTGCGCAACTGCACCTGGTTCGAGGCCACGGCCACCGGCTCCCAGGGCGGCGAGCCCCTCATCCGCAACCCCCTCCACCTGACCGACGGCCACCTCCCGGTGCCGCAGTCCCCCGGCCTGGGGCTGGAGCTGGACTGGGCCGCCGTGGAGCGCGGGACCGCCGCCGTCATGGGGGCCTGAGGGGCAGGCCAATGCAGATCCGGGACGTGCGCATCTACATCCGGCCGGGGGAGCCGCAGGCGCGGTCGGTGGGCAACCGCGGCGGCATGGAGAAGGCGCCCCCCGGCCTGTCGGGGCTGTTCACCCACGCCGCCGGCTTCGGGGCGCCGCCGGAGCTGCCCGCCGGCTGGCTGGAGGCTTGCACGGATGACACCCTGCATCCCACCTGGACCGCCACCCTGCGCCTGGTCACCGACGGGCCGCTGGACGCGTACACCTCCTTCGGCAGCGGCTTCCACCCCGACGACCTGACTCACCAGGCTCGGCGCTTCAAGATCGAGATCGGTCCGCTGCTGCTGGGCGTCGACGCCTTCGACCGCGAGTACATCTGGCAGCGCCTGTGGTACACGCAGCGCTTCTACTATACCGGCCGCGGCGTAGTGGACATGGTGGACCGAATGTTGTGGGACCTGGCCAGCCGCCACGCCCGGCAGCCGGTGTACCGCCTCCTCGGCGCCTGCCGCGAGAAGGTGCCGGCCTACCGCAACTACGGCGGGAACACCATCGACGAGATGGTGGCCAATGCGGTGAAGGTGAAGGAGGACGGCTTCAGGGGCGCCAAGGACCACTCCTACCGCGGCGTGAAGGGCAACGCCGAGCTGGCCCGCGAGCTGCGCGCCGCCCTCGGCGACGACTTCATCCTGCTCCACGACCCGGTGGAGTCCTACACGTACGACGAGGCGGTGCAGATCGGCCGGGTGCTGGAGGAGCATGACTACACCTGGATAGAGGAGCCCCTGCAGGACTACGACCTGCTGGGCCTGCAAAAGCTGTGCGCCACCCTCGACCTGCCGGTCCTCGCCTTGGAGTGGATCGGCCACCTCGGCGGCCAGCCCTTCCAGACGGCCCCCTACCTGGCTCTGGAGGCGGTGGACATCGCCCGCCAGCGCGGCGTCGGCATCACCGGCCAGATCAAGCAGGCGCAACTGGCCGAGGCCTTCGGCGTCGAGGTCCACGGCGGCGATCCCCACGCCATCCTCGCGGTGCCCAACGATCCGCTCTTCGAGACCGGAGGCCAGGGCCCCCGGCCACCGGAGGAGGAGATCGACTGCCGGGGTACTGCCTATGTCGAGGACGGGTACATGTCCATCGCCTGGAACGACAGAGTTCCGGACGAGCCGGACTGGGACCGGATGGAGCGGGATTCGGTGGCGGTGGTGTGAAGGGGAAGGTGATCATGCACACCGCACCCTTGAGCGCCCCGTCGATCTCGTCGAGTCCGGCTCCGTCCACAACCCGTATCTGTGGGCAGCCATCGAACGCTCGCGTGAGTTGGTCTATGCGTCCTGATCCTCGCGTCCTGCTGGTGGATGTCGACCGGGCGTGAAAACCTGCATGGATGACTTGGCCATACCTGAGCTCCTGTCCTCGCTTGGCTTCGAGGGCGAGGGCGCCAGACGGGCGCTTGAGCGGCTCTACCGGGAAGGTCTGACCCGGCCCGGCAAGAGCCGCATCGCCACCACCAAGATCGAGGCGGTGAGGCGGACCCTCGGCGCGGCCTTCGTGCGGCACTGCCACAAACCGGCGTGCGAGCCGGTGCGCGGTGAACGGCGCGACCCGGTGACCGTCGCGGCCGCGCACTGCGAGATCTGCGGCGGCAGTGACAATCGGCGCGCCGTGGAGCGGATGCTGAAGGCGATGCGGCAGGTCGGCTGGAGGAAGCTCCTCGTGGCAGGCGGATCGCCCGGCACCCGCGGCGAGCTCGAACGGCTCTGCGCCGATGGGATCCACCTCCGGTTCGTCACCGCGGAGACCAACCCCAACAGGCGGACCGTGGCGCCGCTGCTCGACTGGTCGGACGTCGCCGCGATCTGGGCGTCCACCGAGATTTCGCACAAGGCGACCGCGGTGCTGCGCGGCCCCAAGGTGCTGAGGGTGCCGCGGCGCGGAGTCGCCGCGCTGGCCGAAGCGGTGGCGAAACGATGCGGCATCAGCACCCGAACCGGGTAACGACGACAAGGCGCAGGGATCGCAAAGGAGAACCCGAAGATGCAGTACAGAACTCTGGGCCGCACGGGCGTCAAGGTGTCCCGCCTGTGCTGTGGTACCATGGCCTTCGGCGGCGATGCGGACGAGGCGACCTCCGGGCAGATGTACCGCTACTGCCGCGAGCTGGGGA
Source organism: uncultured Gemmatimonadaceae bacterium (assembly GCA_964512165.1). Classification (GTDB taxonomy): domain Bacteria; phylum Latescibacterota; class UBA2968; order UBA8231; family UBA8231; genus UBA8231. Next base: position 2,938 of record CAZEHQ010000034.1, on the reverse strand, counting down.
TCAACTTCTTCGACTCGGCCAACAACTATACCAGGGGGCTCGCCGAGGAGATCCTGGGCCGCTTGATCCAGGGCGAGCGCGATGAGCTGGTCATCACTTCGAAGGTCTACAATGCGATCGGTGACGGCCCCAACGACCGGGGCCTGTCGCGGCGGCATATCGTGCAGGCCGTGGAGGCCAGTCTCAGGCGGCTGCGGACGGACCGTCTCGACCTCTACTTCGTTCACAACTTCGACGAAGACACGCCGATGGAGGAAACCCTCGCCGCCCTCGACGACCTGGTGCGCGGCGGCAAGGTCCTCTACCCGGCGGTGAGCAACTGGGCTGCCTGGCAGATCGCCAAGGCCCTTGGCCACTCCGCCCGCGAGAGCCTGGCCCCCTTCGCCTGCATTCAGCCCATGTACAGCCTGGTCAAGCGGCAAGTGGAGGTGGAGATCCTGCCACTGGCCCGCTCGGAGGGCCTGGGCGTGATTCCCTACAGTCCCTTGGGGGGCGGGATGCTGACCGGCAAGTACGGGGTCGACAAGCGGCCGGCGCGGGGTCGTCTCCTGGAACTGGACAACTACATCAAGCGCTACGCCAACCCCGTGTTCTACGAAGTCGCCGAGCGCTTCGTGCGCTATGCCGGCGACCGGGGCGTGCATCCGGTGACCCTGGCCGTGGCGTGGGTCATGGGGCATCCGGACGTGACGGCGCCGATCGTCGGCGGGCGCGACCTGCACCAGCTCAAGCCGTCCCTCGCCGCCCTCGATTTCGTCATGTCGGACGAGATGCGCGATGAGGTCTCGGCCCTGTCGATCGCGCCGCCGCCGGCTACCGACCGCGACGACGACCTGTTCAAGGGGAGAGCGACATGAGACCCAACATACTGCTCGTCCTTTCGGACCAGATGGTCGCCGCACTGACCGGGGCCTACGGCCATCCCGTCGTCCGCACGCCCCACCTGGACAGGCTGGTGGAGGAGGGTGTGCGCTACGACGCGGCCTACACCGCCTTCCCCCTCTGCGCACCGGGCCGCGCATGCCTGATGACGGGACGGCACGCCTCCGAGATCGGGGCCTGGGACAACGGCGCGCTGCTGGCGGCGGACCAGCCGACCTTCGCCCATTGCCTGTCCGATGCGGGCTACGATACCGTGCTCTCCGGCAAGATGCACTTCATCGGTCCGGACCAGCTGCACGGATTCCGCAGGCGTCTGACCACGGACATCTACTCCTCCGACTTCAACTGGGTGAAACCGGAGTGGATCCGCCTCAAGGAGACCGGGGGACGGGACTGCGAAGAGGTGATGAGCAACCGGTCCATGTACAATGCGAGAGGCTACACCGGGGACGGCGTGCGGATCGGGGTGTGGCACAACGCCTTGAGCTACGACGAGGAGACCCACTTCCGGGCCGTCGAATACCTGCGGGCCCGAAAGCAGGATGGAGAGGACGCTCCCTTCCTGCTCTGCGCCTCCTACCACCACCCCCACGAACCCTTCTGGCCGCCCCTGGACTACTGGAACCGGTACGAAGAGGCCGAGATCGACCTGCCCTCCTTTCCCGCGGATCTGGACGATCACTGCACCATGATGGACCGGAACCTGAACGCCTATCACGGCACGGGGCGGTACGACCTGCGGGACGAGGAAGGGCTCTACCGGCTCCGGCGGGCCTACTACGGGCTGGTGAGCTACATGGATGACAAGGTCGGCGGGCTGCTGGACGCCCTCGACGAGACCGGACTGGCGGAGAGCACGGTGGTGGTCTTCGCCAGCGACCACGGCGACATGCTCTGCGAGCGGGGCATGGTGCAGAAGCGGTGCTTCTACGAATGGTCCTGTCGGGTGCCCCTGATCGTCCGTTATCCGGACGGCTGGCGCGCGGGTACGACCAGTCCCCACCATGTCTCACTGATCGACCTTCTGCCGACGTTCTGCGATCTCGCGGGGGTCGAGGACCGCCTGCCCCACGACGGCCGCAGCCTCCTGTCACCGACCGCCGGCAACGACGCCGACCGCGTCGTCTTCGCCCAGGCCCACGAGGCCGTGGGCATGCCGTGCATCATGGCGCGGCAGGGGCGGTACAAGTACCTCCACATACACGGTTTCGATCCTGCTCTCTTCGACCTGGACAACGATCCAGGCGAATGGCGTGATCTCGCCGCCGAAGGCACGCACCGCCAGGTGGAAGAGAGCCTTCGCGGCCATATCCTCGACCGGTTCGACCCGGACGCCATGGCGCGGGAGAACCTGGCCAGCCTCTACCGCAGGCGCCTCATCAGGGACACCATGAAGCGGCACGGCCACACCTGGAGCCATGACCCCGCCTTCGACCATCGCCGGGGCGCCATGGACCAGTACCGGTGACGGTCGGGTCCGGCCGATCCAGCATCCCGCCCGCAGAGGAGCGAGTGATGACAACGCCGGAACGCAGGAGGGGCCGACGGTCGCCGGTGCGGTATGGGTAACCTCAAAGGCGATGTATCATTGAGCCGGCTTCAAACCCGTACGAAGGACAAATCATGAGGCAAGTCGTCGTTTTTCCCGGCGAGGATGGTTACTGGGTTGCCGAGTGTCCCAGCCTGCCCGGCTGCATCAGTCAGGGCAAGACAAAGCAGGAAGCCATAGCCAACATCAAGGAAGCAATCGAAGGATACATCGCGTCTTTCGAGGAAGATGGATTGTCCGTTCCTGATGAACACTTCGAGGCGATGGTGGTAGCTGTTTGAGCAGTCTGCCGAGGAATTCGGGGAGAACATGCGCCAAAGAGCTCGGCAAGGTCGGATTATACCTAAAACGTCGGCACGGCAGTCATATGATTCTGCGTCGTGATCGTCCGTTCTCGCAGGTCGTTGTTCCCGATCACAAAGAGCTCGACAGGGGCACCCTGCGGGCGATCATCAGGCAGGCGAACCTTGGTGTGGAGGAATTCGTGAGGTTGTTGTGAAGCCCGCC
>CAZEHQ010000033.1:0-26069 GCA_964512165.1 uncultured Gemmatimonadaceae bacterium | reverse complement strand
GCGCCCGAGGGCTCCCTGCGGCACCTGCTGGTGGGTGTGAAGGACATCTTCCACGCCCGCGGCCTGCCCACCCGGGCAGGCACCTCATTACCGGGCGGTCTCTTCGCCGCGGAGGGCGCGGAGGAGGCCGACGCCGACTGCGTCGCCGCCCTGCGGGCGGCGGGAGCGCTGGTCCTCGGCAAGGCGGTGACCACCGAGTTCGCCTACTTCGAGCCGGGGCCGACGCGCAACCCCCGCCATCCCGCCCACACCCCCGGAGGTTCGTCCAGCGGCTCGGCAGCGGCGGTGGCGGCCGGGTACTGCGAGCTGGCCATAGGGTCACAGACCGTGGGCTCCGTCATGCGGCCGGCCGCTTTCTGCGGCGTCGTCGGCTTCAAGCCGACCTTCGGGCGCGTCTCCCGGGGCGGCCTGCTGCCGTGCTCGCCCTCGGTGGACACGGTGGGGCTTTTCGCCCCGGACACGGCGACCGCGGCCCGGGGGGCGGCGGTGATTGTCGTGGGGTGGGACCCCGCCGCCGCCGAGGGCCACCGGGAGGCGCCCCGGCCCGTCCTCGGGATTCCCCAAGGGCCGTACCTGCGGCAGGCCTCGCAAGAGGGGCTGGCGGGGTTCGGGGAGCAGGCGGCGCGGATGGAGTCCGCCGGCTTCCGGGTGAAGCGGCTGGAGGTCCTGACCTACATCGACGAGGTCAACCAGCGCCACCGCGACCTGCACGGGGCGGAGATGGCTCTCGAGCACGCCCCGTGGATGGAGGAGCACCTCCATCTCTACAAGCCGCTGACCCGCGAGTTCCTGCTGCGCGGCCGGGAGATCCCCGAGGCCCGGCTCCTGGAGGGCCGGGAAGGGCGCGGGCGGCTGCGGCACCAGTTGGAGCGGATCATGGCGGCGGAAGGCGTCGACCTGTGGATCTGTCCGTCGGCGCCGGGGCCCGCCCCCCGCGGCCTGCACGCCACGGGCGATCCGGTCATGAACCTGCCCTGGACCCACGCCGGCCTGCCGGCTCTGAGCCTGCCGGCGGGGGAGGTCGGCCGGCTGCCGCTGGGGCTGCAGTGCGTCGCCGCCCACGGCCGCGACGAAGCCCTCCTGGCATGGGGCGCCGCCCTCCAGGCAGCCCTCGCTCCCGGCAGCGCCTGAGCTTCGACCGTCGCGAGCGGCGGTCCTATATTTCAGTGATTCATCAGATTCGGCGGAGAGGACGGATGCAGCTGACAAGAGACCAGATCGATTTCTATCGCGAGAAGGGCTACTTGGGGGTGGAGGGCGTGTTCTCGGCGCCCGAGGTCGCCGAGTTGCAGCGGGTGACGGACGAGTTCGTGGAGAAGTCGCGCAGCGTCACCGAGCACGACGACGTCTTCGACCTCGAGCCCGACCACACCCCCGAGCTTCCCAAGCTGCGGCGCCTGAAGACCCCGGCCAGGCAGCACGTGGTCTACGACCGCGCCCTGCGCAACGACCGCGTCCTCGACATCGTCAGCCAGCTCGTCGGCACCGGGGCCGTGCGCGGCCACGGCAACAAGCTCAACATCAAGGCCGCCGACTTCGGCAGCCCCGTGGAGTGGCACCAGGACTGGGCCTTCTACCCCCACACCAACGACGACATGCTGGCCGTGGGCGTCTGCATCGACGAGATGACCGAGGCGAACGGCTGCCTCCTCATCATCCCCGGCTCCCACAAGGGGCCCGTCCTCGACCACCACCTGGACGGCCGCTTCGCCGGCGCCGTCACCGATCCCGGCTTCGACGACTCCACGGCCGAGAAGGTGGAGCTGCCCGCCGGCGGCATCTCCCTGCACCACGTGCGCGTCCTCCACGGCTCGCTGCCCAACCGCTCGCCGAACCCCCGCCGCCTGCTGCTCTTCGAGTACGGCGCTGGCGACGCCTGGCCTCTCAGGGGCTCGGACTGGGACGCCTTCTGCGATTCCTTCGTCCGCGGCGAGCCCTCCAACGAGCCCCGCCTGGAGCCCGTCCCGGTGCGGCTGGCCCTGCCGGTGGCGCTCCGGGGCGGCTCCATCTACGAGAACCAGAGCGTCCTCAGGGGCACGACCTTCAAGTCCGCAGGCGCCGGGGGCTGAGGCCCGTGGCTGGCCATCCCATCGACCGCATCGAGCCGGGTCTGAAGATCGCCGCCCAGGTGACGCCCGAGCCGACCCGGGAGGATCTGGACTTCGTGCGCCGCATGGGCGTCGAGCACGTCGTCTGCTGGACCGACGCCGCCCACTCGAGCTATGACTACTACGCCAGCCGCCGCGACCTCTTCGGCGAGGCCGGGATCCAGGTCTACGGCTTCGGCAACGGCGACGTCCACAACCAGGATGCCATCGTCCTCGGCCTCGCCGGCCGCGACGCCAAGATCGAGCAGTACAAGCGGCACATCGCCGACCTCGGCCGCGCCGGCATCCCGTACACGACCTATGCCCACATGGGCAACGGCATCTGGAGCACCGAGCGCGAGACCACCCGCGGCGGCGCCTCGGCCCGCGGCTTCGACCTGGAGCGCGCCGAGGCGGGCCACTGGGGCGGGCGGAGCTACCGGCTGCCCCTGACCCATGGCCGCCAGTTCTCCGAGAAGGAGATGTGGTCTCACTTCGAGCACTGGGCGCGGGAGGTCCGGCCCGTGGCGGAGGAGGCGGGCGTGCTCATCGGCATCCACCCCGACGACCCGCCGGTGCCCGATCTCGGCGGCGTGCCGCGGTGCATCTTCTCCAGCTTCGACGGCTACCAGAAGGCGATGGAGATCGCCGACAGCCCCAACATCGGCATCTGCTTCTGCGTCGGCTGCTGGCTGGAGGGGGGCGACCTGATGGGCAGGGACGTGCTCTCCGCCATCGAGCACTTCGGCGGCCGGCAGATCTTCAAGGTCCACTTCCGCAACGTCGACCGGCCGCTGCCGCACTTCGTCGAGACCTTCGTCGACGACGGCTGCCAGGACATGTACCCGGTGATGAAGGCCCTGGAGCGGGCCGGCTTCCGCGGCGTCCTGATCCCCGACCACATCCCGGAGATGGCCGACGACCCGCGGGTGGGGACCGCCTGGACGATCGCCTACATGAAGGCGCTGAAGCAGCGCGCCGAGGAGGAAGTCGCCTTGGAGAGGGCGAACTGATGGGCGCCATCGATGCCCTGCGGGACCAGGTCCTCGACCGGGGCTTCTGCATTCTCGAAGACGTCATCCCCGCCAGCCGCGTCGGCCCCGTGCACGACGACGTGCTGCGGGCGGCGGCCTCCCACAACCGGGCGGACGCGCCGGCCAACCGCGGCGCCGTCTCGGGGCTGATCAACCATACCCAGGAGTTCGCGCCCTACCTGGCCGACCCGCGGCTGAAGGGTCTGACCGAGGCCCTGCTGGGGCGGCCGGTGCGGGTCTCCTTCACCTCGACCATCATCAGCTATCCGGGGGCCGAGCGCCTGCAGTGGCACGCCGACTGGCCCTTCAACCAGAACAACGCCGGCCACATCCCGGCGCCCTACCTCGACGCTGTCGTCCACCTCACCTCGATCTGGATGCTCAGCGACTTCACCGTCGCCAACGGCGCCACCCTCATCGTGCCGGGCAGCCACCGCGAGACGAACAACCCCACCGGCGGCAACGGCGTGCCCATGTTCGAGCCTCACGCGGAGGAGATTCACGTGGAGGGCAAGGCGGGAACGGTGATGGTCATGGACAGCCGCATGTGGCACGCCACCCCGGCCAACGACAGCGGCGAGGTCCGCGTCGGCCTGGCGATCCGCTGGGCCCCGTGGTGGCTGAACCTCGACGTGCTGATGCCGGCCTCCGACGACCGCGCCCGCCAGCTGGAGGAGACGGGGGGCAAGGAGAACCAGGTGCCCCTGGTGGAGCCGGAGGTCTTCGCGGGTCTGCCGGCGGACGTGCAGCCCCTGTTCCGGCACTGGCTCCGCGGCGGCGGCAACTGGCCCGGGGCCTGAGCCGGCGACAGCCGCCCCGGCCCTGACCCGACGGCTTTCGGGGCGTCCGATCCCCTTGCCCCTCAGAGGGGATCATGCCGCCGTGGGCAGGCAGGCCCGAGGGTGCGTGCATCTCCCCGGCCGGCGTGGCGATCCCTCCCTCAACGGGCGCCCCCGCAACCCGGCGGCCGGCCCGTCTCCCCGTTCTCGGCGGGCGGCGCCAATGTGGCCGGTCCGGACCCCCACGAGCGGGGGCCAGACTACTCCTTGGAGAGATCCTTCCTGGCTCGTGCGAGATCCAGGTGCTCCTCGATCCTGGCGACGATCTCGGGGGCGGTGTTCTTCTTCGTCACCGTCTCCTTCAGGGTGTGGGTCCGGGCATCGATGAGCAGGACGAGTCCGGTCTTGTTGTTGGCCTTCAGGTGCTCCTCCACCCCCAGTGCGGCCGCCAGCAGGCGGGCCTGGGCCGTCCGGGTCGAGTCGGTGACGTCCAGCTGCACGAAGAGGACGGGCTCGTCGGCGACGGCGGCCCGGACTTCCTCGAGGATGGGCACCAGGGCCGTGCAGGAGCCGCACCAGTCGGCGTGGACCTTGGCCACGTACAAGTCCGGGCCGCCTTCGCCTTCCACGGAAACCGCGGCGGCGAGGGTGGGGGCCGGGGCCAGCAGGAAGGCCAGGGCGGCGAGGGCGGAGACGCATCGGGTCAGCATGAAGGGTATCCCTTGCATTTGGAGAGTTGTGGTGAGCCGGATGATGGCGTCCGTTGAAGGACGTCCTGCTTCGCCGGGAGTTCCTCCGGGCGGCGCGCCCCGTGACTATCCCCTGACGACGGGGGCCATGGCAGCGATGTGCTCCGGCCCCGAGGCGCAGCAGCCGCCGATGATCTGCGCCCCCATCTCCTTCCATTGGCCGGCGAACCCGGCCATGCGCGAGGGGTAGTACTCGGCGTTCTGCAGGATGTCGACGCCGGCGCTCGGCTTCTGGTTGGTCAGCATCGGCCGGTTGGCGAGGGGCCCGGTGGGGTTGTAACCGAGGTTGGGGTAGGCCCCCACGGGGCCTGCGAAGGCCTGCCGCAGGATCGGCAGGCCGGCGGAGACGCTCTCGGGGTTGCTGCACATGAGCAGGACGGCGTCGACGGGGTGGCCTTGGAGGGCGGCGGCCAGATCGGCGAAGCTCTCGCCGTACTGCATGGCGCCGCTCTCCTGGATGTGGCGGACCCCGAGAAAGACCGGGAGCCCCGCCTCGCCGCAGGCATCGACGGCGGCCACGCAGTCCTCGACGAAGCCCACGTACTCCGCCAGGATCAGGTCCGCCCCCTCGTCGGCGAGGAGCCTGGCGTGGTCGGTCCACTCGCAGCGGTACGCCTCCAGGCCCATGACGCGGATATCTGAAACGGGGACGCCCGCCGGCATCGGCCACTGCAGGCAGGGCGCGGCGATCCCGCCGGCCACGTATGCCGAGCCGCCCATGGAGTCGCGGGCCTCGACGGCGTTGCGGATGGCCGCCGCGGCGTAGGTCCGCCAGGCGCGGCTCTCCCCGATGGTGTCGAGGCGCGACGGCGTCGTCCAGAAGTTGTTGCTGGTGATGATGTCGGCGCCAACCCGCAGGTAGTCGGAGTGCACCTGACGGACCACGTCGGCGTAGTCCACGTTGGCCGTCGCCGACCACGCCTTGAGCCGGTCCTCGGACTCCTTGAGGACATCGGCGCCGCGGCGCTGCAGCTCCGAGCCGGTGCCGCCGTCGAGCAGCAGCCTCTCGCCCCGGCCCAGTCTCTCGGTGATTCCCTGGGGAGCCATCGGGTCTGCCTCCGGTGCATGGCGCCCGACAAGGCGGGTGCCGGATCAGATGAACGTACCGACCATCTACTCGAGGTACACAAGGCGCCGTGTCTGCCGCCCGCCAGGGTAGCGCAGGGCGCCGAGATAGACCCCGGCCGCCAGCGCCCGGCCCCGTTCGTCCCGGGCGTCCCAGTGGACACGGTGCCATCCGGAGGCCTGGACCTGGTCGACCAGGGTGCGCACGACCTGGCCCAGGAGGTTGTAGACCTCCAGGCGCACCGGACCGGCCTCCGTCAGGCGGTAGGGGATCAGGGTGCCGGCGTTGAAGGGGTTGGGGAAGGAGGGGTCCAGGCCGCTGGCCGCGGGCCCCGCCGGTACCGCGGCCGGTTTGGCCGCGGCGAGGGATACGACGGTATCCAGGCGGACCCCGCCGTCGACGGTGAGCTGCAGGAAGTGGCGCCGGTGCGGGTTGATGGGGATGCTGTACCACCGGCCTGCGATCTGCCCGTCCGGGCTGCGGGCCCGGGCTTGGTACAAGCCGGTGACGCCCGGTGGAGTGAGGGAGCTCATGGCAAGTGCCAGGCTCCCGTCCTCGTCGGTGCGGCCGCCCCAGACGTAGTCGGGGCGGCGGCCGGAGATGGCGCGAGAGAACTCGAGGATGAGGCCGGGGTCGGCGTCGCCCCGAAGAATGGCCAGTATCGTCGTGGTATCGTGGCAGGGAGGCAGATGCTGGACCCATGGGGCCAGGGGTCTGGGTACGCATCCGGAGAGGGAATTGCCCTCGACACGGAGGTCCTCCAGCCGTGCGAGCCAGACCAGTTCCGGGGGGAACGGGCCCGTCAGCCCGTTTCCGTGGAGGAACAGGAGCCGCAGCTGGGCCAGCTGGCCCAGCTCGCGCGGAATCGGGCCGGTCAGGGCGTTGCCGGAGAGGAGCAGTTCCCGGAGCCGGGTCAAGTTGCCCAGACCGGGCGGGATGGCCCCGGTCAGGCGGTTGTCGTGCAGCCACAACAGCTCCAGGTGCTCCAGTTGGTCGAGGGGGGGGATCTCTCCGGTCAGAGCGTTGCCCGAAAGGAGCAGCAGACTCAACCGGGTCAGCAGCCCCAGTTCGGGCGGGATCGGTCCCGTGAGCTGGTTGTTGTGGAGCAGCAGATAGGCGAGCCGGGTCAGTCCCCCCAGTTCGGGTGGGACCGGACCGGTCAGACCGTTCTCGTGGAGTCCCAGACTCCGCAGCTCTGTCAGTCCGCCCAACTCGGGGGGAATCGTTCCGGTCAGGCGGTTGTTCGAGAGGAGCATCTCCCGGAGGTCCGTCAGATCGCCCAACGGAGGGGGGATCGTTCCTGTCAGCTGGTTGTCCTGGAGCCACAGGAACTGAAGGTTGGCAAGCATGCCGATCTCCGGGGGGATCGGCCCCGTCAAGCCGTTGCCATGGAGCAGCAGCAAGCCGAGCCGGGTCAGTTGGCCGAGCTCGGGTGGGATCCTCCCCGTCAACTGGTTCCCGGACAGGACCAGCTCCAGCAGTTCGGGCAGCTGACCCAGTTCCGGAGGGACGGGCCCGGTCAGGGCATTGGAGCTGAGATCCAACTCCTGCAGGTTCGTCAGGCGGGCCAGATCCGGCGGTATCCCTCCGCTCAACCGATTGGAGTGGAGGCCCAGCTCGCGCAGGTTGGCCAGTTGCGCCAGCTGGGAGGGAACGGGTCCCGTCAGCTCGTTGTCGGAGAGAACCAGCCAGTTCAACTTGGTCAGCAGGGCCAACTCGGTCGGAATCAATCCCGTCAATCGGTTGGCCTGAAGGGCCAACAGTTCCAGTTCTGTCAGCTGGCTCAGCCGGGGTGGAATGCCGCCCGTCAAGCCGTTGTCGTGGAGATAAAGGGCCGTCAGGTTGGACAACTCGCTCAGTTGGGGCGGAATCGACCCTGACAGCTCGTTGCTGCGGAGATTCAGCACCCTCAGCTCCTGCAGTTGTGCCAGCTCGGGGGGGATGGCACCCGTCAAGCCGTTGCCGTGGAGATACAACCCCTGAAGGCTGGTCAAGCCGCTCAGCTCGGGCGGGATGGGCCCCGTCAGATCGTTGTGGGACAAGGCCAGCCATCGCAGGCTCTTCAGTTGCCCCATCTCGGGCGGGATCGGCCCCGTCAGCTCGTTCTCGAAGATGTACAGAGTTTCCAGGTTGCTCAGTTGTCCGAGCTGTGGGGGAAGAGTTCCCGTCAGCCTCATGCCCGCCAGGACCAACCGCCGGACGTGGGAGTGATCGACCCAGACCCCCCTCCATCTGGAGATGGGCCTCTCCGGCGACCAGTTCAGGAAAGCCTCTCCGGCCAGCTCATCGCGAAGCCCGAGGAGCACCTCGCAGTCCGCCACCAGCAAGGGGTGGTCCTCCGGCTCGGGCACGACAATGCCGTTGGCGCACGGGTTCGGGAGCGGGTCTTCCTGCGCCGCCGTCCGTCCTGGCCATCCTGCCGCGCAAGCGATGAGAAGCGCCACGGCTGGCCGGACGAAGCGGGCCCGGGGACGGATGTGAGGCTCGCGGTCCGTCCCGTCCGAGAGGGTACTGCATTCCATGATGTGTTCCAGATATGGCCGCCAGGAGGGTTGTCCGCTTAGATTCGGCCCAGGTCAGCCTCGACCGTCAAGGGAGATCCTAGTCCATGCGCGACTACGAAGCCAACGCCGTCCTGTCGACGAAGGAGTACCGCGTCGTGGGGCGCCGTCCGGTGCGCCACGATGGTGCCGACAAGGTGACGGGCAAGGCTCGCTACGGCGCCGACATGGTCCTGCCCCGAATGCTCTACGGCAGGATTCTGCGCTCGCCTCACGCCCACGCCCGCATCGAGTCCCTCGACACGAGCCGCGCCGAGGCCGCCCCCGGAGTCAAGGCCGTGATCACGGCGCGGGACTTCCCGGAACCCGGGGGACCCCCCGGCTGCTTCCAGCTGCTCAACCTGATGGCCCGCGACAAGGTGTTCTACAAGGGTCACGCCGTGGCCGCCGTCGCCGCCGCCAGTCCCCACGAGGCCGAGGAGGCCCTCGACCTGATCGACGTGTGCTACACGCCGCTCCCGGCGGTCTTCGACGCGCCACAGGCCATGGCCGACGGCGCCCCCCTGCTTCACGAGGACCTGCAGGAAGCCATGGACCCGGACAGCCTCGGCCTGGAGACCTGGCCTCCGAACGTGGCCAACCATCTCGAGAACGAGATCGGCGACGTGGACGAGGGCTTCCGTCGGGCCGAGGTGATCGTGGAGAAGAGCACCACCACGAAGGCCGTTCACCAGGGATACATCGAGCCCCACGCGGGAACGGCCATGTGGCACGAGGACGGCCGCCTGACGATCTGGAGCAGCAGCCAGGGCCACTTCTCGGTGCGCGAGCAGACGGCCCGGGTCTGCGGCGTGCCGGTGTCGCAGGTGCGCGCCGTGCCGCTGGAGATCGGCGGCGGCTTCGGCGCCAAGCTGCGGGTCTACGTGGAGCCGGTGGCGGCCCTGCTGGCGCGCAAGGCGCGGGTGCCGGTGAAGATCGCCATGACCCGCGCCGAGGTCTTCGAGGCCACGGGACCCGCCTCGGGCACGCAGATCCAGGTCCGCATCGGGGCCACCCGCGACGGCCTCATCACCGCCGCCTCGGCCCGCCTGGTCTACGAGGCCGGCTGCTTCCCGGGTTCCTCCGTGGGAGCGGGGCTGCGCTGCATGTTCTCGCCGTACGACATTCCCCACGCCGCCATCGAGGGCTTCGATGTCGTCGTCAACCGCCCGAAGACCGCCGCCTACCGGGCGCCGGGCACGCCGGCGGCGGCCTACGCCGTGGAGACCGCCCTCGACGAGCTGGCCGAGCGGCTGGGCATGGACCCCATCGGGCTGCGCCTGAAGAACTGCGCCGCCGAGGGCACGCGCACCATCGCCGGCACGGCCCTGCCCAAGGTCGGCTTCTCCGAGGTCCTGGAAGCGGCGCGCGATCACCACCACTACCGCACACCCCTGGAGGGAGCGTGGAGGGGCCGGGGCGTGGCCAGCGGCTACTGGGGCAACGGCTCCGGCCCTTCGAGCGCGGTGGCGGTGGTCAACGCCGACGGCACCGTGCACCTCGCCGAGGGCTCGCCCGACATCGGCGGCACCCGCACCTCGGTGGCGCAGCAGTTCGCCGAAACCCTGGGCCTCGACGTGGAGGAGGTGCGCCCCGAGGTGGCCGACACCGACTCGGTGGGTCAGACCTCCAACACCGGCGGCAGCGGCGTCACCTTCAAGACCGGCCACGCGGCCATCGCCGCCGCCGGGGACGTGAAGCGCCAGCTCGTGGAGCGCGCCGCCCGCATCTGGGAGTGCGACTCCGGGCAGGTGGGCTGGGCCGACGGTGTGCTGACGCACGCGGGCGACCCGGAGTTGCGGCTCACCATGAAGGAGATCGCCGCCAGCGCCGCCCGGACCGGCGGCCCCATCGTCGGCCGCGCCGGGGTCAGCCCCTCGGGCGCCGGACCCGCCCTGGCGACGCACATCGTCGATGTCGAGGTCGACCCCGAGACCGGCAAGGTGGAGATCCTGCGCTACACCGCCGTGCAGGACGCCGGCAAGGCGATCCACCCCGGCTACGTGGAAGGCCAGATCCAGGGAGCCGTCGCCCAGGGTGTGGGCTGGGCCCTGAACGAGGAGTACTACACCAACGCCGAGGGCGTCATGGAGAACTCCACCTTCCTCGACTACCGCATGCCCACCAGCCTCGACCTGCCCATGGTCGACACGGTGATCGTCGAGGTCCCCAACCCCGGCCACCCCTACGGCGTGCGCGGCGTCGGCGAGGTGCCGATCGTGCCGCCCCTGGCGGCGGTGGCCAACGCCGTGTACTCCGCCATCGGCGCCCGCATCGACGACCTGCCCATGAACCCGCCGGCGGTGGCGGCGGCCATCGCCCGGGTCCGGGAGGAACGGCTGGCGGCGGGGGGTTGAGGGTGAGGGCTTACCCGGATCCTCCGGCGGTCTTCGGAGAAGCGCGGTGGATCACCTTGCCGGGGCCGCACCCGCGGAACTGCACCTTCCTGGTCCGCCGCGCCATCACGGTGGATCAGGTCCCTCCGGCGGCAACCCTGCTCATCGCCGCGGAGGCGCGCTACGCGGCGTACCTCAACGGCCGTTACCTCGGCTCGGGGCCGGCTCGCGGCACCCACTACCGCTACTTCTACGACAGCTACGACGTCGGCGGGTTGCTCGCGGAGGGCCGCAACACCGTCGCCGTGCGCGTCCACTGCCCCCTCGGCGGCACCACCGGCACGGTGCCGCCGCCCCTGCCGGCGCTGGTCGCGCGCCTCGACCCGCTGGTCGTCAGCGACGCCTCCTGGCAGGTCTGCGCCGACCCCGCTCATCGCGCCGACGCGCTCCTCTACAACCTCCACATCGGCTACTCCGAGTACCGCGACCTGCGCCGCGATCCCGAGGGCTGGGAGGTGGGCGAGGATCGCTTCCCCGGTTGGCAGGAGGCGCGCGAGGTGGGCGCCGCCGGGGACGGTCTCGAAGGCCGGGTGCTCACCCCGAGGGACATTCCGCCCCTCACCGGGCGCCACTACCGCCCGGCGCGCATCGTCGACACCGGCGCCGTGCCGCTTCACCGCCCGGGCGTCGAGGACGACCTGGACTACGCCGGGCTCATGCAGGTGGAGATGCACCTGGGCCTCTCGCACGAGATCTTCTCGGACGCGGAGGCTCTCACCCGGGGAGGGACCGCGACAGTCATGCCCTCGCCGCGGCTCACCACCCTGGCGGCGGCCGAGGGCGCCTACCTGATCGCCGACTTCGAGCGCGCCATCTGCGGCCACCTGGTGCTCGACATCGAGGCCCCCGCCGGCACCATCGCCGATGTCGGCTACGACGAAGGCCTCAGCAACGGGCGCCTGGACCCGAAGCGGTTCAACCCCCTCGGACCGATCTACCGCTTCGCCGACCGCTTCATCCTGCGCGCCGGCCGGCAGCGGGTGGCCAGCCGCCTCCACGACCGGGGCGCGCGCATCGTGCAGCTCACCCTGCGCCGGTTCTCCGAGCCGGTCCGCGTCCACGGACTGGAGCTGGTGGACCGCGTCTACCCGCTGCCCCTGCAGGCGTCCTTCCAGTGCGATCAGCCCTTCCTCAACCGGCTCTGGGAGAAAGCCGCCGCCACCGTGGCCGCCTGCAGCACCGATCTCTTCATCGACTGCCCGTGGCGCGAGCAGACCTTCTGGCTCGACGACTACTACGAGGAGAACCTCTACTACCTCTGCCTGACCGCCGAGCGCACCTTCCTGGAGCGCAACCTGCGGGTGAGCGCCGAGGCGGCTTTCGACAACGGCCAGATGCCCGGCAGATATCCGTCGGCCCGCGACGCGCGGCTGCCGGTGACCACCGCCAACTGGATCATGGTCCTTGCCGACTACTACCGGTACACCGGCGACCGGGCCCTGGTGCGGGAGCTGCTGCCGGCGGCCGACGCCGCCCTGGGGTGGTTCGACTCCCTGCGCGACTCGGACCTGCTGGTGCCCGACCAGACCGACCAGTGGAACTTCATCGACTGGGGGTACGACACGGCGGGCATCCAGCTCGGCGGCAAGACGGCGGTCCTCAACATGCTGGTGGCGGCGGTCTGCGGGGAGGCGGCGCGGCTCCACGAGGCGGCCGGCGACCCGGCGCGGGCGCAGCACCTGCAGGCGCGCTCCCGGGAGACCGTGGCGGCGCTGCTGAAGGCCCTGTGGGATCCCGAAGAGCGCCGCCTCCTCGACTGCACCGAGCCCGGAGACGGCCGGCGCACCTTCAGCCAGATCCCCCACGCCCTCGGCCTCTATTACGGCCTGCTGGAGGGTGAGCAACGGCAGGGGGCGCTGGAGGCCCTCCTCGATCCGGAGGTGGTCCGCGCCGAGCTCGGCTACCAGTACTTCGTGCTCGCCTCCCTGGCGCGCTCCGGCCGCGGCGACCGCGCCTTGGCCGTGCTGCGCGAGGTGTGGGGCGGGATGGTCGCCGCCGACACGCCGACCCTGTGGGAGGTCGTCGACGGCCGCTCCTCCATGAGCGGCTGCGGCAGCCTGTGCCACGCCTACGCCTGCGCGCCCCTGCCGATCCTGCAGGACACGGTCCTCGGCGTCACTCCGCTGAGTCCGGGGTTCGCCGAGTTCCGGTTCGCCCCCCGGGGCCTGGGGATCCGCTGGGCCGAGGGGAAGGTGCCGACGCCCCACGGCGTGGTGGAGGTGGCCTGGTCGCAGCGCGAGCCCGACGGCCCGCTGGCCGCCACCATCGCGGTGCCGGAGGGGGCGGTTGCGGTCTGCGCCGATGGGAAGCGCCTCGGGGCGGGGACCCACGGCCTGCGGATCGCCGCGGAAGAGTCGGCCTGAGCAGGGTCCTGGACGTGGCCGGTCCACCGGTCCGAAGAGACGGAGATCCGCCATGAGCGCCGAACTGGTCCTGCACTACGCCTTCTCCGAGTCCGGGGACGACCCCATCGTGCGGGACCTGAGCGGGGGCGGCAACGACGGCAGGATCGCGGGAGGCGCCCGGCGCGTCGGGGGCGAGTCCGCCAACGCCCTCGAGCTCGACGGGACGGACGGCCACGTCGACTGCGGGGCCGGCCCGGCCCTGAACATCGGCGAGGCCGGTACGATCATGCTCTGGCTGAAGCCCCGGGCCCCGCGGCAGGGCGGGATCGTCAGCTGGTCGGCAGGCCCGGAGGAGGCGGATCAGCGGCTGGTCGTGTCCCTGAATACCTGGAAGGAGAGCGGCTTCGCCGGTGAGCAGGTCCACGAAGCCCTGGGCACGTACTTCTCGGACGGCGAGCATCTCGCGGAGCAGTTCCGCACCCCCGAGCACAAGCCCTGGTTCCCGCCGGCCGGCGAGTGGGTCTTCTGGGCCGTCACCTTCGACGGGAGCTCGGTGAACTACTACCGCGACGGCGTGGCCGTGGAGACGCGGTTCCAGACGCTGTCGCCCGACACCGGGGGCGCGGCCCTGCGGCTCGGCCGCTGCGTCGGCCTGGGCGGACCGGGCGACTGTTACAAGGGACTGCTCGCCGACGTGCGCGTCTACCGGGGCGCACTGGGCCCCCAGGAGATCTACCTGCGCTACATGGAGTCGGCGGCGGGCCGGGGCAAGGAGATCTCCCGCTTCGGCTCCGTCGCCATCGACACGGTGGTCAACCCCGAGGCGGGTTCGGTCTTCGCCGACCTGGATTACCGCGGCTTGGCGCGGATCGCCGGGAGGCCCGCACTCGCGGCAACGCTTGTCGACGGCAAGGGAAGGGTCGCCGTCGCAGCAGAGGTGCGCATGGCGCCGTCCTGGGGACATGCCGAGGCGATGCTGGACGTATCGGAGCTGCCCGCCGGCGGCTACACCTTGCGGGTCGAGCCCGACGGGGGCCGGGCGGCCAGCCAGACTGTCGAATGGCCGGGAAGAGCGGAGGGCTGGGAGTCGGTGAGGGTGCTGAACAACCTCTGCTGGGAGTTGCTCGACGAGCAGCCGGCCGCCGGGCAGACCGAGCACCTCTTCACCAACCCGCGGCGCGGCTGGGTCTGGTTCCGCACCGAGAGCGTAGGCGACCTGACGCTTCGAGTGGCCGGCGCGAGGCCTGAGGTCGTCAACGATCCGGGGGAGGACGGCCGGCGGGAAGCGATGCGCTGGATGGAGGCCGGCCGGCACCGGATCGTCCTCGGCGGCACGGGCACGCTCCACCGCCTCACGGTCCGCTCGGTGCCCATCCTCCTGTTCTGGCACTACCCCCACATCGGCCCGGGAACAGGCGACGACGGCGAGTACCTGGACCAGCATGTCCTCGGCCCCTGCAACACCCTCCACACCCATCGGACGGAACCGGGCTCCGCCACGGACAGGTTCCTGGAGGAATGGGTGGAGCGGCGGGGACTCTTCGCGCTGGAGGGCCTCTACCTGCTGCAGGAGGTCCACGACAGGTTAGAGGACGAGACCGCGGAGCAGCGGATCGCGGAGTTCCTGACGGAGAACGCCGGCATGCGGGCGCCCGGGTACCAGGGGGTGATTCTCGACGAGTTCTCCCCCGGCGACGACGTGCAGATGTTCAACAAGAGCTACTACGACGAGTGGACGCGGGTCTGCGCCGCCATCCTCGATGATCCCCGGTACGCCGGCCGCTTCATCATGCCCGCCATGGGCTACAACATGTTCGACTTCGAGAAGAGCGCCGCCTTCCTGGCCGGACTCATCGAGCACGGTTCCTACGTCATCGAGGAGCACTACCTGAACCAGTGCCACACCGAGGATCAGGCCTGGCGGTCGATCCGGGAGATCGGCGCCGGCCTCGAGCCGAGGCGGCAGCATGCGACGCCCGGGTACACGCGGCACACGATCAAGCTGCTCAGCTACCTGCAGCGCGAGATCTGGAATCCGGCGTGCAGCTTCCGCGTCTTTCTGGACATGCAGTTCGAGCACCATGCCACGCGGCCCGAGTTCTTCGGCCTCGGCGGCATCGGCGCCTACTCCAGCTACAACTGCAACAACGAGGAGTACGTCCGCTGGGTCTCGGCGTTGATGCGGCACTATGCCATCGAGGGCCGTACCGATCGCTTGAGCAGCGAGCCGTACGAAGTCGAGCAGATCCGCAATCCCGACTTTCTCGCGGGGACCGATGGCTGGACGCTGCAGCCGGCGGAGGAGGGGAGCATGGGGGTGGGGAGCCACGAGGGCTACGGCCTCACCCAGGAACGGCGCCCCCACCGGAGCCACACGGAGATGCCCTTCCTCTGGACGCGGCGCTCGGCGTCGAGGCCGAACCGCTTCGCCCAGGAGATCCGCAACCTGGAGGCAGGCGGACTGTACCTGGTGCGTCTATGGGTGGGCGACTACGCCGAGCTGCTGGCCATGGAGTCGAGGGACGAGCCGCGGGCGGTCCGTCTGCGGGTTGACGGCGGCGAGGAGTGGGACGGCTGGTACCGCACCCGGTCGTACGCGGGCAACGAGTTCCCCTTCGCCAGCCATCTGCCGCCCTTCAGCGCCGACAACCGCTACTGGTTCAGGATCCACCAGCTCATCTTCCGCGCCCGGGGGCCCACGGCGCGGCTGGTCGTCGAGGACTGGCAGGGCGACTCCGGGCCGGGCGGCCCCGTCGGCCAGGAGCTGATGTTCAACATGATCGACGTGCACCCCTACTTCGCCGCGGAAGCCGCCGACAGCCCTCACTCTCCGTAGAACCACGGCAGCCCGACCCGGGCCAGCCGGATGCCGTCCAGGGCGTGGTAGTTCACCAGGGCGACGCGGTCGTCATCGATCCAGGTGAGGCCCGGATAGCCGAAGTCCCCGTGGCCGCCCTCCGGGTCCGCCGCCATGCAGCGGGACCGCCCCCAGCTCCGGCCTCCATCCGTCGAGATCGCCGAGGTCAAGGGCGAGCGCACCTTGCCCAGGGGGACCTCCAGCTCGCCCACGCGGACCAGGGGCTGCTCCTCGCCGCCGTAGAACGCCGGCGCGCGGGGGTTCCTGCAGAAGATGACCAGAAGGTCCCCGGTGGCGGGGATGCGCGTCGCCAGGAAGCCGGCGCACGGGTCGGGGAGCTCGGGGACCAGCTCCGGCTCGGACCAGGTGAGGGCGTCGTCTTCCGAGTAGCAGCGGGCGAGACAGCCGCTCCGGGTGCGGCAGATCATGATCAGCCGCCCGTCCCCCAGCTCGACCAC
Source organism: uncultured Gemmatimonadaceae bacterium (assembly GCA_964512165.1). Lineage (GTDB taxonomy): Bacteria > Latescibacterota > UBA2968 > UBA8231 > UBA8231 > UBA8231. Next base: position 9,758 of record CAZEHQ010000033.1, on the reverse strand, counting down.
GCTGGGCTCTTCCGTCGACCCCCCGAGGTCGACGCAGCCCCGGCTCGGCCACCAGGAGTACCCGGCGTCGTCCGAGTAGAAGCACAGGGATACGCAGTGGTCCCCGGAGGTGAGCCAGAATCCCTCCACCGGAATGACGATGCGCCCCGAGGACAGTTGGATCACCTTGTCGGCCTGGCTCTGGCACGACCCCGGGTAGTGGGCGGCGCAGACCGCCGAGCTCCAGCTCTCTCCTTCGTCCGCCGACCTGCGCACGTACACGTGCTGGTCCAGGGTCGGCGTGTGATCTCCCCATCCCTCGGGCCGTGCGCTCAGCACCTCCAGCGTGTAGAACAGGAGCACCTCGCCGCTCTCCAGCCGCAGCAGGGTGGGGGCGATGGTCTCGAAGTTCTCCTCCCTCGGCAGCGGCGGGAACGGGTCGCCCCAGGTGCGGCCGTCGTCCCGGGACCTGCGGGCCTCGAGCCAGCACTCGCCCTTCAGCGGGTTGGTCTCGACGGCGTGGACGAAGAGCAGGGAACCGTCGGTCCTGCGAAGGATGCTGCCCGAGATGCCGCGGTGGGTGCGGTCGGGCGGCAGGGGGACGACCACGGTCTCTTCAAACATGGGCGGGCACCGCGTCAATGGCCTTCACTTGCAGGCGCTGAGTCGCCGGACCTGATTGCTGGCCGGCGTCCGGGCGCAAGGTAGAAGGCCGAGGGACCGTCAACAACCGCGGACAGCAAACGGCGGAACCATGCCAGGCGCAGGAGAGAGGATCCAAATGGCAAGACATACGAGGCGCGCGGCAGGTCGGACCCCCGTGCCGCCCCCGCGCCGGAGACCAGCCGGAGGGAGGATGGGATCCTGACCCTCACCCTCCAGGACCTCGGCCTGCCCTCCGATGCCCTGCTGTGGCACGCCGTGCTGCTCACCGTCATGTCCTTCGGCGTCGGCATCGTGGGAGGCTTCGTCGGCCTCGCCCTGGGCACGGTGAGGCTGCCCGTGCTCCTGTTCCTCGGCATGCCGTCGACCCTGGCGGCGGGCACCAACATCATCGTCAGCACCGCCAGCTCGCTCTTCGGGGCCCTGCGCCACATGCGGGAGGGGCGTGTGGACCTGAGAGTCGTCCTGATCATGGGAGTGCCGAGCTTCGGCGGGGCCTTCCTCGGCGGTTTCTACGCCGGCGCCGCGCCCGAGGGGCTGCTGATCCTCGTGGTGGGGATCCTCGTGCTCTGGCAGGGGATCGAGCTGGCGGCCAAGGCCCGCGCCGCGGCGGAGAGCTCAGGCGGTCCCGGCGGGGCCATGGCCGACGCCATGGCCGGCGGGACACAGCGCCGCCGACACCCGGCCCTGGCCGCGGCCATGGGCCTGGTCATCGGCCTCACCGGAGGCGCCGTCGGCCTCATCCTGGGGAGCCTGCGGCTGCCCGGGCTGATCCGGGTCCTGGGCATGGACCCGAGGATCGCCGCCGGGACCAACCTCTTCATCGGGTTCGCCATGGGCGCCTCGGGCTGGACGGGCCACGTCGCCCGGGGTCAGGTCGACTACCCCCTGGCGTTGCTCATGGGTCTGGCCGCCGTGGCCGGCGTCAACATCGGTGCCCGTCAGACCGGCCGCGCCGGGCTGCGCACCCTGCTGGCGTCGATGGGGGCGGTGCTGATCGTCGTCGGCGCCCTGATGGCGTGGCGGGGCGTGGGTGGGTGGCTGTTCCGCTGATTCCTACTCGGTGCGGCAGAGCAGGCCGCCGTCTACCGCCAGATGGGTGCCGGTGACGAAGGAAGCCTCGTCCGACGCCAGGTAGAGGACGGCGTTGGCGATGTCGGCGCCGCGGCCCAGCCGCCTGGCCGGCACCATCTCGGCGTAGCGCCGCCGCTCCTCTTCCGGGACCTCGAGGTTGTCCCACAATGGGGTGAGGATCGCCCCGGGCAGCACCGCGTTGACGCGGATGTCGGGGCCGTAGTCGAGGGCCAGGACCCGCGTGAGTCCGAGGATGCCGGCCTTGGCGGAATCGTACGCGGTGCAGGTGGCGAAGCTGACGAGGGAGTGGACGGAGCCGGTGTTGATGATCGCCCCTCCGCCGGTCTTGCGCATGACGGGGATTCCGTACTTCGAGGCCAGGAAGACCGCCTTCAAGCCGACGTTCAGGGTGAGGTCCCAGCCCGCTTCGTCGAGCTCGGTAGCGGAGCCGTGCCGGAAGGCGATGGCGTTGTTGTGCAGGATATCGAGACGTCCGAAGCGCTCCTCGGTGCGGGCGACCATGTCCTCGATCTCGTCGGTCCGGCCCAGGTCGGTGCGGAGGAACACGCTCTCACCCCCCGCTTCCCTGATTTCCGCGGCCACACGCTTTCCGTTGATCTCGTCGATGTCGGCTACCGCTACCGAGGCCCCTTCTTCGGCCAGACGCCTTGCGGTCGCTTCCCCGATCCCGGAGGCGGCCCCGGTGACGATGGCGGTCTTGCCGGCGACGCGGCCGGGCCGTTCCGTGCTCATGGCAGTCTCCCTTCGTCGGGGCTCTGAAGGAAGGGACAGCCATCCGGGCCCTCAAGAGCCCAGCCACGGATTCCCGGGGGGCATCCGGGCACGACTTTTTTCTGCAAACGCATTCAAAATCACTTATCTTGCGGCCATTCGGGACCGTCGAGATAGAGGAGGCTGCTCATGCTGAACCGCTCTTTGCTCCGCCTTTTGGTCGCTGCCGCCCTCGCCGCCGTGGCGGGTGCCGGCACGGCACACGCGGCCGCCGGGAAGATCGCCGGCACGGTGACCGATGCCGGCACCGGGTCGGCGCTGGCCAATGCCAACGTCCTGCTGTTGGAGACAGAGGCCGCCGCCTCCACCGATTCCGAGGGCCGCTTCTTCCTCCTCAACGTCTCCCCCGGGATCTATACCCTGAGAGTCACCTACGTAGGCTACCGCCCTGTCATCATGGAGGAGGTGCGCGTGTCGGCGGACCTCACCACCGATGTCGATTTCCGCCTCGGCGGCGAAGCGATCGAGGTCGAGGAGGTGGTGATCAAGGCGGAGCGCCCCATCATCGACAAGAACGCCACCAACGCGGTGCGCATCGTCGAGGCGGAAGACATCGAGATCCTGCCCGGCCGGGGGCTGGGCTCGGTGATCAACCTGCAGCCCGGGGTGGTGATAGACGAGGGGGCCCTGCACATCCGCGGCTCGCGCTCCGACGAGGTCGGCTACTTCGTCGACGGGGCCGCCGCGCGCAACCCGGTCTCCGGAGGCAGGGCGGTGGCAGTGATCGACGAGGCCCTGCAGGAGATCCAGCTTCAGGCCGGCGGCTTCAATGCCGAGTACGGCGGCGCCAATGCCGGCATCATCCTGCAGGAACTGCGCACCGGCGCGCCCGACTGGGAGGTCGGGTTGCTCACCGAGACGGATGGCTTCACTTCCAAGTACCAGGAACGCTTCGGCACCTACTCCTACGGCTATTCGAACCAGGTCCTCACCCTGAGCGGTCCCGTGGCCGGCAACAGGATTCGCGCTTTCCTGGCCGGTCAGCGCCGGATCCAGGACTCGGTTCCCACCTACTGGGAGGGCTTCGAGTTCGAAGACCTGGTCGACACGGGGGACCGCGGCGGACGGATCCACTGGACCCGGGACGACGAAGGCAACGCCATCCCCGACTCGGTGGACCTGCAGTTGCAGCCGGGCAATATCGATCACACCCGCACGGAGCTCCTAAGCTTCAACGGAACCCTGCTCGTCGACCTGCAGCCCTTCCAGCTGCGCCTCACCAGCCTCTACTCCACCACGGAAGGGGAGAACAACGGCGCCCCCGTCTACAGCATGCTCAACACGGCGCGCCTCTCCGAGAACGAGACCGAGTCGAGTCTGCACAACCTCAAGGCCACCCACTTCCTCGGTCCCAGGACGTTCTACGAGGTGAACCTCAGTCTCTACGGCCAGGACCGCAGAGCCTTCGACCCGGACTTTGGAGACGCCTACCTGCTCTACAACGACAGCCTCGCCGTGGCCGGGATCGACCCCGGTTTCATCCCCTATTCGGCCCAGGGAATCTCCCTGCGGTCGTATGATCTCAACGGCTTCCCCTTTGCCCGGCCGGGCGACCTGGCCGCCGGCTACGGCAAGGCAGAGGAGAGCTACTACGGAGTCAGCGGCAGCCTGACGCGTCAGACCGACGCCCACGAGTACAAGGTCGGCTTCGACTTCCAGCGCTGGACCTCGCGGCGCTACGGCGTCAGCACGAGCGGGCTCCGCCTCGCCATCGAGCAGACCTACCCCGAGCTGGATGCGGTCTACGACGAGTACTACAAAGGGGCGATCTCTGCCGGCGAGTTGCTGGACGCGATGATCGCCGAGGCCGAAACCCTGGAGGACGGCAAGGGCAGCCTGAGGGACTTCGCCAGTCTCGTCCGCAATACCAGCCGGGCCGACTACTTCGGCTACGACGCCTTCGGGCGGCGGGATCAGGGCAGCGGCCTCGAGGCGGCGCGCCATCCGGTGCTGGCCTCGGCCTACTTCCAGGACAAGATCGAGTACGGGGATCTCATCGTGAATGCCGGCCTGCGCTGGGACCACTACGACGTCGACAGCTACCGCTTCACGGATCCGCGGGCTCCCGCGCTCAACGATACGCTCTATACCATCGATCTCGACTCGATGACCAAGACCCGCACCTTCAACGAGGTCACCCCTCGCCTCGGATTCTCCTTCCCCGTGTCGGACGTGACCGTCTTCCACGTCCAGTACGGCCGCTTCTCGCAGATGCCGGCCATGCGCTCCATGTTCGCCGGCGGGGCCCGGCTGGCTCTGGAGCTGGGCGGGCAGAACTTCATCTCCGCGCCCACGGCCTTCGACATCGAGCCGGTCCGTACCACCCAGTACGAGATCGGCTTCGAGCGCCAGTTCACCGCGGACGCCTCCTTCGACATCACCGGCTTCTACCGCGACGTGAAGGGACAGTTGCACCTGCAGCGGCAGGACATCTCGGCCGACGCGACAGGCGCCAGCGCCTACAACTTCCTGCAGAATGGCGACTTCGCCACCACCAAGGGCCTCGAGTTCGTCTTCAAGCTGCGCCGCGTGAACCGCCTGCGCACCGAGCTCAACTACACCCTGTCCGACGCGCGGGGCACCGGGTCGTCGACCAACTCGGCCGTCTCCGGGGTCGAGAACAACAGCAACCTGCCGACGGTCATCTCGCCCCTGGACTTCAACGAGACGCACCGGGGCAACATCTTCCTCGACTACCGCTTCGCCGACAACGACGGCGGCGCCCTCCTGGAGAACCTGGGGGCCAACCTGCTGATGAAGTTCAGCAGCGGCCACAACTTCACCCTCTTCACCGGGTCCATCGGCCAGCGCGGACCTGAAGAAGGCGGGATCCTGGCCAGCGACGATCCCCGTTCCCGCAAGCCCGCGGAAAGCATCAACGTCTCCTCGACCCCCTGGACCTTCGAGGTCGATCTCAAGGTCGACAAGGGGATTGATCTCTTCGGCGTCGATGCCAATCTCTATCTGTATGTGTACAACCTCTTCAACCGAAGAAACGTGATCAACGTGTACGGCCGCACCGGGAACGCCGAGGACGACGGCTTCCTCACCAACCCGGACCTGAGCAGCCAGATCGTCGAGGCCAGCGGCGGCCAGACCTACCGTCAGCTGTACGAGGCGATCAACCTCGTCAACCGGCAGCACTACTGGTTGACCGAAGGCGGCGACATCCTCGGAGATCCGCGGCAGATCCGCTTCGGCGTCGAGCTGGGACTCTAGAGCGAAGGGGAGAAGCGATCGTGAAGAAGCTCATCACCTGCGTGGCGGCCGGGGCGCTGCTGGGAACCACCGGCGCCGTGGAAGGCCGTGGCCCCCAGGCCTACGGGGCGGCCAAGGCCGCCCAGGACCAGTCCGGCCTCGGCGAGCGGGCCTTGATCAACGTCAACAACATGGCCATGTGGTTCGAGCGCGATGGCGCGTCCGCCCACAACCCGCTCAATGGCGATCCGGGCGTAACCTTCCCGCGCTCCACGGGGCAGGTCATCTACCAGGACGGCCTGATCTGGGGAGGCCTCGTCAAGGACGGCGATCCCCAGGAGTTGCGGGTCGGCGGCCAGACCTACAGGATCGGCACCGTGCCCGGCCGTATCCTCAGCAGGGGCGAGGCCGAGGATCCGAATGACCCGGGGGTGCGCATCTATCGCATCCGACGGGATTACCAGACGGCCGATCTGCGCCTCGACGCCTCCGAGAGTCTGGGGATCGACTTGATGGCGGTGACCGACAGCCACTTCGAGCAGGTCCGTGCCCAGTACGAGCGCGACTGGCGAGAGTGGCCGTGGGAGAAAGGGGCGCCATACTACGACAACGACGGCAGCGGCTCCTATGACCCCGAGGTGGACGAACCCGGGGTGGCCGGGGCCGATCAGCTGGCCTGGTTCGTGGTCAACGACCTCGACCCGGGGGCCACTCAGTCGCTCTACGGGTCCAAGCCCATCGGCTTGGAAGCGCAGATGCTGTTCTGGGGCTATGCCCGCACCGACGCCTTGGGCGACGTGATCTTCAAGAAATACACGGTCATCTACAAGGGCACCAGCACCACTCCCGACACGGCCCGCGTCGAAGACATGTACTTCGCCCAGTGGTCCGACCCCGACCTCGGCGACTACGGCGACGACTTCGCCGGGTCTGACGTCGGGTTGAGTCTGGGGTACGTATACAACTCCACCAGCCGCGACCATACGTACGAGTCCTTCGAGCTGGCGCCTCCGGCCGTGGGCTACGACTTCCTCCAGGGGCCCGTCGTTCCGGTCTTCCTCACGGACGAGAACGGAGAGACCCTGCTCGACGAGCAGGGCCAACCTGTCCTCGACGAGAGCTCGGAGGCCATCTTCAACTTTGTACGGAGGCCGGGGTTCCGCAATCTGCCCATGACTTCCTTCGTGTACTTCGCCGCCGGCTCGGCGATCAGCGACCCGGATCTGGGCGAATACGTCGGTACCCAGCAGTGGTACAACCTGCTGCGCGGGTACCAGCCGCATCCCGACATCGACAACCCGGTGCCCTACACCAACCCCCTGACCGGCGAAGACACCTTCTTCACCCTCGACGGCGATCCGACCATCCCCGAGGGCTGGAACGACGGCGTCCCCCTGCCTTCGGGCGACCGGCGCATCGTACTCAATACCGGTCCCTTCGAGATGGCCCTGGGAGACACCCAGGAGGTGGTGGTCGCCCTGCTCGGCGGCATATCGAATGACCGGCTGCTCAGCATTTCCAAGCTCAAGTTCAACGACAAGTTCGTGCAGGAAGCGTACGACAACCTCTTCGAGGTGCCCTCGCCTCCGGCGGGCCCGGACGTGCGGGTCTCCGAGCTGGAAGGGAGGGTTCTGCTCGACTGGAGCTGGAACGAGGAGGCCATCGCCCTGACCGAGGGGGATGACGATTCGGAGTTCCTCTTCGAGGGCTACAACCTCTACCAGTTGCCTTCGGCCGAGGCCACCGTCGCCCAGGGAACGCGCCTGGCTACCTACGATCTGGAGAACGAGGTCACGACGATTCTCGGTGCCGATCTCGACGTCGAGTCGGGGGTCGTCCTGGAGGTGCCCCTGCAGGTCGGGACCAACTTCGGCATCCGGCGCAGGGTCTGGTTGACCCACGACGCCCTGCGTGGAGGCCCCTTGGTCAACGGGCAGGAGTACTACTTCGCGGTCACCGCGTACAGCCACAACCCCGCCGAAGACGCCGTGGTGACCACCCTGGAAAGCAGCCCCCGGACCCTGATCTGCGTGCCCCGCAAGCCGGCTCTGGGGACCCGCTACGGCACCGAGGCCGACGAGAGCATGGCCGTCGAGCACGTCGGAGGCAGCGAAGGAAGCGTTGGGGTCGTGGTGGTGGATCCGACCCGCACGACCGGGGATTCCTACCAGGTGGAGTTCGGCGAGAAGGAAGGGGCCGTGGTCTGGAGCCTGGTCAACACGACCTCGGGCGAGAGGGTCCTGGAGGATCAGAGCCAGACCGGCAGGTCCATGTACATGCCGGATCACGGGTTCGAACTCCTGGTCGCCGATGCCCCATTCGCCATCAAGGAATTGACTTGGCTGCGGGACGGCGAGCCGAACGACGATGACCGCTGGCTCACCGGGGTCAACTGGGGAGGCAGGTCCTTCGGCGGTGGCGTGGACCTCGGGGCGTTCTTCTTCGGCAGCTCCATAGTCACGGGGGACGACCTCATCGCAGTCGAGCTCCGCTTCAGTACCACCACTACCCAAAAAGCCTACCGCTACCTGAGAGGGGGAGATCCCAACTACGGATTCCAGGACTTCGTCGAGGTGCCCTTCACCGTGTGGGACATCGACAGTGATCCGCCAAGGCAACTGAACGCCGCCTTCGTGGAGAACAGCGGTTCCCCCGCCGAAGACGGTACCTGGCTCCCCGTCACTTTCGAGGAAGACTTCGGCGGGAGAGAGTACCTCTTCCTCCTCAAGAGCGACTACAGCGACCAGTCGCTGGCCCAGTACGCGGAGGGCAACATAGAGGCCGGCGCGGCGGCCTTCGACGTTCTCTACGCCATGTGGCCGGTCCTGCGTCCCGACCATGAGAATTCGGAGTTGGCCGACGGCCAGGCCCTGCGCTTCACCCCCTACCGAGCCAACACCAGGAATGACGTCTTCCGCTTCGAGGTGCCCGGAGCCCTCTTCGATGCCGACCTGCAGAAAGAGGACGTGGCCCTCATCAACGTCTTTCCCAATCCCTACTACGGCGTCAACGAGGCCGAGACCTCGCCCTACAGCCACTTCGTGACCTTCAGCCACCTGCCGCCCAAGGCGACGATCCGGCTCTACGACCTGGCCGGCAACCTCGTGCGGGTCCTGGAGAAGAGCGATCCCGACCCGTTCCTGCGCTGGGATCTGAACAATCACAACGGCCTGCCGGTGGCCAGCGGCATCTACCTCGCTCACGTGGAGTTGCCCGACGTCGGCAAGAACCGGACCCTGAAGGTGGTCGTCGTGCAGGAACAGCAGTTCCTGGAGAGCTATTGAGGAGACCTGTCATGATTCGGATCGAAAAGAGCGTCAACCTCCTCCTGGCGGGCCTTCTCTTCCTGGGCGGGACCCAGGCCGACGCAGCGGGGCGTGACCGCATCGGGACCTCCGCGGCGCCCGAGCTGCTGATTCCGGTGGGAGCCCGCGACATGGCCCTCGGGGGGGCATCGATCGCCACCACCTCGGGGGTCGAGGCTCTGCACTGGAACCCGGCGGGACTGTTCCGGTCCACCAACAGCGTCGACCTGATGCTGTCGACCATGGACTACATCGCCGGGATCCAGGTCAACTACCTCGCCGTGGGCAGCCACTTCTCCGGCCTCGGCAACCTCGCCGTGAGCCTCAAGTCGCTGGACATCGGCGACATCCCGATCACCACCGAGGGCCAGCCCGACGGGACGGGGGGCAGCTTCAAGCCGACCTTCTTCACCGTGGGGCTCCACTACGGCCGCGGCCTGACGGACCGCATCGGCCTGGGCACAACCCTCCACTACATCACCAACCGGGTCGACCGGGCCCAGGCGACGGGTCTCTCCTTCAGCGCCGGGCTCCAGTACCTCGACCTGGCCGACATCCCGGGGCTGGACCTGGGGGTGACGGTCAAGCACATCGGCCAGCGCATGAGGTTCGAGGGCCCGGGCCTGCTGAACCGGGGCGACTTGGGTACCCTGCGGCGCGGCCCTTCTTTCTACAACGTCGAGGCGAGCTCGGCCGATCTGCCTTCGATCTTCGAGCTGGGCCTGGCCTGGAGCCACCGGCTGCCGG
>CAZEHQ010000032.1:0-26259 GCA_964512165.1 uncultured Gemmatimonadaceae bacterium | reverse complement strand
TCTATCTCATCACCTATTTCCATTCCCGTCTCTTTCCTGCCGTGTGGCCTGCGGAAGAGCCCTCCTCAGCTCTTGCCCACAGCGGATCAGCACCGTCTGTTTCTCCTGGCCACGCAGCCTGATCCTCCTGGACCGCAGCGTCCTTTGGTCCCTCTTGTGAACGCCCTTTCCGTGAGCCAGAACCGGAACGAATTGGAACCCGCTTCCGGCAGGCAGCCACTGGCCGGCAGCGTCGGCGCCGCCCTGAAGTTGCTCCACAACTGGCCCTGCCTTGAAGGCGCCACCCTTGTGCTCTACTGCCGCGACCCATGCCGCATCCGACTCCTCGCCCACGACCAGGTAGTCGCACCGCTTGCCTTCAGGTGCCAGATCGAGCGCGTCACAATCGAGATCGACGACCACCCGAGTCTTCGCAATCCCCTTCAGAGACACCACGCAGCCCTCCTTGCGAAGCCGCCGCACGTGACACTCGCAGGGCACCCTGTCAGCCACCGATTCAACCAGTCCCCCCATCAGCCCTTGCTTTCCTGCAGCCGGTTGAATATCTCGGCGCTGTCGTTGTACAGAGTCTCACTGACCCGCTCGTAGTCGGCTGGAAACAGACCCGTCTCCGGGTCAAGCACCACTTCCTCCACGACCGAACCCTTGGGGCGCAGCCTGGGCTTGAACAGCCACGCGCCGACGTCCTGCGGCCGCAGTGCGACGTCCGCTCCTTCGATACCTTCCCGTCTGTTTTCCGGTAGCGAGGAAAGCCTGACCAGATTTCCAATCTGCTCGAGGAACCACTCGCTGTGGGTCGTCATGATGACGCGAACACCCGAGTGGATCAGGCGGGCAATCTCGCGGGCCAACACGGTCTGCATACCCGGGTGCAGATGCGCTTCCGGCTCCTCGATGATGAGCATGTCGCCTGGGCTCACGAGGTAACGCAGGTACAGAACGACGGGCGTGAGCTCCGTAACCATGGAGGATGTCCGCATGAGCGGCAGGTCCTCCTTCCAGCCACTTGGCCGGTAGGCAAGACTGGGATACCCGGTTTCGGCGGTATCCAGCCTGACCGTTCCATTCAGTACGGTGTCCTCCAGTTGCCTGGCCGACTCCCCCAGAGATTCGCTACTCTGCCCTTCCTTCATCGCAACCAGCTGCCCAAGGAAATCGGCCAACATCCCGGACAGCATCGGGAGCTTCGTGGAGGAGCGCTGACCGCCGGCAGTGGCGTTGTGGATCAGGGCGTTGACGACCACTTGATGGCTGTGCATGACTCCGGTGCGATCGGCAGGCAGGTAGTACGCACTTGGGACCAGCGGACCCACCAGTGATTCGAAGACCACACTTGGCAGGAAGGACAGAAGCGCGCGAAGGCGATCCTCTCTAACCGTCGTCTCCTGATCGCCGGGCTCTTGCAAGAGGCTGACCAGGCGGCGGACGGTGGCGTCGTGGAGCCAGGGATCAGGTTGAGACTCGTACAGATCGCGGGGCAGGCGCCCCGTCACGCTCGGACCGTTCGCGCCGAACCTGAACTCGTAGCGAACCGCTTCTGGACTGTCTTGCCGGGGAACCTCCAGACCCACGGTGGCCTGCTTGCTCCTGCCCTCACGCCGCACCAGTTCCTTGACCGCTGCTGTCCCGAAGCAGCGCCCCAGTTCCTCCGCAAAGGCCCGCTCCAGGCCGCTCGCCGTCTCAAGCTGAGATCGGATGTATTCGCCTACCGCGCCGGGCAGTGCTCCGGGCTGCTCCGCGGATGTATTGGCCGCCCAATCCCGCAGGCTGTCGCGGACTTCGGGCGGGACTTCGCCTTCGGGCTGGAACAGCGGAATCCTGTGCCTGGCGGCAAAGAGAAGACGGTCCCCGCCAAAGCACTGATTCAGCGCATAGATCAGGATCGCCAGGCAGGACTTGCCCGTGTTGCCCGGCCCGATGAACACGGTGAGCGGCCGCACCTCCACCTTCGCCTCGGCAATCGGCCCGAAGTCCTTCACATCCAGGCTGTACTGGCTCATGGGTCGACTCCTCGCCCGGCAGGAAAGGGCGGGCCCTTCAGGGAATCACCTCGCCTGCCCCGAGCGATTGCAGGAACGCCTTCCATGGGACGTGCGAATCGGCCCACGACCCGTTCTGACCATTCTTTGACCCGTCCTCCACAATGGTCGGACTCTTTTGGAAGCTGCTCCAAAATAGTCAGGTCAACCCCTCTCGCTTCGCGCTCAGCGCGCCAGCCAGGTGCTGAAGCGCTCGTTCATCTCGTCGCCGTGATCGCTCCACCACTCCCAGTCGTTGTGCAGGGCGCGGCTGGCGTTCTGCTCGCTCGTGGGCATGTGGGGGTTCATCTCCACCCCCTTCTCGGCGTGGGTGCCGACCAAGGCCATGGCGGAGCGGCGGGTCGGGCTGTAGGCGATGTAGCGGCCCACGTCGGCGATGGCCCGGGCGGTGGAGGCGAAGTGGACGAACCGCCGCGCCGCCTCCAGGCGGGGGGTGCCGGCGACGATGGCCAGGCCGCCCGTGTCCAGGACCTGGCCGTCCCAGACGATGACGAAGGGCTGGTCCTCCAGCACCTGGGCGTTGAAGATGCGCCCGTTGTAGGCGGTGGTCATCACCACCTCGCCGTCGGCCAGCATCTGCGGCGGCTGGGCCCCGGCCTCCCACCAGACGATCTGTTCCTTGATGGTGTCGAGCTTGCGGAAGGCGCGGTCCACGCCCCCGGGGGTGTCGAGGGTGGCGTAGACGCTGTCGAGGGGGACGCCGTCGGCGATGAGGGCGAACTCCAGGTTCACCAGCGGCGAGCGGCGCATGCCGCGGCGGCCGGGGAACTTCTCCAGGTCGAAGAAATCGGCCATGGTGGCGGGTTTCTCGCCCTCGATGTTCTCGTCGTTGTAGGCGTAGACCGTGGAGTAGAAGATCGTGGCGGGGCCGCAGTCGGTGATCGTGCCCTCGACGAAGTCCTCGGCCGCGGGGGTGCCGTCGGGGCCGGCCGCCAGGGAGTCGATCTCCACGTACTCGAGCAGCCCCTCGTCGCAGCCGCGCACGAGGTCGGGGATCTCCAGGTCGACCACGTCCCAGTAGACGTTGCCCACGTCGACCTGGGCGCGGATCTGCGCCAGCCCGCCGTTGTAGTCCTCCAAGTTGATGGCGATCCCCGTCTCGGCGGTGAAGCGCTCGTGGTAACCCTTGACGCAGGCCCGCGCGTACGAGCCGCCCCAGGAGACCACCGTCAGGGACGGGTCCTCCGCGAAGGCGCTGTTCCAGGGCAGCATGGCCAGGACAGCGGTGGCCGCTGCACAAGCCATCGCTCTCCGACTGTCGTTCATGGATCCGGGCATCACCTTACTCATCATTTTCCTCGCTCTCCTCGCTCGCTTCGATGGTGGACCAGGGGTTGGTGACGTCCGCCCCCGGCTCCGACACGAATGGAACCTCCCGCCGGGACTCCCTGCTTCCGGTGACATCAAGGTTGGCGCCGCGGGGCATGTTGGCTGCCAGCCACTGTCCCATGCACTGGCGCAGTGCTTCAGGAAGCCGCGCCTTGGCCTCGGCGACGGTCGAGACGCGATGGGGTTCCAGGTTTCGGTCAGTCATGGCGCTCTCCGCCATGCGTCAATCGCCTCGGTCCTCGTGCACGGTAGCGGCGCTGCCCTGCACCACGGGAATACCGTAGGAACCTCGGGGCCCGCAACCCCCTCACGTCTCCCCCTCGTCCTCTTCATCCAAGTCGAGGACCCGGCAGTCGGTGGGCGTCCAGCCGACGCGGATGCGGTCGCCGGCCAGCACGGCGCCGTGGCCGACGACGTTGGGGATCTTGGCGATGAAGTCGGTGCGCCCGCACACGCCCAGGCGCAGGCGCAAGTGGTCGCCGAGGAAGGTGATGTCCTCGATGACGGCCTCCAGCTCGTTGGTGTAGAGGCCCGGCTCGGGCGAGACGGCGACGCGCTCGGGGCGGATGGAGAGGGTGGTGGCGTCCCCCGGTCCGCAGGGGGCCACCCGCAGGGCCTGGATGGTCTCGCCGCCGCACTCGACCTCGCAGATCTCCCCGTCCACGGCGGCGACGCGCCCGTGGAGGCGGTTGTTCTCGCCGATGAAGCGGGCCACGAAGGAGCGCTCCGGCTCCTCGTAGAGGGCCTCGGGCCCGGCGATCTGCTCGATGCGGCCGCCGCGCAGGACGGCGATGCGGTCGGACATGACCATCGCCTCCTGCTGGTCGTGGGTGACGTAGACCACGGTCACGCCGAGGCTCTGGTGGATGCGGCGGATCTCGTACTGCATCTCCTCGCGCAGCCTCCGGTCGAGGGCGCCGAGGGGCTCGTCCATCAGCACCAGGTCGGGATCGAAGATCAGGGCCCGGGCGATGGCCACGCGCTGCTGCTGGCCGCCGGAGAGCTGGGCCGGCCGGCGGTCCTGGAAGCCTTCGAGGCGGACCAGCTGCAGAGCCCGCTCGACCCGCTCGCGGCACTCCTCCGCGTCGAGGCCCCGCACCTCGAGGGGAAAGGCGAGGTTGCGGCCCACCGTCATGTGCGGGAAGAGGGCGTAGTTCTGAAAGACCATGCCGATGCCGCGCTTGCGGGGCGGCAGGTCGTGCACCGGCCGGCCGTCGATGCGGATCGTGCCCGAGGTGGGGGTCTCGAAGCCGGCGAGCATCATCAGGCAGGTGGTCTTGCCCGATCCCGACGGCCCCAGGAGGGTGAGGAACTCCCCCTTCCGGACCCGCAGATCGACGTGGCTCACCACCAAGCTGCGGCCGTCGTAGCTCTTGCAGACGTCCTCGAAGGCGACGTAGGCGCGATCCTCGGCGCCGGCTGCAGGCTCGGGCGGCGGGGCGGCTTCGCGGCTCATGCCAGACCCCCTCGGCGCAGGTCCAGGGCCAGGGCGCGGAAGCCGCGCACCCGGTGGACGGTGCACAGGTCGGCGTCGTGCTGATCTCCCGAGTCCCGGCTGGTGCGCGACAGCACCACCAGGTCGTCGCCGTCGACGACGGCGCTGGGATACATGAAGCTGCGGTGCACGTGGTCGGGCCAGCGCGCCACGCAGCCGGCGGGGAACCAGTTGAGGCAGTCGACGCCGTAGTGCAGGAACAGCCACCGCCGCTCGTTGCCCGGGCCCCCGTGGTAGCCGGTCTCGCGCATGCGCTCCCCCCAGCCGAGCAGGTCCTGCGAGTTGGTGGCCAGGTTGCTCAGCATCCAGTACATCCCCCCGGGCCGGTCGTGGATCAGGTAGAACTTGCACTGCGCCCCCGGCCAGGCGGCGAACTGGGTGAAGGCGAGGTGGTTCGCCTCCGGGTCGTAGTCGAGGACGGCGGCGACGTTGGCGGTGGCGTACTCGTCGATGACGCAGCGGGTGAAGACACGGATCCGCGAGCCCACCTCCACGGTGTTGGGCTCGAGCCAGACGAGGGGGTCCGGCCAGCCGCGGTTCAGCTCGGCTCGGTCGCCTTCGGGATAGAGGCCCCGCGTCAGGGAGCGGGGCAGGGTCGGGGCCTCGACGATGTTGGAGAGGCTCCAGGCGCCGGGGTCCAGCGGCGACCTGGCCCGGTCGATGCGGACCATCACCTTGCCGCCGTGGGTGCGCTCCGGCAGGTCCCGGTCCATGGCCCAGTAGACGCAGTCGGGCCTGAGCAGCATGGCGGTGGAGATGTTCCACAGCGGCCCCTCGAGGACCCGCACCGGATCGGACCAGGACTGCCCCCGGTCGCGGCTGTGGGCGATGAGGACGTCCTGATGGCAGGTCTCCTGGGCGAAGAGGTAGAGCTGGCCGTCGAGGACGAAGGGCGTCCCCTCCTCGAAGGGGAGGGAGGGCAGCTCCTCCCAGGCGGAACCGCCGTCGGAGCTGCGCAGCATCCGCAGGTGACGGCCGGTGCCGCGGCCGGGACGCCCCCACTCGGGGGCCGCGATCAGCAGGGTGCCGTCGTCGAGGCGGGTCATGTCCGGGTCGTGGAAGAAGTACCGCTCCGGGTCGGGCACCCGGGCGGCGACGGCGAAGTCCTGGGCGAGGGGCTCGACGTTGGGGTTGGCCATCGGAGGACCGCGCTTCAGGAGACCATCCGCCGCAGCACCGTCTGCAGGATCCCGCCGTTGCGGTAGTACTCCAGCTCCACCGGGGTGTCGATGCGGCAGACCGCCGTGAACCGCTTCTCCTCGCCATCCGGCCCCCGGGCGACGACCTCGACCGCGGCGCCGGGCTGCAGGTCGTCGCCGGCGGCGATGTCGAAGACCTCCTCGCCGGTGAGGCCCAGACCGTGGCGGGTCTCGCCGGCGGCGAACTCCAGGGGCAGGATCCCCATGCCGATCAGGTTCGACCGGTGGATGCGCTCGAAGCTCTCGGCGATGGCCGCTCTCACCCCCTGCAGCAGCGGCCCCTTGGCGGCCCAGTCGCGGCTGGAGCCGGAGCCGTACTCGGCGCCGGCGAGGACGATGGTGGGCACTCCCTCGGCCTGGTAGCGCTGCGCCGCCTCGTAGATGGTCATCCGCTCGTCCGAGGGGAGGTGCCGGGTGAGGCCGCCCTCGACGCCGGGCACCAGCTCGTTGCGGATGCGGATGTTGGCGAAGGTGCCCCGCATCATCACCTCGTGGTTGCCGCGGCGGGAGCCGTAGCTGTTGAAATCGCGGCGCTCGACGCCCTTCGACTCCAGGTACGCGGCGGCGGGGCTGCCGGGGGCGATGGAGCCGGCGGGGGAGATGTGATCGGTGGTGACGCTGTCGCCGAGGCTGGCCAGCACCCGGGCCCCGGTGATCGGGCCGATGGGCGAGACCTGGCGGCTCAGGCCGTCGAAGAACCCGGGCCGGCGGATGTAGGTGCTGGCCTCGTCCCAAGCGTAGCGCTCGCCCTCGGGGACGGCGATGCGGTTCCAGGTCTCGTTGGCGGAGAACACGTTGCCGTACTCCTCCTCGAACATCCGCGCCTGCACCGAGCGCGCCATCTCGGCGCGGATCTCCTCCTGCGCCGGCCACAGGTCGCGCAGGAAGACGTCGCCGTCCTCCCCCCGGCCCAGGGGCTCGCTGTCGAAGTCGATGTCGACGCGGCCGGCCAGGGCGAAGGCGACCACCAGCGGCGGCGAGGCCAGGAAGTTGGCCCGCGTCTGCGGATGCACGCGGCCCTCGAAGTTGCGGTTGCCGGAGAGCACCGAGCAGACCACCAGGTCCTCGTCGGCGATCGCCTTCTCGATGCTGTCGTGGAGGGGCCCGGAGTTGCCGATGCAGGTGGTGCAGCCGTAGCCGACGGTGTGGAAGCCGAGGGCCTCCAGGTCTTCCACCAGGCCCGCCGCCTCCAGGTAGCGGGTGACCACCCGCGAGCCCGGGGCGAGGCTGGTCTTGACGTACGGCGGCACCGTCAGCCCCCGGGCGACGGCGTTGCGCGCCAGCAGGCCCGCCGCCAGCATCACCGAGGGGTTGCTGGTGTTCGTGCACGACGTGATCGCCGCCAGCACGACCCCGCCCTCGGGCAGATCCGCCGTGCCCTGGTCGCCGAGGTCGACGGAGACGCTGCGGCCCTCCGTCCGCACGTCGAAACTCTCCTTGAGGGCGGTGGCGAAGGCGGGCTTCATGCTCTTGAGGGGCACCCGGTCCTGGGGCCGCGTGGGGCCGGCCAGGCTGGGCTCCACCGTGGACATGTCCAGGCTCAGCCTCTCGCTGAAGGCGGGGTCCGGCGTCTCCGGCCCGTAGAGCATGCCCTGGGCCTGCATGTAGGCGCGCACGCGCTCGACGGCGGCGGCCTTGCGGCCGGTCTGCCGCAGGTAGGACAGGGTCTCCTCGTCCACCGGGAACAGCCCCACGGTAGCGCCGTACTCGGGCGCCATGTTGGCGATCGTCGCCCGGTCCGCCAGGCTCAGCTGCGCCAGCCCGGGGCCGAAGAACTCGACGAACTTCCCCACCACGCCGTGGGCGCGCAGCATCTGGGTCACGGTGAGCACCAGGTCGGTGGCCGTGGTCCCCGCCGGAAGGCGCCCCGTCAGCTCGAAGCCGACCACGTGGGGCAGGAGCATGTAGATCGGCTGGCCGAGCATGACCGCCTCGGCCTCGATGCCGCCCACGCCCCAGCCGACGACGCCGAGACCGTTGATCATGGTGGTGTGGCTGTCGGTGCCGACGAGGCTGTCGGGGATCCAGACCTCGCCGCCGTCGCCGGGGGCGGCCTGCACCACCTGGGCCAGGTACTCCAGGTTCACCTGGTGCACGATGCCGGTGGCCGGCGGCACGACGCGGAAGTTGTCGAAGGACTCCTGGCCCCAGCGCAGGAACTCGTAGCGCTCGCGGTTGCGCTCGAACTCGCGGCCGGCGTTCAGCTCCAGGGCCTTGCGCAGGCCGTAGTAGTCGACCTGCACCGAGTGGTCGATCACGAGGTCGACGGGGATCAGGGGGTTCACGGCCCGGGGGTCGCCGCCGAGCTCGACGATGGCGTCGCGCATGGCCGCCAGGTCGACCACCGCCGGCACACCGGTGAAGTCCTGCATCACCACCCGCGCGGGCTTGAAGGGGATCTCCTCCTTGCCCGCCGTCTCCGGGCTCCAGCGGGCGATGCGCTCCACGTCCTCGGCGGTGATCTCGAAACCGTCGCACTGCCGCAGGGCCGCCTCGAGGAGGATCCGGATCGAGTAGGGCAGCCGCGAGACCGGGGCGACGCCTTCCTCCTCCAGCTTCTGTATGCTGTAGACGACGCCTTCGCCGGCGCCGCCGGCGCTCACCGTGGTGCGCGCTCCGTAGATGTCCTCGGCCATGGGGATCCCTTGTCCATTGTGGTAGTTTCGAGCCGGAGTACGAAGCGGGCGGCCCCTCCGGATGTCAAACGCCCGCGGCGGCGGCGCCCGCTTGACCGCCCCGCGGCGCGCGGATAGCCTGTCCGCCATGCCCGATTCCCTGTCCCGCGGCGGCCTGCTCTGGTCGGGCCAGCACTGGATCGCGTACCTGCGCCGGCCCGGCAGCGACGACCACACGGGCATGGTCAGCCTCTACCGCGGCGACACCTCGCCCGCCGGCGCCGGCACCGCCGCCTTCGTGGAGATCCCGGGGAGCGACGGGTTCACCGGTCTGTGCACGGACAACCGGGAGTTCGCCGAGTTCGTGCGCGAGACGCAGGTCGTGCCCACTTCCCCCTTCGACCGCGGCATGGACGCGGTCGAGGCCCGCCTGTCCCCCGGGGGCGACATCCGCAGCGAGCCCGCCTGGGAGATCGATGCCGCCGGCCGCCGCATCGATGTCTGCTGGCGCGACCTGGACCCGCCCCTCGTGGGCCCGCCCACCGCCCATCCGCGCATCGTCTTCACGGTGCTGGTCTTCGCCGCTGGAGGCTCGATCGAGCTCGACGGGCAGGACGTGGGGGGCGAGCCGTACCCGCGCGACATCTGGGCCCGTACCCTCGGCCGGCCCCGCTCCTCCTGCTGCTTCGCCCTGGCCGAGACGATGATCGCCGAGGGCGGCTGAGCCGAGACGGCGACCTGCCCCCGGGCGAGGCCTCAGCGGCTCAGCCCCATCCTCTCGAACTGCTCCCCTGGCGCGTCGCACTCGGCCATGAGGTCGGCCATGCGGCCGGCGAGCCGTTCCGCCACGTCCGGATCATCGAGGGGAGTCTCCTGCTTCGGGTCGGCCCGCAGGTCGTAGAGCAGGTCGCCCACGTCGCCCTCCACCGGCTGGGAGATGTTGCCCCCCGCCGGCAGACGCAGGGTGGGCATCCCGCGGGTGAAGGAGAAGGCGTCGGCCAGCCCGGCCTCCGGGAGCCTCCCCTTGTAGCCGCGCATCGCCGTGGGCAGGAGGGTGTAGGCGTTGAGCGGCTGGTTGTCGGGGGTGCGGCAGGTGCGGTAGTAGACGTGGCGGCCGTCGGTGACGTTCACGCGGTTGCCGTGGTAGCCGAAGATGGCGGCGTCGCGCACGGGCCGGTCCTCGGCGACGACGCCGGCCAGGTCGCGGCCGCGCATGCGCTCGGTGGGCTCCTGGCCGAAGAACCGGAGCAGCGTCGGCCCCAGGTCGATGGCCGGCTGCACCAGGGCGCCGCGGGTCTGCCCCGCCGCCCCCGGGCTGCGCGGGTCCCAGACGAAGAACGGGGTGTGGCTCAGCTCCTCGTACAGGGGCGGCCAGTTCTTGGCGTAGCCGCCGTGCTCTCCCAGCAGGAAGCCGTGGTCGGTCCACAGGACCAGCATCGTGTCGTCCCACATGCGGTGGCGGTCCATGAGGTCGAGGACGTCGCCGAGGCTGGCGTCGCACTTGGAGACCAGGGCGGCGTAGTTGCGGCGGACCTCGGCGACCTGCTCCGGGGTCTCGCGGACCGGACCGTACGACGGCCAGTCGAAGAGGGGGCCGTCGTAGTCGGAGGGGTAGAGGTCCTGGTAGCGGCGGTTGCTGGAGAACGGCTCGTGGGGGTCGAAGCACTCGATCTGCAGGAACCAGTCGTCCTCGCCGGCGTTGGTCTCGATGAAGCGGCAGCCGGCCTCGAAGGTGCGGCTCTGGGGCAGGTCGGCCTCGCGCCGCTGGAAGGGTCGGTTCACCCAGTCGCTGCGGCGGCCCTTCTGGTTGAGGTTCTCCGGCATCTCGGGGTCGGCGACCTGGCCGATGTGGGGGTCGCCCTCCTGGCCGCGGTAGAACTCCCACGAGCTGTAGCGGCCGTGGTAGGTGGCGCCGCCGTCCTCCCAGTAGTGGTAGTGGTCGGAGCACAGGTGGGTGTAGACGCCGGCCTCCTGCAGCATCTGCGGCACCGAGTCGTCGAAGGGCTCCAGCGGCCCCCAGGGGCAGTGCAGGAAGTTGGGCCGCCCCGTGTGCAGGTCGCGGCGCGCCGGCGTGTGATAGAGCACCTCGGTGGCGGCGACCAGGTGGAGAAGGCGGCGGCGCGCTCGGCGAGGCGGCGGAAGTTGGGCGCCTGCACCCAGGTGTCGGGAGCGTAGGGCGGGAGCATGTGGCGGTTGAGGGAGTCGAACATCACCATGATGCAGCGCATGGAGGATCTCCTGTGCGGTGTGGAGTACGGCCCGCGTCCGTCCTGACTCCCGGACGCGGGCGGGCTACCTTTGCCGGATGACCCAGAGACTCGCGGACAAGGCGGCGATCGTCACCGGCGCCGCGTCGGGCATCGGCCGGGCCACTGTCCTCCGATTCCTCGAGGAGGGGGCCCGCGTCGCCGCCGCCGACATCGACCCTGCGGCCCTGGAGGCCCTGGCCGCGGAGGCGGAGGCGCTTGACGGGCGCCTGCGTAGCATCACCGCCGACGTCTCGGAGCGCGCCGACAGCGAGCGGATCGTGGCCGAGGCGGCGGGCGCCTTCGGGCGCGTCGACATCCTCGTGAACAGCGCCGGGATCACGCCGCGCACCGTCGATCCGGCGGCCGACTTCGACGAGCGCTGGGACGCGGTGATGCGGGTCAACGCCCGGGGAACCTTCCTGATGTGCCACGCCGCCGTCAAGGAGATGCGCCGGACCGGGGGCGGCGCCATCGTCAATCTCGCCTCGGTCATGGGGCTGGTGGGCTACCCCACCTCCCTGCCCTTCTCCGACGGCTTCACCGCCTATCCGCACAGCAAGGGCGCCATCGTCCAGCTCACCCGCGACATGGGCGTGCGGCTGGCGGCGGAGGGCATCCGCATCAACGCCGTCTGCCCGGGCTTCGTGTACACGCCGCTCACCGCCAACGTCACCGGCGACGACGAGGTCCACGCCGCCATGCGGCGCCTCCACCCCCTCGGCCGCATGGGGCAGCCGGAGGAGATCGCCCGGGTCATCGCCTTCCTCGCCTCCGACGAGGCGAGCTTCATCGTCGCCGCGGCGATCCCCGTCGACGGCGGCTACACGGCCCAGTAGAGCTCACTCCCGGTGCAGCCGGGCGATGCCGAGGGCGCGCTCGCCGGAACCGGAGTAGAGCAGGTAGAGGCGGCCCTCCTCCTCGTAGATCCCCGGGTCGCGCAACTGGTGCACGAGGCCCCGCACGGCGCCGGGGCGCGACGGCTCGACCGGCGCACCCGCACCCTCCCAGTCCAGCTCCGGCCGCAGCACCAGCCTCTCGGCACCCGGCTGCCAGCTCTCCCACGGCTGCGACAGATCCACCGCCGACACGAGGATGCGCTCCGGAGAGTCCCCCTTGCGCGAGTAGAACAGGTGCAGGGTGTCGCCATCGACCCAGGCGGCGGCGTGGCGGCACCCCGGCAGGACGGCCGCTCCCTCCTCGAAGGCGGTGAGCCCGTCCCCGGACCGCAGGAACCGTCCGCCTCCCGGGCTCGGGAGCATGGCACAGGCGTAGAACCGCCCCCCGTGGGGAAAGACGCGGAAGTACGACGGCCCCAGGTCGGCGGGGTTCACCTGCCAGCACAGGCCGTCCTCCGACAGAGCTGCGTGCGACCGCTGTTCCCCTCTCCCCGTGGGCTGGTGGAAGTACATGCGCAGCCGGCGCTCCGCGGTGTCGACGTGCACGTCGGGGCTGGCGATGTGGTGGAGGCCGGGGCCCCGGTCCATGTGCAGGACCCCGGGCTCGGGGAGCACCGTCCACGGCCCCGTGAGGTCGTCGGCCCAGGCCATGCGCAGGTAGTGCCCGCCGTGGTGGGCGAAGTAGAGGTAGTAGCGCCCCAGGGGCCGCGGGACCCACGGGGGCGCGCGGATCAGGGAGGGTCCGTTGATGTTGTCCCCGCGCCCGCCCTCCAGGCCCGGGAGACGGGCGTGGATGATGGGCTCAGGGGAGAGGCGCTCGGCCCGAAAAGCGGTCACGGAACAAGGGCTCCCGGAAGTTGGCGGTGGCTGCGCGAAGTTCGCCATCGCCCCCGGCGGCGGCAATCGGGCGCCTGTCCGGGCGGGGCCCGTTGTCCTACTCTCAGTCCCGTGCAGACCCTCGATCACCGCAAGCGCCTGTTCGTCGACATGGAGGACGTGGACGGCGCCGAGAGCGTGGAGCGCATGTTCCACGCCGCCGTCAAGCACCCGGGCCCCGTGCTGCGCCAGGAAGCGGCGTGGGAGCGCCACACGGGGATGACGGCGTCGGTGATCCACGACGAGGAGGAGGGACTCTTCAAGGCCTGGTACATGGGCGGTCACTACGAGGAGGGCTGCGGCCACGTGCAGTGCCTGGCCACCTCCCCCGACGGCATCCACTGGGAGCGGCCGGAGCTGAGGCTGCACGAGGCCCTCGGGTCGAGGCGCAACAACATCGTCATCCCGGCATCCCACCACGAAGGCCAGGACCACTGGGAGTCGATGCTGAAGGACCCCGCCGACCCCGACCCGAACCGCCGCTACAAGGCCCTCGGCTGGTCGAGCCACGACTGGGACGGACCGCGCTCCGGCATCTACTCGGCCACCTCGCCGGACGGCCTGCGCTGGGAGCACTCCCCGGACCCCCTCTTCCGCTATCACCCGCGGCCGGGCACCGACGACATGGGCCCCGTGGGCGACGCCCAGTCGCTGATGATCGACGCCGAGGCCGGGCGCTGCGTCGCCTTCCTGCGGGGCCAGCCCGAGCGCCTGCTGAGCGTCAGCCGCGACTTCGTCGCCTGGACCCCGCCGCGCCCCTTCCTGGCGCCCCTGCACGAGGAGGAGGCCCTCTACAACAACACCGGGTTCCCCTACGGCGCCCACTATCTCGGCGTCCTCACCCACTTCGACAAGCGCCGCCTGCGGCAGACCCAGAGCCTGCGGCTGCTCACCAGCCGCGACGGCGAGCGCTGGAACCGGGCGCCGGCGGAAGAGCCCCTCGTCGGCCTGGGGGAGATCGGCGAGTGGGACCGCTTCCAGATCATGCTCACCGGCGCGCCCCCCGTCGCCGTGGGCGACCGGCTCTACATCTACTACCGGGGCACCCCCCGGAGGCACGCCAAGGTCCCCCGCGAGTACGATCCCCGGATCGCCGCCGACCAGCACACGGGGACGATGTCCATCGGCCTCGCCTTCCTGCGCCTGGACGGCTTCGCCTCGGTGGCCGGCAGCTTCGACGGAGGGCGGCTGACGACGCGGCCCTTCGAGCTGAGGGGCGGCGAGCTGCGGGTCAACGCCAAGGCGGACCACGGGTCGCTGCGGGTGGAGCTGCTCGACGAGGAGGAGGGCGTGCTGCCGGGGTACGGCGCCGACCGCTGCGTCCCCGTCGAGGAGGACGGCGTCGACCTGCCGGTGCGCTGGTGGGGGGCCAGCGGCTTGCCGCCCGGGCCGGTGCGGCTGCGGTTCCACCTCGTCAACGCACGGCTCTACTCCTACTGGGCCGCCGGGGACTGACCGGCATCCGCGCCGGACTCCTCGTTGGGGGCGGGTTCGGCCAGACCGTCCGCCTCCGGGCGCGAGATCCGGCTCCGGGACTCCGCGCCCGGGGGTGTTCAGGGATCCTGCGCCGGTACACCGCCTGCCCGCTCCGCAGGCGGTCCACGCAGGCACCGGGCCCTCCGCCCTGGGATCTCGCCCCGGGAGCGGCTCGCCGCTACTTGAGCAGCGCGATCTTGCGCTGGTCCACCACCTCTCCGCTCCGCAGGCGGACCACGTAGGCGCCGCTGGCCAGGGGCCGCCCACGGGCGTCGACACCGTCCCAGAGCGCCTTGTGGTCGCCGGCCGGCCTCCAGCCATCGACCAGCCGCAGAAGACGCTGCCCCGTCATGGAGAACACCTCCAGGCGCACGGAACCGGCCTCGGCGATCCGGTAGGGGATGGTGACCCGGTGGTTGAAGGGGTTGGGCCACGGCGGCTCCAGCACCGCCGCCGCGGGGAGAGCGACCAGGGGGCCGGTCACGGCGGTCGCCGCGCCTGCGGTCCAGGTCTTCACGTAGCCGTCGGTGGTGGCCGCCGCCAGATCGAGGAAGCCGTCGGCGTCGACGTCGGCCAGGGCCGGGTCGCTCGGCCGGCCCCCGGTCTCCAGGGTCCAGGCGTGGCGCAGCTCGCCGGCCTCCAGCTCCACCATGGCGAGGCCGGGGCCGAGGCCGAAGAGGAACTCGTCGCGGCCGTCGCCGTCGAGGTCCCCCGAAACCACGTCGGTCCTGGCGGGACCCAGTTCGATCGCCCGCAGGACGGCGCCGTCCGCCGGCTCCAGCAGCTGCACGCCCTCCGCCGTGGAGGCCAGCAGCTCCAGGTCGCCATCGGCGTCGGCGTCGCCCGGGGCCATGAGGGACTGCACCTGGGTGTTGTTGCGGTACTCCGTCTGCCACCAGGCGTCGCCGGCGGCGGAGAGGACGGCGTTCAGGTAGCCGCTGTGGCCCCAGATCAGCTCGGGCTCCAGACCGCCGAAGAGGTCGACCACCGCCGGGAAGGCGTATCCCACGAAGCCGCCGGAGGCGAACATCGGCGACAGCCCGTCGATGTACCCGTAGGCCTGGCGCACGACCTGGGCGTCGCCGGTGACGCCGTCGACCACGTGCAGCCGGTCCGGCCACATGACCACGATCTCCTCCAGGCCGTCGCCGTCGACGTCCCCGGCGGCGCTGGGATGGCCTCCGAGGCTGCGGCCGCTGCCGTCGGCGGGCAGGGTGTAGCCGTTCCTCTCCCAGACGACGGCGCCGGTCCCGCCGTCGAGGAGGAAGCCGACCTCGCTGCCGATCTTGCCGCGCCGCAGGGTGACGAAGACGTCCTTGCGCCCGGCCTCGCGGAAATAGCCGGCGTTCCAGTACGAGAGGCCGCTGAAGTTCCAGATCGGCATGCTGCCGTCGAAGCCGTCGAAGACGGTCTGCCAGCGCACCTCGCCCGCGGCGGTGACCGCCGCCAGGCTGGCGTTGCCGCTGGGCGCCTCGCGGGCGAAGAGCGTCTCCAGCGAGCCGTCGCCGTCGAGGTCGGAGGCGACCACCCCCCAGTGGAAGGGGGCGTTGTTGGTCTGTCCGTGGCCCTGCATCTGCCAGCGCACGCGGGCCTCGCCGTCGCCGCTGCCGGGCGCCTCCAGGCAGAGGACCTCCTCGTTGGCCGTCTGCACCACCACCTCGACGCCTCCGTCGCCGTCGAGATCGGCGACCACGGGTGTGCCGACGTACGTGAAGGCCTGGCGGCTGAACTGGCGCAGCCGGGCGCCGGCGCCCTCCGCCCGCAGAGACTGCCCGGCGCCCCCCCGCCCCTTCCAGGAGACCAGCGTGGCGGGGCCCTCTTCGCCGGCGGCGGCGGCCTCCGCCTGCATGCGGGCCCCCGCCGGGCCCGCGACCGTCCACAGGGCCCGCACGGCGCCTCCGGAGTCCACGCCCCAGGCCGTCAGCGCCTCGCCCCCGCCGGCCGGGGTGACCGCGAAGAAGTCGGAGCGGCCGTCGCCGTCGGCGTCACCGGTGACGGCGGTGCGCAGGCCATCGGATGCGCTGGTGCTGACCGTGAGGGGCAGATCGTCGAGGGGGCGGCTGCTGAAGGCGGCGCGGTCGTGCCGCCAGCGTTCCACGTAGCCCTCCGGGCCCAGGGACAGCACGGATAGCGGAGCATACGGCGGCAGGGCCTCGCCCTCGGCCTCCGACAGGAACCACTCGGGGCGGCCGTCGGCGTCGATGTCGTGCAGGCCGTGGAGGTAGCGCCCGGGGAAGTCGTGGTCCGTCTCGCCGCTGAGGGCGTCGACGGCGATCGTGTGCCAGAGGCGGTCGCCGGTGTCGTCGTAGACGCTGTAGACGACCTCCAAGGCGCCGTCCCCGTCGGCGTCGAGGAAGGCCGAGGGCCGGGGACGCACCACCTTCGTCGACTGCGAGGGATCGGGCTGGATCTCGCGGATCCAGCGCAGGCTCAGCCGGCGGCCGTCGTTGTCGACGACCTCGGCGTGCATGCTGAAGTCGGCGATCACGGCGAACTCGGGATAGGGGTCGTCGTCGATGTCGGCGGCGGCGAAGTGGCCGTAGTTGCGGTAGTCGTGGTAGCGCGACTGCATCATCGTCTCGCCGGTGGCGCCGTGGAAGACGAGGATGCGGTAGTGGGTGGCCACGGCCAGGTCGAGCTGTCCGTCGGCATCGGCGTCGACGACGATGACGTTGGGGGCCCAGGTGTCCTCGAAGGGCTCGGTCTCCCACACGACCCGCGGCTCCCCCGTGTCGTAGGCCAGGAGACGGCCCCGCTTGGGCTCGGCGCCCCCGTCCGAGAAGGAGTCGCCCATCTCGAAGCGCTGCAGGCCGGGGACATCGGGCAGGATCCTGGCCACCTTGAAGCGGTAGTCCACGGGCATGGGGACGAGGGTGCCGTCGCCGGCCAGGTCGTGGAGCCGCGGGCCCAGCCCCCAGGCCGCCCGCTCGCGGCCGAGCCAGCCGGCGTCGAGGCCCCCCGGGAAGGGCAGTTGCAGGAGGGGCTCACCGGCACCGGGGGTCACCGAGGCGTAGCCCTCCCAGGCGGCGATGTCATGGCGCCAGGCCTCGGCGGGGGAGCCGTCCGTCATGCGGCCGGTGCCGGCGGCGCGGCCGCTCATGTGCCGGTCGCCGCGCAGCTGCAGCCAACCGGACCCCTCGGCGGCAACCGGAGCGGCGGCGGACGACGCCAGCAGAAGGAGCAAGGTCGAGATCGCCGTCATGGCTCGATCCCCGGGCTCGAGGGAGGCGCGCACCAGCCGGTGGCCCGTCTGCGGCGACCGCCCGTGCGTGGACCACATCGCGATTGCGGCGGCGACCAGAAGCCGCTGCGCAACGGCTTCCCCAAGCTGCCTGCCGCCGCGCGGGCCACATCGGGACGGCGGCGCCGCGGTGTCGAGACTGTCGTCGGCGCCGACCCGGAGCCGCTGTACCGCGCCTTCCCAAGCTACCCCGGCCGACGGCGGCGAGCCACACCGCTGGCCGCCGTTGTCGCTCTCCGAAGGCACGGCTACACTCTGCCGGCATGCGCTTCCCCGACATCGGCCTGAGCGTACCCCGCGTGCTGCTGCCGCGCCCGGAGGTGGACCTCGAGGACTGGGCGGTCATCGCCTGCGACCAGCACACCTCGAACCCGGAGTACTGGGAGGAGGCCGCCCGCCTCGTGGGGAGCCGGCCCTCCACCCTGCACCTGGTCTTCCCCGAGGCCTTCCTGGAGGCGCCCGGACGCGCCGCCCGCATCCGCCGCATCCACGGGCAGATGGAGAGCTACCTCCGGGAGGGGGTGCTGCAGCCCCGGGAGCCCGGCTTCGTGCTGGTGGACCGGCGCACGCCGCACGCCGCCTCCCGCAAGGGCCTGATCGCGGCCCTCGACCTGGAGCGGTACAGCTTCGCGCCGGACGCGGCGACCCTGATCCGCACGACGGAGGGGACCGATCCCGGGCGCCTGCCGCCGCGGGTGGAGGTGCGCCAGGGGGCGGCCCTGGAGATTCCCCACATCCTCGTCCTCATCGACGATCCGCAGGCCACCGTCATCGAGCCCCTCTTCCAACGGACGCTGCCCCTGCTCTACGACACGGAGCTGATGCTGGGCGGTGGCCGCGTGCGCGGCTGGCACGTGGGCGAGGACGAGGCGATCCGCCAGGTGGCCGACGCCCTGACCCGCCTCGCCTCGCCGCAGGCCATGGGCGAGCGCTACGGCATCGAGACCGGGGCCCCGGCGCTCTACGCCATGGGCGACGGCAACCACTCCTTCGCCGCCGCCCGGGAGGTGTGGAACGGGGTCAAGGCCGAGGCCGGCGGTCTCGACGCGGCGGCCGGCCACCCCTCGCGCCACGCCCTCGTGGAGCTGGTCAACCTGCACGACCCCGGGCTGCGCTTCGAGCCGATCCACCGGGTGCTGTTCGGCGTCGACGGCGAAGAGCTGACTCGGGAGATGGAGGCCTTCTTCCGGGGCCAGGGCTCAGGAGTTCAGATCGACGCCTTCGACTCCCCCGGCCTCTGGCGCCGGGCCCGGGAGGACCTCGGCGCCCGCGGCCTGCACCACCTGCCCTTCGTCGCCGGCCGCGAGGACGGCCCTCCCCGCTGGGGGATCGTCGTGGTCCACGACCCCCGCCATGACCTGGAGGCCGTCTCCCTGGACGCCTTCCTCGCCGACCTCGGCGCCCGGCGGGACCTGCGCCTCGACTACATCCACGGCGAGGAGGAGGTGACGGAGCTGGGGACGCGCCCCGGCAACGCGGGGCTGCTCTCGCGGGCCCTCGACAAGCACGCCCTGTTCCGCACGGTGCTGCGCGACGGCCCGCTGCCGCGCAAGAGCTTCTCCCTCGGCGAGGCGGAGGAGAAACGCTACTACATGGAATGCCGGCGCCTGATCCCCTGACGGCGGCCATTGACAGGAGGGATCCCGAAGCGCCCCCCGCCTCTCCCTGAGCGACCGGGCGGCCGTGGTCGGCGCCTTCCGCGCGCAATAGATTGACCGCGCCATGATGCCGAAGCCGACGACATGACGCCCTTCCAGTCCGTCGTCCTCGGCCTCGTCCAAGGTCTCACCGAGACCCTGCCTGTCTCCTCCACCGCCCACCTGCGCATCGTCCCCCACTATCTCGGGTGGGGCGACCCGGGGCTCGCCTTCTCCGCCGCCATCCACCTCGGGACCCTGGCGGCGGTGCTCGCCTTCTTCGCCGCGGACATCCGCCGCCTCGCGGGGGCCGCCGTCGAGGGGCTGCGCCGGCAGGACCTGCGCCACTCCCGGGACTGCCTCACGGCCTGGGCGATCCTGCCGGCCACGGTGCCCGCCGTCGTCTGCGGCCTGGGGCTGAAGGGCTTCATCGCCGGCGACGCGCGCGCCCTCCCGGTCATCGCCTGGGCGCTGATCCTGCTGGCCCCCTGCCTGCTGCTGGCCGAGCGCCTCGGCCGCCGCGACCGCGACCTGACGGAGCTCTCCTTCTGGCGCATCCAGCTGATCGGGCTGTTCCAGGCCCTGGCCCTGGTCCCGGGGGTGTCGCGGTCGGGCTCGACGATCATGGCGGGGCTCCTCGTCGGCCTGCGCCGGGAGCAGGCGGCGCGGTTCGCCTTCCTCCTCGGGCTGCCCGCCATCACCGGCGCCGGCCTGCTGGAGCTGATGGAGCTGCTCGGCGCCGGTCCCGGGGGGGAGCAGCTTCTGAGCCTGGTCCTCGGCATCGCCGCCGCGGCGGTGAGCGGCTACGCCGCCATCGGCCTGCTGCTGCGCCTTCTCGAACGCTTCGGCACCCCTCCCTTCGCCGCCTACCGCGTCGGGCTGGGAGCCTTCATCCTCTTGACCCAGCGCGCCTGAGGCGCCCAAGGAAGACCGCATGTACCCCAACCCGATCAAGCAGAAGCTCGACGACGGGCAGGTCGTCTTCGGCACCGGACTGCCCGCCTTCACCCCCCACTTCGCCGGCCCCACCTTCGACACGGGAATCGACTTCCTGTGGATCGACACCGAGCACATGCCCTACGGGGCCGAGTCCCTCGACGTCATCCCCGTCCTCGCCCGGCAGCGGGGGGTGGCGCCCCTCATCCGGGTGGCCAACAACGACCCGGCCCTGATCAAGAAGGCCTACGACGTGGGGGCGGTGCTGGTCATGATCCCCCAGGTAAACTCCGCCGAGGAGGCGGCCCGAGCCGTCGACGCCGCCCACTACCCGCCCGAGGGCAACCGCGGTCTGTCGCCCATGTGGACGAGGATCGCCGGCCAGGACTGGGACCACGTCCTCGCCACGGCCAACGACGAGACCCTGCTGGTCTGCCAGCTCGAGAGCCTGCAGGCCTGGGAGAGCCTGGACGAAATCGCCGCCGTGCCCGGCATCGACATCATCCTGGTAGGCCCCCTGGACCTGTCGGCGTCGTTGGGGGTGATGGGGCAGACGGGCTCGAAGGAGGTGCAGAGCATCATGGAGGAGGTGCCCCGGCGGCTGGAGGGCACCGGCATCGTCACCGGCACGACCCTGGCCGAGCCCGACGACATCCGCCAGAAGATCGACTGGGGCTACCGCTTCCTGAACGTGGGCACCCCCCTCTCCTACGGTCTGCAGGTGGTGACGTCGCACGTGGCCTCCCTGCGCGAGTACGCCGACCGACGCGGGAAGTGACCGCCGCCCTCCCGCCCGTCGCCGACCGCCTGCGGCGCGGACTGTTCGTCGTCACCGCCGAGCAGACGCACCCGGCGCAGGCGCCCCGCTATGCGCGGCTCATCGAGCGCGGCGCCGTCGACGCCGTCACCCTGCCCGACATCCCGCTGGTGGGCCGCCTCGGCGACGCGGTGCGCCTCGTCGGGCGCCGGGAGCGGCCGAAGAGCCTCTTCGACGTCCTGGACGAAACCCGCGAGCCGGTCGTCACGATCTCCGCCGGGACCCGCACGCGGAGCTCGGTGGAGGCCCGCATCCTCCGGGCCGTGAGCGGCGGCGCCCGGGGGCTGCTCGTGCTCTCCGGGGGAGACCTGGTGCGGCGCGGGTTGGGGGCGGTCCCCGGCGGCGCCTCGCTGCTGCCGATGGACGCCTTCGGCACCCTGGAGCTGGTGAGGCGTCTGCGCGAGACCGGACAGCTGCCGGAGGAGCTGCCCGTGTGGGCGGTGGAGAACCCCCTCGTGGGGCGGGTCGAGGCGCGGGTCGACCGCCTGGCCCGCAAGATCGACGCCGGCGCCGAGGCGGTCCTGCTGCAGCCGCCGCTGCTGTGGGAGCGCCACGAGGCCTGGTGGGATCGCGCCCACGCGCGCGGGCTCACCTCGACCCCCCTGGTCGTCGGCGTGCCCGTGATCGGCTCGGCGGCGATGCTCCGGTTCTGGCTCTTCCTCATCGGCTGCGGGGCCCGCTCCGCGGAGGCGCGCGCCCTGCTGCGGGACTACCGCACGGCCGAGGGCGACCTCGACGAGGAGGAGTTCACCGCCTTCAAGCGCCAGTGGTCCGCCGACCTGATCGGCCGCATCCGCCGGCTGCCCGGGGCCGCCGGCATCCACCTGATGCCGATCAGCGGCACCGCGGACCTGCTGCCGGTGCTGTCGGCGGCGGGCCTGGCGCCAAGCGCGCGGGCCCGCTCCGACGTGGACCTGCTGAGCGCCGACCTCGGGGCCCGCGGCGTCTCCGTGGTCCACGAGCCCGGACTGCGCGACGACGGCTACGTGCGCTCCTTCCGCGGCGCCCTGCGCAGCCTCGAGCGCGTCGTCGAGGCCGAGGCCGGCGGGCCCGCCTTCCGCACCTGGTGGAACCGCATCACCTACGCCCAGCACTTCCGCGTGCCCATCGCCTACCGGCCCTTCGTCGGCCCGGGGGGGGAGCCCGAAGAGACGTGGGAGCTGGCCCTCGACGTGCGCCAGCTCGACACCGGACCCGCCCTCGAGGAGGCGGTGGGCGCCGCCCTGCGCCGCCGCGAAGCCGGCTCCACCGAGAGCGAGGGCGGCGCCGTCATCGGCGGCTGGGTGCCCTACAGCCGGAGCCCGGTGTGGCAGTTCAACGAGACCTTCTGGCGGCACATGCGGGCCTACGTCGGCACCCACGGCCGCGACTACCGGGACAGCATCAGCGGCTCGCCGGACTCCGACGTGGAGCTGGTGCGCGCCAACGCCCGGCGGTTCCTGGAGCAGGTGGTCGAGGCGCGGCGGGAAGACCCGGCCGCCGAGCTGGCCTGCGTCGAGTTCGGCGTCTCCAGCGTCGACTACGCCCGGGAGTTCATCGACACCGTGACCCGCTTCGCGCAGGCCGGGCGCCTGGACCCGGGGCCGCTCTGCTACGTGCTGGTCGACGCCGCGCCGGCGTCGCTGGAGGCGGCGCGGGAGGAGCTGGGCGAGCGGCGCCGGGGGTTCCGCCTGGACTACGTGGAGACCAACCTCGAGGCGCCGGCGCAGCTGGAGCCCTACCGGGGGCGGATCCTGCGCGTGCACATCACCTCCGTGGTCAACAACCTTCCCAACGACAAGCTGGCCCAGATCGACGGCGAGTGCTTCGCCATCGAGACCCGCCTCTACCTGCCCGGCGCGCAGGTCGAGCTGCTGTCGGAGAGATACGGCCTCGACGCGGAGCGGCTGCGGGAAGAGCTGGAGGCGATCGCGGGATCCGGCGTCTCCGCCTTCCTCGACTTCTACCGCGGGCGCTTCCGCGAGCGTCTCGGGGAGGAGGAAGGGGACCACCGGTTCTACCACTTCTGGCAGGACCTGTACGGCAACCCGGAGGACCGCGGCACGGGACTGAAGCTGGAGGAGCGCTACGTGCGCATTCCCGACCTGGGCCGGTTCTCCTTCCTCGACCCGGACCGCCTCGCCGGCCTGCCGCTGGACCCGGCGGCGATCCTGCGGGAGGTGCTCGACGAGTACCCCCCCAACGTCTGGATGCACCTCTCCAACCGCTCCATCGAGGGCTGCCTGCTGCTCATCGACCTCCTGCACCCGCGGGGGGCGCTGGAGCTGAT
This sequence comes from uncultured Gemmatimonadaceae bacterium, assembly GCA_964512165.1. Classification (GTDB taxonomy): domain Bacteria; phylum Latescibacterota; class UBA2968; order UBA8231; family UBA8231; genus UBA8231. The sequence goes on along the minus strand of CAZEHQ010000032.1, from coordinate 3,185 downwards.
CGACCTCATCGTGCGGGTCATCGCCGACTACCACGAGGTCCCCCAACGCCGCAACCGCCGCGGCCGCAGCCTCTACCGCATGGGCTTCAAGGGGCCGGCCAAGTTCGACGGCTCCGCCGTGGACTGGTTCAACGGCCGCCTCTTCGAGGCCGCGGCGCGCCGCGCCTTCCCCGACTGCCGCGTGAGCTGGTCCAGCCTCGAGAAGTACGGGCGGCCCCACATGTCGCTCATGGAGGTCCTGCGCTCTTGAGCGGCGGCGCCCAGGTCGCGGCCGGCCCTCCCGGGACGGCGCTGACCGTCAGCGCCCGGGTGGCCGCCGACGACGGCCGCGCCGAGAGCCTGCAGGCCCTGGTCTCCCAATGGCGGCCCCCGGACGAGTGGCCCGGGTTCGCCGCCTTCGACGCCGGCGCCACCGGGGGCCTGCCGAGCCGCGGCTACTTCGGCGCCGTGTGCGACGGCCGCTACGTCTACTTCGTGCCGGAGCAGCACGGCGAGCCGGGAAGTCCCACCCACGGCGTGGTCCTGCGGCTGGACACGCACGGCGATTTCCGGGACCCGGACAGCTACCGGGCGTACGACGCGGGGCGCACCGGCGGGCTGGAGACGCGCGGCTACTACGGGGGCGTCTTCGACGGCCGCCACGTCTGCTTCGTGCCCCGCCAGATCGACCTGACCCGCTACCACAGCCACCTGCTGCGCTTCGACACGGCCGGGGACTTCGACGACGGGGCGAGCTGGTCGGCCTCCGACATGGGCGAGGCCCACTCGCAGCAGGGCGCCGCCTTCGACGGGCGCTTCATCTACTTCTGCCCGGGGTTCTCGGGGGACCCGCGCAAGGAGGACGAGCCCTGCGGCCGGGTCCTGCGCTTCGACACGCGGGGGGAGTTCGGCAGCCGGTCCAGCTATGCCAGCGTGGACATCACGGACTTTCTCGGGCCGCGGGCGGCGTGCTTCGACGGCGGCGCCTTCGACGGCCGCCACGTCTACTTCGTGCCCCTGGAGAACGGCCTCGCCGTCCGCCACGACACGACCGCGGCCTTCGACGATCCGGCTTCATGGGAGGCCTTCGACGCGCGCCCCCTCGGCTACCGCATGGCGGTGGGGGCCGTCTTCGACGGCACCTTCCTCTACTACTGCGCCTACGGCCACGGCCGCATCATCCGCTTCGACACCCGCGGCGACTTCGCCGACCCCGACGCCTGGTCGGCGTACGACGCCGACCCCACGGACGGCCTGCGCACCACCGGCTTCGACGGCGGGTTCTTCGACGGCCGCTTCGTCTGTTTCCAGCCCTTCTTCCGGCACCTGGGGCCCGGCAAGCGGGACAACCTGTTCCACTCCATCTACCTGCGCTACGACGTGACCCGCCCCTTCGAGGACCCGTCGAGCTGGCAGGCCCGCGACGCCTCGGCCACCGACGGCCTGCACAGCGTCGGCTACAACGGCGGCGCTTTCGACGGCCGGTTCTTCTACGCCGCGCCCTGGCAGCAGGGGCGCAAGCCCGGCCGCCCGGAGGAGTTCGTCACCCACGGCATCGTCCTGCGCTGCGACACCCTCGGCGACAGCGGCGCCTTCAGCCTGCGCTGGTGCGACCAGGGCCACAACGGCGGGCTCAACGCCGGCGCGCCCGGGCCCAGCTTCCTGGTCAACACCGACCGCGGCTGCCTGCGCGCGTGGGCTCCCCGGCCGCTGCCGGCGGGGGAGCATCACCTGGTGGGCACGTACGACGGGGAGGCGGTGCGGCTCTTCGCCGACGGCGAGTTGATCGCCGAGAGGCGGGGGCGCGGACGCCTGGTGCGGACGGACCTGCCGGTGACGGTGGGCCGCATCCAGGACGGCGCGGGGCGGTTCCGGGGGCGGGTGCTCCAGGCCCGGGTGCAGGTCCCCGAGGTGGTCGGCTAAGCAGGAGCTACCGCCGGATGTGGGGCGCCTCCATCACCTCCCGCTCCTCCTCCGTCATGTCGGCCACGTAGTCCGGATACACCGCCTGGTGGACGCCGGCGCCGTACGCCAGGCAGCCGGGGCTGAACTTGTAGAGCAGGGCGCGGCGCTCGTGGGCCGCCGTCCACGGCAGGGTGCCGTGGGTCAGGGTCTCGGTGAAGATCACCGCGTCGCCGGCCTTGCCGTTGACCTCCACCACGTGCTCCTGGTAGCGCTCCCAGTCCTTCATGCTCCGCGGGCAGGGCAGGTTGGCCTTGTGGCTGCCGGGGACCACGGCGACGCCGCCGTCGCCCGGACCCTCGTCGGCGAGGAGGTACTCCACCACCGTGAGGCCGGTGTAGATGCGGTCGGCCTTGAAGAAGTACGGCTCCGACATGTCGGCGCGCTCGACGCCGCCGCCGTGGAGGGTGCCGCCCTCGCAGCCGCGGTCCATGGCGATCAGGCCGGGGCCGTGGTCGAGGCGGTAGCCGCGGCCGAGGATGGCCTCCAGGCAGGGCTTGACCCGCGGATGGACGAGGAGCCGGCGGAAGGGCTCGCACCAGGGCCGCTCCCAGCCCAGCATGCCGCCCAGGTCCTTGCGGTGGGAGGTGCCGGCCAGGGCCTCCGACCCGCCCGCCAGGGAGCCCTCGCGCTCGTTCAGCCCGTCGCCGTGGTGGTCGATGCCGGCGTTCAGCTCCGCCACCTCGCCGGCGTCGAGGACCTGACGCAGGACCAGGTAGCCGTTCAGGTCGAAGAGGTACCTCTCGTCGTCGTTCATCGCTTCCTTCTCCCTATCTCGTGCTCTTGCCGGCCAGCACGAACCAGATGGTCCGCAGCATGATCTTGAAATCCAGCATGAGCGACGCGTTCTCGATGTAGTAGAGGTCGTACTCCAGGCGCTCGGCGGCGATGCGCTCCAGGTCGGTCGAGTCCATGTCGAACTCGTGCTTCGACTGGGCCCAGCCGAGGAGCCCCGGCTTGACGTTGAAGCGGCGCATGTAGAAGGGGATCCCGGCGCGGAACTTCTCCACGAAGTAGGGGCGCTCGGGCCGCGGTCCCACCAGGCTCATGTCGCCGCGCAGGAAGTTCAGGCACTGGGGGATCTCGTCCAGGTGCAGGCCCCGCAGCAGGCGGCCCATGCGGGTCACGCGCGGGTCCGCCCCCTTGACCCACACCGGCCCGGTGCCCTCCTCGGCCTCCTCCACCATGGAGCGGAACTTGTACATGGTGAAGACCCGGCCCTTGCGGCCGACCCGCTCCTGGCG
>CAZEHQ010000031.1:0-27565 GCA_964512165.1 uncultured Gemmatimonadaceae bacterium | reverse complement strand
TACCGCCGCGGCGGCGACGAGGCCCTGCGCATGGTCAAGCAGGGACTGGTGCACACGGGGATCGTCCGTCCCGACTCCGAAGACGTGGTCGGCGACGTCGCCGCATTCTGCGGCGGCGGCGGCCTCGAGATCACCACCTCCTGCACCGTGCAGCAGGGGTCCGGCCTCGGCACCAGCAGCATCCTGGCGGCGGCGGTCCTCAAGGTCCTCTACCGCCTCGTGGGCCACCCCGCCGGCAGAGAGGACGGAGAGTATCCGGGGCTCTACGATCAGAGCGTGCTCCTCGAGCAGTCCATCGGCCTGAACTCGGGATGGCAGGACGCCCGCGGGGCCCGGGGGGGACCGAGCGCGGTGAAGGACTTCTTCGCGCCTCCCACCGACGGCCTGCCGGCGCCCGGGCTGACCTACGTCGACGTCGACGCCGAGGCGTTCCACCGCCGCGTGGTGCTCTTCGACACCGGCATCGCCCGGGCCGCCACCCGCGGCCTGAACGTGGTCATGGATGCCTACCTGTCCCGCCGGCGCGGGCGCTACGGGGCGATCCGCGAGTCCCTGTCGATCCACGACGAGATGGTCGAGGCCCTGGGCGCCGGCGACTATCGAGCCCTCGGGAGGCTGGCCAGCCGCTACTGGCAGTTGCGCTGCATCCTCGATCCTGAGGCCACCAGCCCCGCCATTCAGCAGCTCTTCGAGCCGCCGCTCTCCGACCTCACCGAAGGGGGCACCCTCTCCGGCGCCGGCGGCGGCGGCTTCGGCCTCCTCGTCTCACGCGAGGGCGAAGAGGAGCGCCTCCACGCGTGTCTGAGAGAGCTGAAGGACCAGCGGGCCTATGCCCGGTCCGCCGTCGTCGCCTACCGCCTCGACGCCACCGGTCTGCGACTGACCGAGAGCCAACCACCACCGCCGCCGTAGTCAACAGGAGAAGACGGCATGCTGATGCAGGACTGCGCCGGTTTCGTCACCGGCGTCGCCAACCACCGGAGCATCGCCTGGGCCACCGCCCGGGCTCTCGACCGCGAGGGCGTCCGGCTGGCCCTCGGATACCTGGGAGAGCGGGAGCTGGAGAGCATCGAGCGCATCACCGGCCAGTTGCGGCAGCCGCCCCTGCTGGTGCAGTGCGACGTCACCGACGACGAGTCGGTGGCCTCCGCCTTCGAGGTCGTCGGCCGGGAGATGGGATCCCTCGACTGCCTGGTCCACGCCATCGCCTTCGCCCGCCGGGAGGATCTGGACGGCCGCTTCGCGGACACCAGCCGCAGCGGCTACGATCTGGCCCTCGGCGTCAGCGCCTACTCGCTGAACGTCCTGGTGCGCGGCGCCGAGCCGCTCATGAAGCCGGGGGCCGGCGTCGTCGCCCTTACCTACCTGGGCAGCGAGCGGGCGATCCCCCGGTACAACGTCATGGGCGTCGCCAAGGCCGCCCTGGAATCGGGCATCCGCTACCTGGCCAGCGAGCTGGGGGAGAAGGGAATCCGTGTCAACGGGCTCTCGGCCGGGCCGATCCGCACCCTGGCGGCGCGCGGCATCCGCGACTTCAACGCCATGCTCCGCGTCCACGCCGAGCGCGCCGCCCTCAAGCGCAACAACGAGGTCGACGAGATCGGCGACGCGGCGCTGTTCCTGTGCAGCCGGCTGAGCCGCGGGATGACGGGCGAGGTGATGTACGTCGACGCCGGCTACCGCATCATGGGCCTGTAGCCCGGCGGCGGCAGGTCGAGGCCGCGCAGCGCCGCCCGGGAGTGGCTGGCGGTGGTGTCGTCTCCGCTCCGGGCCAGCGCTTCCAGATGGACGCGCAGGAAGGCCGCCTCCTCCGGCACGTCGACGTCGTACCACGGCGGCATCAACGACAGCCGCAGGCCCCCGGGCAGGGCCGCCAGGGTCTGCTCCAGGACCCGACCCGTCCCCCACTCGATCCCGTGGAAGACCGCCGGTGCCGCCAACGGCAGGGCATCGGCCCCCAGACCGATGAGGTAGTAGCCGCCGTCGACGCTGGGGCCGATCACCACGTCGGCCGCCCGCAGCCGGCACAGGGCCTCGTCTATGGTCCATGGCGTCAGCGAGGGACTGTCCGAACCGAGGAGGACGACACGGCCGCAGCCGGCGCCGACGGCCCGCCGGCAGAGGGCTTCCAGGCGCTCTCCCAGGGAGCCTCCGGGCTGCCCCTCGAAGGTCAGTCCCTCGTGCGCGCCCAGGAGCGCACGCAGGCAGGACTCGCCCTCGGGCGGCTCCACGGCGACGATCTTGAGACTCGCGGCGGAGGCCGCCAGGGCGGCGGCGCAGTCGAGCAGGAAAGCGGTGTAGAGTTCCGCCGCCTGGCCGGGGGTCAGCCGCGGCTGCAGCCGGGTCTTCACCCTCCCGGCGCGCGGTTCCCTGGCGAAGAGCACGGCGGCGGTCAGGACGGCCCCTCCCGGTTGAAGAGCCGCGAGGAGGGCCGTATCTTCGATGGTTTGCGCACGCCACCCACCCCCTTCGAAATCAGAGGAAGCGGAAGAGACCGATGGCAGAGGTACACATCATCCGGCACCGCCCCGGCGCCGTGTTCTGCGGCACCTGCGAGGTCGTGCAGATCGACGACGACAGCAAGATCACCCGCCTCGTGGAACCCAGCGGCAACGTGGGCACCCAGTACCCCAACGAGGTCGGCTCCGAGTGGTTCGGCACCATCGAGAATCTGAGCGCCGGTCTGACCCTGGGCAAGGCGCACTGGTCCGACGTGTACAAGACCGACGTCCTGTGGACTACGCCCTCCGCCTCCCGCGATGAGTGCGACGTCCGCAAGAACGAGTTCAACGCGGTGTACGGCGCCATGCTGCAGGCCGTCACCGGGGGGCCGCTGCGCTCCAACCGCATGGCCCGCTTCACGCACCCGGAGGGCTTCCCCGACCCTGCAGCCCTCTTCGAGGTGCAGATCAAGGCGGCTGCGGGCGACGTCGAGATCGGCGGCGGCCGGCTCGACTTCGGGTCGTGGATCGACCATCAGCCGAGCGGCGCCTCGGTGATGCACCGCAAGGACGGCGAGACGATCACCACCCTCGGACCGGACGTGGCCGAGGAGATGACCTTCGTCCTCGAGGAGCAGTACGCCCGCCCCATGGCCGAGGCCGGCGTCGACTTCCGCGCGCAGACGGTGTGGATGGAGATCCTCGTGGCCGTCGACGACGCACCGGACCAGGCCTGGAGCCGCATCGAGGTCGTTCGCCAGGTCTTCGAGGACTACTTCGGCGACCACCGGCCCGCCGGGCTGATCTACCCGGTGTCGCGGATCCCCAACCTCGACGGTGTCGTCGAGCCGCAGCCCCGCGTCGTCAGCGGCGACGGCGTCGAGATCATCCGCTCCGGCCGCCTGGAACACGGCTTCAGTACCTGGACCGCCATCCGCCACGGCGGCATCACCGAGGTCATGGTCAGCGCCGTGGGCGGCGACGATTCCGGCCAGATCCTCGATGGCGTCGACGCCCGCGTGAAGGAGGCCGGAGGCGCGGGCCTCAAGGCCGACGGGGTATTCAACAATGCCTACATCGGCGCCGGCGCCGACTCCAAGGCCAACCGGGACTCCCTGGCGGCCTTCAATCCCTCCTTTACTCAGTGGTACGAGGGCACGGTGCCCGCCGGACGCACCGCCCAGTACGTCGGCGGCGTGCAGCAGTCCGGTTTCGCCTACGGCGTCTCCAACCGCTCGATCTTCGCCTGAGGGCAGCGCCCCTTGCAGTCCGAGCCGATCGTCGCCGAGCTCAAGAGACAGGGGGTCACCCACGTCGTCGGCCTTCCCGACAACGGCTCGAGGGCCCTCTTCGAGATGCTCTGGGCGGACGACGAGCTGGAGGTGATCGGCGTCACCCGGGAGGGCGAGGCCTTCGCCGTGGCCAGCGGCCTCTGCCTGGGGGGCGTCACGCCCGTCGTCATCATCCAGAACACCGGCTTCCTGGAGACCGGCGACGCCTTCCGGGGCACGGCCTACAACATGGGGCTGCCGCTGGTCATGCTCGTCGGGTACCGCGGTTTTCAGTCGATGGCCCCGGGCGCCGAGCGCGTCGACACGGCTGCGACCTTCTTCGAGCCGACCCTGAAGGCCTGGGACATCCCCTACTCGGTGCTCGGCGACGACGGCGACGAGCGCGACAAGGTGGCCTGGGCCTTCGACCTCGCCCGCGAGCGCTCGCTGCCGTCGGCGGTCCTCCTCGTGGGCACCACGGAATAGCCGTGCTCGACAAGTACCGCTGCCTGAGCAGGCTCGCCCTGGCCCGGCGCGATGGCGACGTGGTGGTCACCACCATGAGCGTCGCCATGCCGTGGGCCGAGCTGTCCGACACCGCCCTCGACTTCGCCTCCGTGGACAGCGCCATGGGCCACGCGGCCGATCTGGCCTACGGGCTCGCCCTGGCCCGGCCGGAACGGCGCGTGCTCTGCCTCAACGGCGACGGCTCGACCCTGATGTGCCTGGGGACATTGGTGACCATCGCCCAGGGAGGGGCCGCCAACTACAGCCTGATCATCACCGAGAACGGCACCTACGAGGTCACGGGGAACCAGCCCGTGCCGGGTGCCGGCGTCGTCGACTTCGAGGCCATGGCCCGCGCCGCCGGACTGCGCGAGGTGCACACCATCGACGACCCCCATGACTTCGAGCGCAAGCTGCCCCTCCACTTCGAGGTCGATGGTCCGGCGGTCTTCATCTGGCGCATCGAGCAGGCCGGGGAGCCGGTGCCCCGGCCGACACGGCCGATCCGGGACCGCGCCCACGACCTGCGCGCCGCCCTCGCCCGCTAGCCTCATGTCCTTCCCCCGGATGGCCCCCTTCCGGCAGCACTTCGCCGCCGAGAGCCTCGACGACGTGCCCGCCGCGGTCTCCGCCGAGCTGGAGGGCTGCGGCCTCTCCGGCCGCATCCGCCCCGGGCAGCGCATCGCCGTCACCGGCGGCAGCCGCGGCATCGCCAACATCGCCGAGATCACCCGCACCGTCGTCGCGGCGGTAACTGCCGCAGGAGGCCGGCCCTTCCTCATGCCCGCCATGGGCAGCCACGGCGGCGCCACCGCCCGGGGCCAGAAGGAGGTCCTCGCCGGCTACGGCCTTCACCCGGCGGCGATGGGCTGCCCGGTGGAGGCCACCATGGAGGTGGCCGAGGTGGGCAGGCTCGACGACGGCACCCCCGTCCTCGTCAACCGGCTGGCGCTGGAGGCCGACGGGGTGATCGTCATCAACCGGGTCAAGCCCCACACCTCCTTCCGCGGCACCCACGAGAGCGGACTCGCCAAGATGCTGGCCATCGGCCTCGGCTGCCACCGGGGCGCCACCATGGCCCATGCCCAGGGCGCCGAGGGCCTGGCCCGACTGGTGCCGGCCCTCGGCGGCGCCCTTCTCGACCGGATGAACGTGGTCGCCGGCGTCGCCATCGTGGAGAACGCCCGCGACGAGACGGCCATGGTCGCCGCCCTGCCGCCCGGCGACATCCTGTCCGAAGAGGCGCGCCTCCTCGAAGTGGCCCGCAACAACATGCCCCGTCTCCTGGTGCGGCAGATCGACCTGCTGATCGTCGACGAGATGGGCAAGAACATCTCCGGAACCGGGATGGACACCAACGTCATCGGCCGCATGCTGCTGCCCGGGGTCGCCGAGCCCGACGAACCGGGGGTGTCGCGCATCTTCGTGCGCCGGCTCTCCGAGAACACCCACGGCAACGCCAACGGCGTGGGCCTGGCCGACGTGATCACCCGGCAGCTCTTCGACGCCATCGACTTCGAGGCGACCTACGCCAACGCCTTCACCTCGACCTTCCTCAACCGGGCCTACGTGCCGATCGTCAAGAGCGACGACCGCGAGGCCATTGCCTCCATGCTCGAGGTCCTGCGCCTCGACGACGGATGCGCCCTGCGCGCAGCCCGCATCCGCAACACGCTGGAGGTGGCAGACATCCAGTTGAGCGAGGCCCTGGCGCGCGACAGCGACCACCCCGATCTGGAGCGCCTCGGCGACTTCGAACCCATGCGTTTCTCCGATGCCGGAGCGCTGGTCTGACCGCTCCGGAGAATCCCTTCGACCTCTCCGGGCGGGTGGCGCTGGTCAGCGGCTGCCGGCGCGGGATCGGCAGGGCGATGGCCGCGGCCCTGGCTCGGGCCGGCGCCGACGTGATCGGCGTCTCGGCGTCCCTGGAGGCAAGCGGCAGCGCCGTGGAGCGGGAAGTGGCGGCCCTGGGAAGATCCTTCGCCTCCTACCGGTGCGACTTCGCCGATCGCGGGGCTCTGCGGGCCTTCATCGACCGCGTGCGGTCGGACCACCCGCGCATCGACATCCTCGTCAACAACGCCGGTACGATCCTGCGGCAACCCGCTGCCGAACACCCCGACGAGTACTGGGACCGCACCCTGGAGATCAACCTGAGCGCCCAGTTCGTCCTCACCCGCGAGATCGGCGGCCGGATGGCCGACCGGGGAAGCGGCAAGGTGATCTTCATCGCCTCGGTCCTCAGCTTTCAGGGAGGCATCACCGTTCCCGGTTACAGCGCCAGCAAGGGTGGGATCCACACCCTGACCATGGCCTTCGCCAACGAATGGGCCTCCCGGGGAGTGAACGTGAACGCCATCGCACCGGGTTACGTGACCACCGACAACACCGAGGCGCTGCGCCGGGACCCCGGTCGCAACGCCTCCATCCTCGCCCGCATCCCCGCGGGCCGTTGGGGCGAGGCGGAGGACTTCGGCGGCCCCGTGGTCTTCCTGGCCTCGGAGGCCTCGCGCTACGTCCACGGCGCGACCCTGCTCGTGGACGGAGGCTGGATGGGACGCTGAGAACGGCCGTTGGGATTCACCCTTGACAAGCCGAAGGTCTTTCACCATTTATACCCCTCTCACCACCAGCGGTTCGCCTTCTGCCTACCGTCCATTTAACCTGCCCATGTAGGCAGTATTGTCGGAATCGCAATGCTGAAGGATACAGCAACGGCTATCGGGCCGAGAAAGGAGGAGAGGAGCCGATCTTCAAGAGACTGCACAATCATCGTTTCCATCCAACCGAATTCCTCTTTGACAAGGAGCCCTTCGCAATGAGGAACTGCCTTTCAGTGCTTGTCGCTCTCGGCCTGGTCCTTGGCCTGGTCGGGAGCTCCGACGCCCACATCGGCGAGAGGATCTTCCCCCTCTTCGAGCTCGGCGACGACGACATAGCCGACCTCGACTTCACCGACGACACGGTCGAGGACTGGGAGGACGTGGCCGGCGATGCCACGTACCTGCCCGTCGACTTCTTTGCGGATCCGACCGTGGGCGACGGCGCCCAGTACGATCCGGCCGACCTCGACTACCGCATCTGGTCGGCCTGGAACGGCTCCACTGGTACGATCTGGTTCGCCATGGAGCGCATCGACAACGTCTACTTCGGCAGGGAGTACGACGGCAGCAGCCCGTGGAACTACGAGGCCATCGAGGTCATGCTCGACGGCGACCACACGGGCGGCGACTACACCGGTTCGGCGAACCCGGACTGGAACGACGAGGAGAAGAAGCTCAACAACAACCGTCACGCGCAGCAGTACATCGGCGTGGCCGACGACCCCTCCGGCCGTCACGTCTTCTACCTCGGCGCCGGCGCCGAGTGGGTCAACGACCTGCCCTACGCCGACGGCGGCGGCTCCTCCGTGGGCGACGGGCCGACGGTCAGCACCATCGAGCTCTTCGTCACCCCCTTCGACGACCTGATCTGGAACAGCCCCGATGACAGCCAGGCTTCCGACCTGTTCGACGGCAAGCTCATCGGTTACCAGATCTCGCTGCCCGACACCGACAAGGACGTTGGCCAGGACCGGGCGTTCCACACCCTGTCCGGTCAGGCCGCGACCTGGCGCTTTGCTGAGCGTTTTGTCGACGCCCGCCTTATCGGGCTGGATGACACGGCGGTCGAAGGGAACTCCTGGGGCCGCATCAAGGCCGGGATGAAGTAGGGTAACCGGGTTGTACTGTTGATTCCCATGCAAAGAGAGGGAGGAGCCCATTCCTCCCTCTCTTTGCACTTGAGACGCGTTTCGGCACAACGAGTAACGAGTGATGAACGCGACCTCTGCAACTGCCGCGCAGTCCCGGACCCAGCTTCTCAGTCTTCGGGGCCGTTTTCCGGGCTGCAGTCTTGCTTGTCTACCACAACGGGAGGGAGCAGGGGAATGAGAATCGGGATCTGTGCCGCCCTCGTCTTTTCGCTATGGGCGGTCGAGTCCGGCGCCGAGTTGCGCCTGTTCTCCATCCCCGGCGACGGCGACACCTGGGCCGGAATCCGGCAGGGGTCGGTCTCCGAGAACACATACATCGAACTGGTCGACCTCGAAGGCTACGAGAACGGCATCGGCCCCATCTTCCCGGCAAGATGGATCCCCGTTCCCGAAGTCCCCCTCGACCTGACCGCCGAAGAGGCGGACTCGGCCCTCGACTCCCTGCTTCTCGCCTTCTCCTACCACGTGACCCGCACCGACGTGGTGGCACCGGAGGACGTGGAGCTGGAGGACGGCACCGTCCTCGCCGCCGGATCCATCCTGATCCCCCGCTGGAGCCCCTTCCCCCGCAGCCTGGAAGGGGTGCAGTTGCTGCGCCGGGCAGGCGTCACCGAGATCCATGCCATGATCAACGTGGCCGAGTCCTTCCCCCGCCCCCCGGGGGCCGACAAGTACAACAAGAGCCTGAACCTCACCTACCTCGCGATCTGGGAGAGAGCCCTCACCGGCATCCGCCGCCAGGAGGGCCTGGCCCGCGTCTTCGACGGCGACCCCACCAGCCACTTCGCGCGCATCGACCGGGTGGGACAGGACGTGACCCAGAAGTGGGGGCTCTACGTCGACCTTGGGCACTACTTCCCCGTCCGGCTCTTCCGCCTCTATCCCAGCCTCGAGGAGCCGGTGCGCGTCTCCGCCTACACCTTCTATCGCGGTCTGCCCGACACCGAGACGGAGATCGCCGGCCTCAGCCTGGAAGATCCGAATACGGGGCCCCTGGGTTACCCCTTGTTCAGCAAGATCGGGGACACCTTTCCCACCTGGCTCCCCGAGGCGAGCGTGCCGGTCAACCGGCAGGACACGATCGCCGTGGTCTTCGACCCGCCCGTGCAGATGCGCTACTCGAGGATGGACTTCGAGACTCCGCTGGACTACGACCTCGCCGAGATGGAGTACTACGCCGACGGTTTCGTGCGCAGCGCGGTGTACACCTCCAACGCCCTGCCCCTGCCCCCGGCGACCCTGGGCCGAATCTTCTGGGACGAGGAGAAAATCGGCGATCCCACCCGGTCGAGGATGATCGTCCGGGCGCGCACCGGCTTCACCACCGAGCCCGACGTGCTGTTCCAGATCAACTATCTCGACCGCGAGGTGGAGTGGCGCCGGGGCGAGGGGAACGCCCTCATCGTCGACAGGCGGCCCGGTTCCACCACCTGGGGGCAGGAGGTGGATCTGGAATCCAAGGACTTCAACATCGAGGCGCGGGACATCTGGAGCGCCGCCCTGCCCGAGGACCGCGCCTCCATCCGCCTGAGCCGCCAGGACTACATCGGCCTGCCGGTGAGCGTGCGCGGCCGCATCGAGCCCGACCTCGAGTTCTGGAGCAGCAGGCAGGTGGCCACCAACGGCGACCTGATCCCGGCCCCGAGCGGGCGGCCCTATGTGCAGGTGGAGGTGGCCTTCACCAGCCAGTCACCGGAGTCGGCCACCGTCCTGCGCAACCTCCGCATCGAGTACTCGTCCCCGCAGAGCACCGACGAGCTCTTCGGCGAGATCGCCCCGGCGGCCGAGGTCATCGCCGGCCGCGATACCTCTTTCGTGCTGGCCCTCCGGGCCTCCCTCGGCGCCGGCAACAGCGGCTTCAACCGGCTGCAGGTCTCTACCCCGGTGCGCACCGGGGCCATCGAGGAACTGGAGATGGACCTGGGCGACGGTCAGGTACTGCGGTTGGAGAGCGAGGGCGAGGCGGAGGGAGAGATCGCCCCGGGGCGGTTCCGGGAGTTGCACGTGGCCGACGATCAGTTCGTCCTCGGCTTCCCCCTCCTCGAGCCGGCCGGCGACGGAGAGGCGCAGGAGGTGCTCCTGAAGGCCCGGTTCCGCTGCCGGGTCATCGACTTCCGCACTCCCTTCGCCGCCAGCGTCTTCCTCGATACACTGGGCCTGGAGGTGGAGCGCGACTACAGCTCCAGGGGGATTCTTGCCCTCGCCGGTGGCGAGAGCGCCCTCGACACCCTGGCCTTCTTCCTGCCTCAGCGGGCGACCAGCCGCGACATCGTCGACTTCGCGGCGACGGACAACCTCTCGGACCGCAACTCGCTGGTAGTCACCGCCGATATCTCTGCCCAGAGCAGCCAACTGGTGAGCAACATCCGCATCGGGCCCAATCCCTTCACCCCCAACGGCGACGGCATCAACGACGAGATGACCGTCTCCCTCGACGTGCAGCGACTGGTGACGCCGAAGCCCGTCCGTCTGGAGATCTTCGATCTCGGCGGCCGGCGCCTGCATCTCATCGAGCGCGAGTTGGCTTCGGGCGGCTATTCCCAGCAGTGGGACGGCCGCGACGCCAACGGGCAGTTGGTCCCGCCCGGCATCTACATACTCAGCATCTCCACCGATGCCGATGACGCCGGCGATGCCAGGACGCGCACCGTCTCCGTAGCCTACTGAGGCGCCCGGAGAGTACGGAAAGAGAGGATTCGCCATGAAACGGCTTCTGACGTTGGGGGCGTACATCGCCCTGGTTTCCCTGCCGGAGGGCCTCATGGCCCAGGCCGGTCCCGCTTACCGACTGCAGGGCAACTCGATCCGGGTGGACCGGGTCTCCCACTGGAACAACTGGATCTACCAGAACGACCTGGTCACCAGTCTCAACGCGCCCGTCGGGGGTGTGAACATTCTCGAGGTCGGCGCCGGCGGCCTGCGGCCCGTGTTCTTCCGCCGCAACGTCAACGTCGCTCCCACGGCCACGGACTTCATCTACAAGGACCAGGTCCGCGCCCAGGGGGATTCGACCCAGGGCGGGGCCTCCGCCAAGTCCAACGAAGGCCTGGCCGGCAACGTCATCGACGGCGACCTGACCACTTTCTGGGAGCCGGACACGCCCGCCGACTACCCCAGCCGCCTGGACGCTCCCGGCCACTTCCATCTCGACGGCCTGCGCGAGTGGGAGGTGGAGATCGACCTCGGCCGGCTGGTCTTCGCCGACAGCCTGACCTTCATCTTTCCCTCGGACCAGTTTGAGGGAGATTTCCTCGGCCAGCCGGTCAAGGCCTTCGCGGTCTTCGCCTCCATGGGCGAACGCTTCCCCTTCCCCCTGGGCAACAACCTGCGCTTCACCCTCGTGGCCCAGGCGGCGACAGGCGTGGTGGGGGCGGACGGCGTGGAGCTGGTGCCCGTGCCCGGCACGGAGGGGAGGTACGCGCAGATGACCTTCGGTCTGGAACCCCTGGACCGGGCCGACTGGGACCTCGACGGCATTCCCGACATCAGCGGGACCTTCCTCCAGTACATCCGCTTCAAGGCCACGGCTTCCGATCTCTGGCGCGACGCCTTCCTCGGGCAGGGCGAGGAGGCCCGCCTCGCCTATGAGGCGCTGCCCGCCGAGCGGCGCGGCGCCGTCATCTATCAACGCCTGACGGCCGGCGGCCTGCTGGTGGACCTCCGGGACGACGGAAACCAGACCGCCAGGGAGAATTACCAGGCCCTGCCCGAGGCCAAGCGCGGGCCGATACTGTACTACGTCAAGGAGGTCCCCCGCCTCGCCGAGGTCCAGGTCTGGACCCGGGGCGACAACTACGCCTACCAGCCCGAGAGCCGCGCCGGCGACTCCTTCGAGCACGGCGGCCTGGGCGCGCCCGAGCTGGCCACCGACGGCAACTACGACACCGAGTGGGCGGCCAATACCTGGTCCCCAGTCTACGTCAAGGGCACCGCCTGGTACGACCTGGGCGCCGTGTTCTGGGTGGACAACCTCTCCGTGGTCAACAAGCGCATCAACCAGAGCAACCACGGAGCCTTCATCGGCCCGGGCATCCTGGTTTCCGACGGCACCCTGCTCAAGCCGGTGGCCATGGAGGACCGCGGCGACTTCACCCAGCTCGAGGACGGGCTCCAGTGGCACAACGTCATCGGCGAGGAGAAGCTCACCAACCGCACGTCCAAGGTCCGCATCTTCCAGGAAGACTTCCCCATGCGCAAGATCCGCTTCCTGCAGATCCGCGATCTCGACATCACCGGCGTCAGTTCCGGCCGGTACGGCGCGCTGGCGACTCTGGCCGAGTTCCAGCTCTTCGGCGAGGGCTACCCGGTCAGCGTCTGGGCCTACTCGCCCCCCATCGCCCTGACCGACTCCAGAGGCGAATTCGTCCGCAAGACCCTGCCCCGCATCAGTTGGGAAGGCGACATCCTCGTCCGCGAGACCGACCCCCTCACCGGCGAATCCGTCGAGCGTTTCGAGCCGCTGCACAGCGATCCGGACGTGCGCCTCCAGGTGCAGACCCGCACCTCCGACCAGACCGACAGCCTCTTCACCTACTTCGAGGTCGTCTCCGTCGCCGGCAGCGAGGAGCGCACGGAGGTCACCAAGGACCGCCACGATCAGATCGCCATGGAGTGGGCGGCCTGGGAGTACTGGCAGACCCTGCCCAGCGACCAGCGGCACGCCTCGCGCCACGACGACGACGGCGACGGCCTGGAGGACGAGGACCACATCGACTTCCAGGACAACGACGGCGACGGCCTCGTCGACGAGGACGGCAAGAAGCTGCGCCGGGCGCCGCGCTCGACCTTCGCCAGGGACGGGGAGCTGGCCTTCGTCGGCTGGAGCCCCTGGAGCGAGAGCTACCTGCCCACCAACGGCCTCAGCGAGGCGACGATCACCTCCCCCAACCCGCGCAAGTTCATCCAGGTCCGTGTCAACATCCTGTCGGAGAATCCCCTCAAGACGGCCCGCATCCGCAGCCTGCGCATCGACCTGGCGCCTCCTGTCGCCCTGGAGTTGGTGGGGGAGCTGGCCCTGCTCAGCGACGACGGGGCCGGGCGGGCTCTCACCGATCTCGACGTTCTGCCCACCGACTACACCCCCCCCACCGGCATCGATCCCCTCGAACCCCAGCGGTTCTCCTACTTCATCCGTTCCGCCGGGCCCGATCCGACCGTGCGCGGCGGCTTCGACGAGGTTCTGATCACCACGCCCCGCGCCGCCCGCCTCACCGGGGTCCGTCTCGGCCGTGTGGAGGTCGCCCTCAGGTCCTCCGCCCTCGACCCGGAGCAGGAGGAGACCGCGGCGGTGGCCACTCGTTTCGACAACGTCTTCGCCCCCGGCGGCGACGGGGTCTTCCGCAACGAGGCCGGTCAGGTTCTGGAGCAGATGGCGGCCGGAGGCGACTCGATCTGGGTGCGCTTCCCCTTCGCGATCAACACCGGGCTGCCTGGGGGAGAGCACGCCCTCATCGAGGTGCAGTTCGAGTCACAGAGCTTCCGGGAAGGCATCGAGTACACCTCCTTCGTGCGCTCCTCCGACTCGGAGGATGTGGTCTTCCAGCGGGTGGACATCGACAGCCGGGACGCCACCGAGCTGGTGGCTTCCTCCACGACGAGGGTGGGCCTGGCGGAGCTCAAGGGACCGCTGATCCAGGACGTGGCGCTGGCCCAGGTCTTCACACCCAACGGCGACGGCGTCAACGACGAGCTGCCGGTGAGCTTCGCCCTGCTGAAGGTGCTGCAGGAGCGGCCCCTGGAAGTGGAGTTCTACGACCTGGGCGGCCGCCTCGTGGGCCGGGGACTGAATACGGCGGGAGCCCCAAAGGCCGGGTACAACACCTTCACCTGGGACGGCCGTGACCCGGGCGGCCGGCTGGTGCCGCCGGGGATCTACCTGTGCCGGATCAAGGTCGAGGCCGACGCCGAGGACAGCCAGTTCATGCGGCTCGTCCACGTGGCTTATTGAGACAGAGCAAACAAAGGGAGGTATCTGTGGACATAGCGAGGAGTTGGCGCCCCGGTGCGCTGGCGGTGCTGATGCTTGGAGTAACGGCTCAGGATCTGCCGGCGCAGGAGGACTTCGGAGCCCGGCTGGGTGTGCGCCGGGGCGGTGAAGTCCATTACGCGCCAACGGGCCCCGGCGTGCTCTTCGACGCCCTGGACCCGGCGGTCAAGAAGTGGTACGTGCCCCAGGAGTTGTTCAACGAGTACCAGTGGCGGCAACAGGAGTACACCAACTACGCCCGCCGGCACTATCAGCGATTCGTGAACACCAGCCTGGAGGGTGAGTATTTCTACGACCTCTACGGCAACTACGTCACCCGGGGCCGTCTGGTCTACGACTGGAACGTGGCGGCGCCGCAGACATCGGGCAGCAGCCTCTTCAAGACCAACTTCTACGGCTGGTTCTCCAACCTGATCGTCGCCTCCGACCAGAAGGGCCAGTATTCCTATGCCATGACCGTCGGCGACCGCATCCGCACCACCCTGACGCCGATGACCTTCTCCAAGCCGTCCTTCGCCGGCATCCAGCTGGACATGGCCACAGACAAGTACGAGGCCACCCTCCTCGTCTCCCGTCCCAGCGCGCCCGGGAACATCGAAGGGCCGGAGGCGACCAGCACCGGCCGATTCCGCTCCAACGACACCAACCTGCTCGGTGGCCGGGGCACCGTGCAGGTAGGCGATTTCGTCAAGCTGGGCGGGACCTACGTGAACGCCTTCAACTCCTCCACCAAGGGCCAGGCCTTCCAGGGCAACCCCTTCAAGGGGACCCTGACGGAGGGCCAGAACGCCGCCGACATCACGCGCATCGAGGTGCGCCTGAGCGACGACTCGCCCGAGGACGACATCGCCGGCGCCGCCTACTACCAGGAGGAGATGATCATCACCACCATCGACGGCGAGCGCATCAGCAACCGCCGCCGGATCGGCGACAGCAACATCCTCGACTTCCATCCCTCCGAGCAGGGAGGCTTTCTCAACCCCCAGGGCTTCCTCTCCGCCGACGGCCGGGAGATCATCGTCCTCATCTACGACCTGACGGGGCCCCAGTACCAGGCTTCCTTCGGCCCCCAGCCCGAGCAGATCCGGAACATCGAGTTCCGCTTCCTCCTGGCCAACGACTACCGCATCGACCTCACCTCCGACCGCCAGCTCAACGACAACGACCAGCCGGTCCTGCTCTCCGAGGGCATTCCGGAACGGACCCTGCGGGCGCCGGGCAACGTCCAGGACGGCTCGAACCAGGGCTTCGTGAGCGTCAAGTACGGCCTGCCCGTGGCCAACGAGATCTTCGGCGGCACCATCGACATCACCGACGTGGGCGGGTTCTTCCTCTCCGCCGAGTACGACCGCAACCGCCAGCACTTCCGCTATCCCCGGCGTACCGAGGTGGACGTGACCAATCACCACTCCCACAACACCTCGGCCGACGCCTGGTTCGTCAACCTCTACAAGCGGTCCTATCCCTACTTCGGTTTCGGCGAGGTCTACAGTGTCGACGCCGGCTACAGCACCAGCACCTACCTGGCAGGCACCCTGAACGACGCCGCCGACATCCACTACGACAACGAGCTCCGCTTCGTCTACGAATTCGTCGACGACAACGACGATCAGGACCGCAATCCCGACTGGCGGCGGGCCAACTTCGGCCACGACCGGAGGGTTTTTCCGGGGTACGACGAAAACAACGACTTCATCAACGACTACAACCAGAACGACACGGAGTACCGCCGCAACCGGCAGCCCGACTACGAGGAGCCCTTCCTGCGCTACACCTCGGACCGGCCCGAGTTCCTCTTCGGCATCGACATGAACAACAACGGCGTCGTCGACCGCTTCGAGAACGACAACTTCCCCGACTACCTCTACAAGAGGGACCGGCGCGGCTACAACATCTACGGGGGTGCCCACCTGGGACCCGAGGCGCGCCTCACCGTGGGCCGCCTCGACGAGCGCCAGCTGGCCGACGACCGCCGCAACGCCACCAACTACGTCCTGCTCACCTTCGACAAGGACTACGCCGGCCTGGGCCGCGTGCAGGTCTTCAACAACTACCGGCGGGCCCAGGACGACATCCGCGACCACGTGATCGAGTGGGTCGTCCTCGAAGGCTCTCGTGGAGAGCTCATCGACTACGACGATCCCCTGCCCCTGCGCGACGGCTGGGCCAACACCCTGTACCTGGGCTACCAGTACCGGGGGGATCGCCTGCAGGTGCGCAACCGGGTCAAGTGGGAGGTCATTGGACAGTCCAACTACTCCGAGCGCCCCGTGGAGCAGCAGAACCTCCGCGAGACGGCCTCCTTCGTGGGAGTCCTCAACAAGATCGACTACACCCTCGATCTCGGCGTTTTCAAGATCCAGCCCCGGTGGAAGAGCGAGTTCCTGCGCCAGCGCCCCTCACCCCGGGAGAACACCCTGGTGCGCGTGGCCACCACCGAGCTGCGCGAGCTCGGCTCCCTGGTCCTGCGCCTGCCGATCCTGTCCCACACGGAGCTGCAGACGGGTATCGAGTACCTCCTCGTAAGGCAGTTCCGCGAGGAGTTGAAGACCCACCAGTTGCGCTCCGACCGCGACGAGATGGTCTATGCCCTTCAGTTCACCAACAACGCGGAATACGGCGGTTACGACCTGTGGACTCAGACCGGGTTCCGGGTCTCCCGCATCGACCGTGCCTCGGCGGACAAGGCGCGGACGGAGACGACCATGTTCGTAACCATCTTCGCCGGCGTAGAGTAGGAGGTGATCATGACCAGGTGGCTCATTCCACTGCTTCCGGCCCTGTTGCTGCTTTCGGGCTGTTCCTACCGCTACTACGCGGACCCCCTCACGCCCCTCAGCGAGGCCGAGCAGGGGGAGAACAAGAGCGTCGCCGACGACGGCACGGTCACCCACACGCAGGGCCGCCTCGAAGTCGGCCTGCGGCCCATGACCGACGAGGAGCTGAACCGGCAGTTCAGCTCCTTCTCCATGGACGGGGCCGACTCGCGCAACCCCTACACCTTCGGCAACTCCACCTACTTCCGCACCGGGGAGACGCCCCAGCGCTTCACCGTCTTTCGCGCTACCATCTCCAACTACCAGTACCCCAAGGTCTACCTGGATCCAGAGACGGTCTATATCACCACCGCCAACGGCCGCAAGTACTACGCCCTGACCCGCGAGCAGCTCTGGATCTACTACCACCGCTACGTCGGCGGAGGCCACGGCGGCGGCGATCCCGGGATGGGCGGCAACGCACACCACGTGTGGAAGGAGAGGGACGGCATCCTGCGCAACACCATGTTCCCCGACCTGCCGGTCTTCAGCGCCCAGGAGGCCGAGGGGTACCTGGTCTTCAGGCCCCTGGCCCCCGACGTGGAAGAGTTGACCGTCCACATCCCCGGACTGGTGGTGCGCTACGACTTCAGGGGCGATCCGGCGGAGATGGTGGACATTTCCATGCACTTCGAGCGGGAGATCGGCCGCGTCTACCCGGACGGCAGCAGGGCAGCCACCAGCGAATAACGCGTCTGCTTCGGACCATCACCTGACTGCGCGGTGCCGCCGCAAGGAGGCGCCGCGCAGTTTCTTTGACAGGAGATGCCATCGATGAGGTGGAGATCTCTCACCCTGGGTCTGTGCGCGGCCCTCCCGGCGTGCGGCCCCCAGGCCGGGCCCGGTGATCCCGCGGCGGTACTGGCCACGGTCTCCCGACGGCCGGTCACCGCCCTGGATCTGGAGGAGTACGAGCAGACCCTGCCCGCCTATCTGCGATCGAAGAAGGAGGGGACGGCCGCCCATGGGGAGCACCTCCGGAGCCTCGTCGACAGGGAGCTGATCCTGGGCGAGGCCGGCCGTCGAGGGCTGGACCGGCACCCGGACGTGGAGAGCACCCTCTCGGCGATGGTCGATGAACGCGCCGCAGGAGAGCTGGCCAGGACGCTGGTCGAAGCCCGCCTCTCGGTGACCGAAGAGGAGCTGCTCTCCTTCTACGAGGAGGAGTCGCTGGGCTGGCAGGTCTGGCCCGCCCACATCCTCTCCGCCACCGAGGAGGAGGCTCGCGAAGTCATCCGCCTGTTGTCGGAGGGAGCCGACTTCGGCGAACTGGCACGGGAGCGCTCCCTGGCCGGCGACGCGGACAAGGGCGGCGATCTGCAGGCCTTCTTCGGGGCCTCCGATGCGGTGCCCACCCTGCGGGATGGCGCCTTCCATCTCGAGGAAGGGCAGGTGAGCGAGCCGATCCGGACCTTCGAGGGCTACGAGGTGGTCAAGGTATTGCGGAAACGGCGCCTGCCCTACGAGCAACTGCGCCAGGAGATCTATCAGCGCCTGATGACGCGCAAGGGCTGGGAGCGGCGCAGCGCCGTCCTCGATTCGCTCAAGGAGGCTCGTGGCCTGAGCCTCCACCGCCACCTCTTGCAGGCGGTCTTCGACGGACTGCACGGCCGTACGGTCGACCCGGGCCAGGAGCAGGCCCCCCTGATCGAGTACGAAGGGGGCGCCGTCACCGTCCTCGTCGCCATGGAGGGGCTGCGCGACCTGGACGAGGAGGCCCTGCCCCCCGACACCGCGGCCGTCGTCCGGGCCCTGGAGGAGAGGTTGATCCCCGATTCCCTGCTGGTGCTCGAGGCCCGGGCCCGCGGGCTGACCGAAGGGCCGGGCATGGTGGAGTGGCGGGAGAAGGAGCGCCTGGGCCTGATGGCCGCACGCCTGCGCCGCGACGTGGTGAAGGGCCGGGCGGAGGTGACGGAAGAAGAGGTGAGGGATCACTACGACCGCAACCTGAAGTCCTACACTTCCCTCCCCGGCTTCATCCGGATGACGGAGGTCCTTCTCGACACCCGTGCGCAGGCCGATTCGATCCTCGCCCGGGCGCGGGCGGGCGAAGGGCTGGAGGTGCTCGCCGCCCGCCACTCGGTGCGTCCCGGCATGAAGCCGGTGGGGGGCCACACCTTCGGTGACAGCGGCAAGGTCACCATCCGGCCGCTCTACAAGTCGCCCTACCGCACGGTCTTGGGAGACCGCAACACCGAGGACGTGGGCGTGCTCCAGGGTCCGTTGGAGGTCCAGGAGCGGTACAGCGTCTTCCGCCTGGACCAGCCTTTCGAGAAGGAGGCCGTGCCCTTCTGGCGGATGCGCCGGCGCATCGCCGGGCAGATCCTCAGGCGGCGGGAGGCCGTCCTCTTCGAGAGCTTCCTCGATTCGCTGCGCCGCGTCCATGCCGCCGAGGTGGTGATCAACGAAGAAGCCCTCTCCGATTACGCCGCCCGTCAGAGCCAGAGCCTCGATCCCCCTTAAGGGAGGCTCTGCGATGCGCCTACGGTTTGCGGCGCTGCTCGTCGGCCTGGTACTCGTGGTGCTCCTGGAGGGCGCCCTCCGGTTGGTGCCGGCCCTCCGCCCTCCGGCCTTCGCCCTCCTCCTCGCCACGGTGGAGGACCGAACCCTCAACGCCGTCAATCCGGACTACCCGCAACGCTTCTTCGCCGGCGTTGCGGGGGACCTTCCCGCGGGCGGCGTCCGCATGACCCCCCGGCCTTACGTCGAACCCGCCCCGCCCGAGGCCCTGCGGGTGCTCTTCGCCGGCGGGTCGACGGTACAGGGCTTCCCCCACCCCAAGCGCCTGTCGGCGCCATCCCACCTCCAGGAGATGCTCCGGGATCTGCATCCCGGACGCCCCATCGAGGTCTTCAACGCCGGCATCACGGCCGCCTCGAGCTTCGCCGTCGCCCGCGCCGTGGAGGACGGCGTCCGGGCCCTGGAGGCCGATCTCGTGGTGGTCTACACGGGGCACAACGAGCTCTACGGGGTGTACGGGTCCGCCTCCCTCGCCCAGGGCGGCCGCGGCCTGTGGAGCAAGCGGCTTCACTACGGGGTGATGCAGTGGCGGATGACCCGCCTGGTGGTCGGGCTCCTCGGGGCCTTCGGCACCGAGGAGGCCCAACCCGCGGATCTGCTGGAGACCATGTCGCGAACGGGCTCCGTCCCCGTGGACGATCCGAGGCGGGAACGGGCGGCGGTCAACCTGGAGGGCAACCTGCGGGACGTGGCCGCCCTCTGCCGGGAGCGGGGCATCCCCCTGGTGCTCTGCACCCTGACCAGCAACGAGCGCGGCTTTGCGCCTGCCCGCGGCGATCCCCCTTCCGGCGAGGACGGCGCCGCCTACCTGGACCTGCTGCAGGCCGGAAGCCGGGGCCAGGCCGCCGCCGCCGCCCTGCGGGCCCTGGAAGAGGCTCGCGAGCTGCGCGAGGAGGACGCCTACCTCCACTTCCTGCGCGGCCATCACCTGGAGCGCCTTGGGGACGGGTTCGCCGCGCGGCAGGCCTACCTGCAGGCCCGCGAGCTGGATACCCGGCCCTGGCGGGCGACGGCCCGGCTCAACGAGGTGGTGCGCCGGGTTGCGGCCGAGGAGGGGGCGATCCTGGCCGAGGTGGAAGCGCGGTTCCTGGATCACAGCCCGGCCGCCGGCGTGGGCTGGGAGCTGATGGCCGACCACCTGCACCCCACCGCCGCCGGGCAGGCGCTGCTCGCCCGGGCCGTGGCGGCGGCCCTGCGCGAGACGCCTCAACCCTGGGGATTCCCGCCGCAGAGGCTCCAGCAGCTCCAGGCCGACAACCGCTACCGCCAACGCCTCGGAGACCTCCCCGTCGAGCAACTCGCCGTCACCCGGGCCATGGCCCGCCTCTTCGCCTCTCCCCCCATGGACGAGGGCAACGAGAGCCGCGCCGAAGACCTCCGCCGGCGGGGCGCCACCCTCCTGGCCGGGCTGAGCCCCGGGGAGCGGCGCGGGGTCGAGCGCTGGGTGCAGGGAGAAGGGCCGGACCTGCTGGCCCTGAACGTGGCCGAGGCCCTGTTCTCGGCGCGGGAGTACCAGCGGGCCCGGGCTTACTACCAGGCCTCCCGCCTGGAGCAGCCCTTCACGATCTGGAGCGACTTGTGGGCCACTCTGCGCTGGGTCCGCTGCGGTCGGTTGCTCGGCCGCCCTCCGGACGAGACGGACAGGGCGGCCCTCGAGACCGTGCTGGACCGCCTGCGTTTCCTGGCCCGGGCGCCCGGCTTCTCCCAGGGGCTGCGGGACTTTGTGGAGGGGTACGCCCGCCACCTGCTGGGGCAAGGGTCCGGCGCCCTGGCCGCCCTCGAAGCGGCCATCCGGGATGAAGAGACACGGCGCAGGTTCTTCCCCGAGCTGCTCCATCTGCTCGTGATCGAGCTGATCGCCGCAGGCCGCCCCGGGGACGCCGAACGCTACGCCCTCCAGGTCTCCACGGAGCTGCGCCAGGAGGCTTTCGGACGGGCCCTGGTGGAGCGCATCCGGGCAGGTGCGGCCCCGCGCTGACGTTTGTCTCCGGCCCGCCTCAGTCCCGGCCGGTACCCATCCGTCGATGGACTTCCTCGAGAAGAGCCCGAGCCTGGGGCGAAGGGCCCCTGGCCAGCACCTGCCGCAACCGCTCGACGGCGGCGCCGTGGCGTCCCTCTTCGGTGTCCATGAGCGCCAGGTTGACGTGGGCCTCCGGGTTCTCCGGGTCCAGCTCCAGGGCCTCCAGGAAGAGGGTTCGGGCCCTCCGAGTGCGCCCGTCGAGCAGGTGCAGGGCGCCAATGGCGACAAGGGCCTCGGGCCGCCTCTCCAGGGACAGGGCGCGCTCATAGGAGTCGAGGGCGGCCTCGGGCCGCCCGGACTGGTGCAGGGCGCGCCCCAACTGGTAGTGGATCCGGAAGTCCCGCGGCCGGGAAGTCAGGGCCCGCCGGAAGTGCTCGGCAGCAGCCGCGTAGCGCCCCTGGCGGTAGAGGAGACGGGCGTACTCGTAGTTGGCCATGCCGGACCCCGAATCCAGCTCCAGGGCGCGCAGCAGGGCGGCCCGGGCCTGCTGCGGGCGGCCCACGTCCAGGTGGACGCGGGCGAGAAGCACGTGGGTGTCCACCCGCCGGGGATTCTCCGCCAAGGTGGCCCGGGCCATCCGGCCGCTCTCCCCCAGGCGCCCCTGGTGGTAACAGGCCACGGCCAGATTGTGGCGCGCGTAGTTGTATCCCGGATCCAGCGCCAGGGCCCTCCGGGAGTGGGTCTCGGACAGGGCGTACTCCCCCTTGCGCAGGTAGACCTCGCCCAGGTCGAAGTGGAGCTGGGCGTCCTCTTGGGTGGGGGCCGCACTCGCCAGGTTGCACAGGACCAGGAGAACGGCCAGGGGCACCCCCAGCCTCGCCGCCTCCGACCAGGACCTCCGACGCAGGCTGCCCAGCAGACGCCAGACCGCCAGGGCGGCAAAGACGATCAGCACGGGCAGGACCGGCATGCGGTAACGGGCGGCGGGGAAGAACAGCACGACCGAGGCCGTGTAGCCGAGAGCGTAGAGCCGCAGCAGGGCCGTTGGATCGCCGCGGATGCGGAGGCTCAGCCCCAGGCCGAGCAGGCCCAGGGGTGCGATCAGTCCGAAGGGCATGGAGAGGTACCGGTCCCACAGCAGCAGACCGAGGATCCAGGAGTGCTGCCGGGCGTAGTAGATGTCCTGGTTGCGCTTGACCTCCGGGCCGCTCCAGAAGTCGCGAGTCTTCCTGGCGAGGAGGCCCAGGTAGTCGAGGGGGTGGGAGGCGATCCAGGCCAGGCCCTTGCGCAGGAACCAGGTGGACTTCGCCGCGGCGGTCACGTGGCCCGCCCTCGCCGGCTCGGAGACCATCTCCTCCCACTCAACCCCGGGCCGCAGGGCGACGGTGCGCTCGTAGTCGGCGTTGTTGCCGATGTGGAAGTTGACGCCGCCGTTGGCCGAGATCAGGACCAGGCCCGGCTCGGCGGCCCAGTTGCGCAGGGTGACGGGGAGGATCACCAGGAGGGCGCAGCCCGCGAAGGGCGCGAGGGCGCCCACGGAGCGCCGCCGCCACAGGTGCCAGGCGCAGAACAGCGCGACGAAGAGGAGGATGTTGGGGCGGGCGAGGGCGGCCAGCCCGGCCGCCACGCCGGCCAGGCCCCAGTCCCGGCTGCGCCCCCGGTCCTGGGCCGCCAGGAGGAGCTGGAGGAACAGGAGGTCCAGGAATACCTCCAGGGGCACGGCCAGCAGCTCTCCCTCGAAGTAGAGGAAGGTGCCGCACAGGGCGGCCGCCCAGCCGGCGATCCGCCCCACCGGCTCGCCGAAGGCGCGGCGGGCGAGGCCGTACACCAGCAGACAGGAGAGGGCCCCCAGGAGGGCGTGGACGAGACGGATGCCGACGAAGTACGAGCCCGGCATGAGCCAGCAGACGAAGGCCAGCAGGTAGATGTAGAGGGGCGCCTGCCAGTAGGGCTCGGAACCGCCCCCGAGATCGCCGGCGGCGATGGCCAGGGCCTGGTCGAGGAAGGTCCGGGCGTCGACGACGGGCGCGTCGAAGAACGGGCTGGCGCCGTGCTGGTGGATGTAGCCCAGCCTCAGCGCCAGCGCCGCCAGCAGGAGGCAACCGGCAAAGAGACGGGACCCGCGGCCCATGGCCTCGAGACGGCCCCCTCTGCCGGCGCCTATGGACCCGGGATCAGCGGCTCAATAGGCGACGGAGAGGACGCCGGAGTGCCGGGCGGAGGTGTCGTCGGAGTCGACGGCGAAACGGTAGAGATAGATCCCGGGGGGCACGAGCAGGCCGCTCTCGTCGCGGCCGTCCCAGGTGAACCGCAGGGCGCCCGCCGCCGAGTCCCCGGCCTCGATCCGGGCCAGACGGCGGCCGGACAGGTCGTGGATGTCGAGTTCCACCTCCACCTCCTCGGTGACGAGGAAGAGGTCGAAGGAGAACACGATCTCGTCGTTGATGCCGTCGCCGTTGGGGGTGAAGGGATTGGGGCTGACGACAGGCGCCTGCACGACGCTGCCGATGTCCTGGACCACGACGAGGCGGGAGTTGGTGCCCACGTCGGGAGTGGCGTCCCCGTCCTCGGTGGGCTGGGGGATCGCGGTGCCTCCGACCTCGTCGTTCCACAGGGAGCTGAGGAACTGCTGGGAGCCCCGGAAGAGCCGGGAGCGGAAGACGACCTCGATGTTCTCGCCGAACTGGAAGTGCCCGGCACCCATGGAAGGCAGCTTGATCGACAGCTTGTGAGCCCCGGTGACCGGGTCGGTGACGACGGACTGGGCGAACTGCCCCAGGCTGTCGGGGCTGCCCTCCACCGGGGCGAGACGGGCGGGATGGACATCGAGGAGAGGATCGTCGCCGGTGCCGGCGCCGATCTCGACCCAGGCCTGGCCGTCGACGCGCAGGGTGTCGATGCGGCTGTCGATACTGGGAACGTCGATCTGGATCCGGTTGAAGACCATCGGGTCCGCCGGCCCGAAGAGCGGCCGGAGGTAGTACCGGAAGATGGCCTCCTCGCCCAGGGGGACGCCCGACGGGAAGATCTCGGCCACCACGCCCCCGGAGACGAGGGGCGTGTCGTAGTCGAACTCGATGAAGTCGAGGAGGGCGGCGCCGTGCTGGGGGCCGTCGAAGTAGACGCGGAACTGGATGTAGCGGGTGCCTCCGGGAAGGGGCAGCTGGACGCCGGCGTCGCCCCACTCGGACTCGGGCAGGCTCTCGTCGATGAGGCCGTCCGCCAGCTTGAACGGCGCCGACCAGTAGCTCCAGCCCCGTCTCCCGTCGGCGCCCACGTCGACGCCCAGCTCGTTGTACCGCAGCTCGCGCTGGGGGATGCGGCCGTCGGTGAGCTTGATCCAGGAGAACAGGTCGAGGGGATTGCCGTTGTCGTCGCGGTCGTCCTCGAAGCCGGGGCCCAGCCGGCGGGCGTAGACATGGGTGTCGAGCGAGTTGCCGACCCGGAACTGGATGCGCACGTCGCCGCCGAGGCCGTCGCGGCGGCCCTTCCAGCGGACCTTGCCCCAGTTGACCTGCTCGCCGGGCAGATCCAGGTCGAACTGGCTTTCGTAGGCATCCCGCTCGCCGCCGGAGAACTGCTCGATCTCGCGGTCGTAGCGGCGGGCGCGCGGCGTGGGGACGCCCACGTCGATGACCTCGGAGGTGTACTGGCCGTCGATGGCGTAACCGTCGCCGAAGTGGCCGAGCTCGGAGATCTGGCTCAGCTTGCCCTCGGGATCGATGGAGTAGATGTCGACGCGCCCGGCCACATAGGTGGGGAAGCGCAGGTTCTTGACCACCGGGGTGAGCTGATCGCGGGTGGTGGAGACCAGGGTCCTGTTGGCCTGGATGGTCTCGGCATGGAGGTTGATCGAGGTCTGGTTGCCGTAGCGGATGTAGTAGTTGGCGATGGTGCCTCCCGGCAGGGTGGGATGAGGCCGGAAGGTGATGCGGTTGAGGTAGTAGTAGCCCATCAGGTTCATCGCGATGCCGCCGCGGCCGTACTTGGTGCTGTTGAACTCGGTGCGGAGGTTGCCGTCCACCGCTCTCTCGGCGTCCTCCCGGCGGATGACCCCCGCCGCCGCCCAGTAGTCACCCGAGACGGGGTCGGAGACCTCGCGGCGGAAGCCGTACTCGCTCGGCACCACCATGTAGGGCCGCTGGGTGTCCTTGCCGGGAATGACGCCCCCGAACTCGCCGGCCTTGTAGCGCTGGTTGAGCATGTACGCGAGGTTGCGCAGGCTGTCCAGACGAATTGGCCGGATCCAGGTGGTCACGCCGCCGCCGTGCTCGGGCATGTCGGGATCCTCGTCCACCAGGCCGTCGCCATCGTCGTCCACGCCGTTGACGGGATCCTCGTTGAGCAGCCCGTCCCAGTCGTCGTCGTACTGGCTGTAGAGGCCGTCCTCGTTGAGCAGCCCGTCGCCGTCGTTGTCGATCTGGGGATCGGGGCCGTCTTCGTTGATCAGGCCGTCGATGTCGTTGTCGATCAGCTCGGGCGGATCCTCGTCGATGAGACCGTCGCCGTCGTCGTCGCGGTTGTTGTCCCAGTCCTCGTTGAGCTGGCCGTCACCGTCGTTGTCGACCTGCGGATCCTCGGGATCCTCGTTGATGGTGCCGTCGTCATCGTTGTCGATGAGGTCGACGGGGTCCTCGTCGATGAGACCGTCGCCGTCGTCGTCGGCCAGCAGCTCCACGGCCCAGCTGCGTCCCAGGTCGAGACGGCCGCTCACCGGCCGCAGGATCCATGGATGGGTGCCGTCGCCGACGCGCCAACTCTTGATCTCCGCCCAGCCGTCGCCGGCCAGGATCAGGGCGCCAAGCAGCGCCAGGGTCGATAGCCTGATCATCGGGGTCCTCCGTCGATTTCGATTCGGGCAGCGGGCAAAGGTCAGTTCGCCGAGAGCATCCGGGTGCCGTCCGGGTAGAGGCGGCCCACCTCGCGCTCGAACCGGTAGCGGATGTCCACCGTCTCCACCGGCTCGTTGCGGTGGTCGAAGCGGAGGACCGTGTCGTGGATGGTCACCTGGACCCGCGAGACATCGGGATGGAGCACCGGGAAGACGAGGTAGCCCTCGAGCTCCTGGCCGCTGAAGATGACTTCCTTCCGGAACATGTTGCTCCGGGCCAGGTCGAGGCGCTCCTGGTAGCGGTCGTACTCGTTGCCCCGGTAACCGAGGACGTAGGCCCGGTAGTAGCTCTTCAGCTGACTCACGTCGAGGGTCCAGTAGCGGCGGCCGTTGTCGGCCGTCAGCTCCACCTGGGTCGGGTCGATCTGAACCCTCGGGAAGGCGTAGTTCTTGACGTTCAGGTAAAAGACCGTGAAGCGGGACTGACCCTCCCCGCCCTCCCCCAGCTCGGCGTCGCCGAAGGTGAAGGGGTTCGTCGAGGCGGGCCCCGACCGGGAGTGTGAGGCGAACTGGCGGTTGAGCTCGGCGTCGGTGATTGGGCGGAGCCTCACTTCGAGGCGGCCCTGTGTGTACGTCACCGCCCCGTCGTCGGCCACCGCCACCGCTCTCTCCTGCCCGTCGGAGGGCCGGAGTGGACCGGCGTAGTAGGTGTATCCACAGCCGCTGCCGAGGAGGAGAAGAAGAAGGCTGGCCGCGACCGGAGGCAGGCTCTTGTTCATTTGCATAGTTCCCATTCGCGGGAACGCCTAGCCTACGGCGGTGCGGAGGGTGCTGTCAAGGCGGCGCGGAGAGGTTCAGAACACCTGCTTGCGGTAGCGCTGGGAGTTGATCCCCAGTTGCACGCGGTACTTGGCCACCGTGCGGCGAGCGATCTGGATGCCCTCCTTGCCGAGCTCGTCGGCGATGGCCTGATCGCTGAGGGGCTCCTGCTTGTCTTCACCCTCGATCAGGACGGAGATGCTCTCCTTGACGCTGCGCGCCGACACCTCCTCGCCGTCGTCGCGCTGCACCTTGCTGTCGAAGAAGTGCTTGAGCTCGAAAACGCCGTGCGGGGTCTGCATGTACTTGCCGTTGCTCACCCTGCTGATGGTCGACACGTGCATGCCAACGGCGTCGGCCACATCCTGAAGGACCATCGGCCTGAGGTGGGCCGGGCCGCGCTCGAACCAGTCCATCTGCGCCCGTACGAGGTAGTTGGCCACTTTCAGCATCGTCGCCCGGCGCTGGTTGATCGCGTTGATCAGCCAACGGGCGTCGTTGAGCTTCTCCGACACGTAGGACCGGACCTCGTCCTTGCGCCGGCGGCCGTTTGCGAGCTGCGCATAGGAGCGGTTGATGGTCAGGGACGGCAGGTTGCCGTCGGTGAGGCTGACGACCCAGTCCTCTCCCACCTTGTCGACCACCAGGTCGGGGGTGATG